>NZ_BAAFHD010000008.1:0-234809 GCF_054665095.1 Acidisoma sp. C75
GATGTAAGCCGCGCTCTCCCGCCGCAGCTCCTGCCCAAGCCACACCCCCCTCTGCGCCGCACTCAACTGCCGCGCATATACGCCAGTTTCGACAGGTGCGCGCACATCTTGAGGCACCAAAACGGCATCGCTCATCGATTGTCCGAAGAGGCGAGAGAGAGTGCGAGCATGCCGGTTTCTAGACCGGGCGGAATTTCGGTGATGGGCTGAGTTTCCTCGTCATCTAACGAGACTTCCAAGTGGCTGACGGATGCCGGACGATAGAGGCGCGACAATGTCAGACCCAGTTTCCGCTCGTCCGGGCTGACGCCGACCGATTTGGGTGAGACCGCATCGGTGAGCTCGAAGGAAACCCGCACGGCGCCGCCAGGCGGCGGGCGCAGATCGGCCGGAACGGCAAGAATTCGCTCATCCTCCGATTCGGGATGATCGGGATGAAAATGCCAGGTCGCGACCGGCGTGCCGTCTATCCTGACGAAAACCGGGCTGGTGTCTTCCAGGCTTTTCGTTGCCGGCATGAAGCGGCTGCACTCCATGCCGATCACGCCATCCCAGGCGTTGATGACGGCGGCCGGAAGCCAGAGCGCGATCTCCCCGCCTGCCGACCAGACGCTGCCATATTCGGGCATGTACCAGCCTTGGTCGAGCAGCACCTGACCGAGAGCCGCCTGGCCGAAGGGGATCTGATCGAGGCTGCCGCCGGTGAACTCCTGGAACAAGGCCGCCAGCCGGTCGGCAATCTCAAGCCTCGGAAGATCGCGCTCGTGATCCTGGCGCGCGATCGATGCGTCGTAAGGCGAGGGCAGGAACCTCTCCAGCACCTCAGCCAGATGGTACCGATCGAGCGAAGCGTCGCTGTCCGCTTCGCCATGGGCGACGCGTTCGTAGATTTTCTCCCACTCCCCGGCGAGCGCGCGAAGATCGGTCTTGCCCCTCAGAAGCATCGAAACGAGGCGGGCGTCGTCGGCGGAATAGGCGGCGATGTCGGCCATCAGTTCGGAGAGGGTGACGGATCGGCGCAGGATGCGTCTGGAGAGCGAAGTCTCCGGCCAATGGATGATCTGCGCCGGATCGAGCTTCCCGCCATAGCCATATTCGTCGATGACGATGACGAAGGCGCCGGTGGCGGCGGCTTCGATCGCGCTCCGCGAATGCGCGAAGACGATATCGGCGTCGAGGTAGCGGCTCGGCAGATCTGCCACGACACGACCGACACCGGCGCCGACGATTTCAAGATCGATCCCGCTTTCGCGGCAGGCTTCTTCGACCAGCGGCACATGGTCGATCCGCTTCTTGACGACGAGCAGAGCCTTGAGCGGCCGTTCGACCCAGATCCTGCGCTGGGCGTAAAGATCGAGCGAGACCCCGTTCGGAATAACCGTGATCCGCTTTGGGTCGGCGCCTTCGAAGATCAGACGTTCGCGGCAGGCAGCATCAACCGCGACATATTCGCGGATCCGGCTATGTTTGAATGATTCGTCGAACATGCTGCTCGAATCATGACAGACGAAGATCGCCGGGGCGTGGCGGATGGCGGTGAGTGCGATCGTGAGCGAGATATTGTGATGGCCGTGAATGATATCGGGCGTGAAGCCAATGTTGCGGATCTTGTCCGTCACGGGGATTCCGCTGGCGCGGGCCTCGTGCGCCAGGCCTCCAATCGTCGGGCTGTAGATCGCAACGAAGTGGCCACGCTCGCGCATGGCGCGGGCAAGTTCGAGTGTCGCGACCTCGGTGCCGGTGCGTTCTGAAAAGATAACGTTCGTGAAAAGAATCTGCACTGGTCCGCCCCGAGAAGTTCACCGCTGCAAGGGACGCGCCGCAAGCGGGCGTCTTGGCGCTAGGCTGGCAAGCATGAGGCCGAAGAAGGCCCCGATGATTTGGCCAAGCCGCAAACCGATGCCCGTGACACGCGATGCTTGACTTCCAAATTGCCCGACTTCAGGGTTGCCGCGCCAATGATGCCCAGTCATCCAAACGATTACGCACCCAAGCATTCCCACACTCTTGAACCGAAAAACTCACTGTAAGACCACAAATATTTTGCTCTAGGTGGAACGGGCTATATTCACCACGCGCAAGAATTAAGCCATTTTGCATAGTAACCGCCGACCACTAACGAAATGTGTAAGGCCGCGGTTCGCCGCCGCCTGCTCCGCGAGAGGTTCGCCTTTCTCATGATAAATCCGAGGTAAATGGGCGGCGGCTGTGCGTGCGGGCTGACAGATTGGCCTTGTGCTGGGCAAGACCTCTGGTTAGCATTCGGACAGGAACGTACAGGTTCGGACGGATGGCCGCGAAATACCAGCGGGTGGCGGAGCTTCTGACCCGGGATATCCAGGCTGGCGCCTTTCGCCGTGGTGAGCGCCTGCCGGGTGAGGTTGATCTCGCCCGCAGCTTCGACGTCAGCCGCAGCACCATCCGGCAAGCCCTCTCCAGCCTCCAGGACGCCGGGCTGATCGAGACCTGGGGCGGTGCCGGCTCCTTCGTCTGCTATGACGGCGCCCGGCTCGACGACGCCATCGGCTGGTCGCGCGCGCTCGCCCGCCACGGCGTTCCCGCTGACATCCGCGTGCTGCGCTTCGAAAGGCTCACGGATGCTGCGCTGGCGGCAAGCCTCACCCTTGGCTGCGACGAATTTCTGGCGATCGACCGGGTGCGCCGCACCGCAGACGGCAAGCCGATCTCGCTCGAACGCAGCCGCTTGCCCTGGTGCGCCGCCTATGAGGCGGTGCTATTGCAAGGGCTTCTGGAAGGCTCTCTGCGGCGGACCCTCGAAAGCCTCGAGATCAGGCCGGTCGGCGGCAGCGAGGCGGTGGACCTCGCCCGCCTTTCGGCAGAGGAGGCGGCGGCCCTGGCGCAAGAGCCGGGAGCGCCGTTCCTCGGCACCCTCCGCATTGTGCATGACCGAGCGGGGGCGATCGTGGAACATGTGCGCAGTCTGTTGCACCCGGACCATTTCAGCTTGCGGCTGAGCTTCGGGGCGCCGGCACGATGAGCGGCGCCGCAGAGCCGGGGCGCGGCGACCGGGCGCACGGAGCTTTGCTCGGCCTCGCCCTGGGTGATGCGCTCGGCATGCCGACGCAATATACCGCCCGGGAGGTGATCCGCGCCCGCTGGGGAATTCTCGATTGGTTCGAGCCGGGGCCGCCGGAGAACCCGATCAGCGGCGGCATGCCGGCCGCACGGGTGACAGACGATACCGACCAGGCCGTGATCCTCGGCGAGATGCTGGTGGCGGGTGAGGGCAGGGTGGAGCCGGAAGCCTTCGCTGCCGCTCTTCTTGCCTGGGAAGCGCGGATGGTCGCGGCTGGGTCGCAGGATTTGCTCGGCCCCTCCACGCGCCATGCGCTCAGCCTCGTCGCGCAGGGCAAGCCGACGACCGAGACGGGGCGGACGGGCGCCACCAATGGCGCCGCGATGCGGGTGGCCCCCGTCGGCATCGCCTTTCCGCCCGAGCCGCTTGCGGGTCTGGTCTCGGCGGTGTTCCAATCCGCCCATGTCACCCACAATACGACCATCGCCCTGGCGGGTGCTGCCGCCGTGGCGGCGGCGGTGAGTGCCGGGGTGGAGGGGGCCGATGTGGCGGCAGCGCTCTCTCTGGCGCTGCGCGCGGCGGAGGCCGGGGCTCAGCGCGGCTTCTATTTCGCCGGCGGCGCCGTCGCTGATCGGGGTCGCTGGGCGATGGATCTCGTGCGCGGCAAGGGTGAGGATGAAGCGCTCGATCTCGTCTATCGCCTTGTGGGCACTGGGGTCGCCACCAACGAGGCGGTGCCTGCGGCGCTCGCCCTCTGCGCCCTCGCGCCGGACGATCCCTGGCGGGTCTGCCGCCTCGCGGCGAGCATCGGCGGCGATTGCGACACTGTGGCCGCCATCGCGGGGGCGATCATGGGCGCCTGTCATGGCGCGGCGGCCTTCCCTCCGACGGCGGTGGCCACGCTCGCCGCGGCCAATCCGGAGCTTGATCTGGAGAGGCTCGCCAGCCGG
The DNA here is from genome assembly GCF_054665095.1 of Acidisoma sp. C75. NCBI lineage: Bacteria > Pseudomonadati > Pseudomonadota > Alphaproteobacteria > Acetobacterales > Acidocellaceae > Acidisoma > Acidisoma sp. C75. The sequence continues at coordinate 3,988 of NZ_BAAFHD010000008.1, forward strand.
CTGCTCGCCTTGCGCGGCAAGAGCAGGCTCTGATGCGGCGCGCGCCGCGGCTTTTCACCGTCGGCAGCGTGGTTGCGGATATCTGCCTGTCTGTGCCGCATCTTCCCGCCCGCGGCGGGGATGTGCTGGCCTCCGCCGCCCACATCACGGCGGGCGGCGGCTTCAACATTCTCGCCGCCGCCGCGCGCCAGGGCATGGCCGCGGTCTTTGCCGGCCGGCATGGCAGCGGGCCTTATGGCACGGCGATCCGCACGGCCCTGGCGGCCGAGGGGATCGCGGCCTTGCTACCTGAGACAGCGGAGGGTGACAGCGGCTTTTGCCTGGTCCTGGTCGAGCCGGATGGCGAGCGCAGCTTCATTTCGAGCCCCGGTGTCGAATCGCGCCTCGGCGATCGGCGGCTGGAGGATGTGCCGGTCGGGCCTGGGGATACGGTTTTCGCCTCGGGCTACGATCTCGCCTATCCGACGCTCGGTCCCGCGATCGCCCGCTGGCTCGAAGGTCTGCCGCGCAGCATCCGCTTCGTCGCCGATCCGGGGCCGCTCGCGGCGGAGATCGACGCCCTGATCCTCGCCCGCATTCTCGCCCGCGCCGATGTCTGGACAATGAACCGCCGGGAGGCCGCGATCCTGACCGGGAGCGGCGAAGCCTCCACCGCCTTTGCCGCCCTGCGCCCTGCCATGCAGCCGGACGCGCTACTCATCCTGCGGGATGGCGCCGCCGGGGCCTGGATCGGCACCGGCGAGGGCGCCGCTGCCCGCCATATCCCGGCGCCTGAGGTGCCGATGGTCGATTCCACCGGGGCGGGCGATACCCATGCCGGCACCCTCATCGCAGCACTCGCCGAAGGCATGGACGCGGCGGGCGCCACCCTGCGGGCGAATAGTGCGGCCGCCCTCTCCGTTACCCGGCGCGGCCCGGCGACCGCACCATCGCGCCGCGCGCTCGATGCCTATCTCGCTGACACCTGTCCCGAACCTGGAAGAGAGGATGCCTGAGCATGGCCATTGCCCGCCGTTCCCTGCTCGCAGCTGGCGCCGCCCTGGCGCTGCCGGCCGCGGCCCGCGCCGCTCCCGCAAGCTTCCAGGGGCAGACGCTCACCGTCGCCTCCTGGCAGAATTACGGTGCCGATGATCCGGCAACCATCAAGATGTTCGAGGGGATGACGGGCGCGACCGTGCGCCAGGTCTATTTCACCTCGGAGGACGATCTGCTGACCATGCTGCGCCAGGGCGGCCTCGGCAAGATCGATGTCTGCCTGCCCAATCTCGAATATGTCCTGCCGGGCGCGATGCAATCGCTGTTCTTGCCGATCGACACCGCGAAGGTTGCCTCCTGGCCGCATCTGGAGGCGCGCTTCACCAAGGATCCGTCGATCCGCTACGACGGTCATACCTTCGCGGTGCCCTGGGTGCAGGGCGCCACCTCGCTCGCCATCAATCCGGCGGCGGTCGCCGCACCGCCGACCAGTTGGGCGGTGCTCTGGGATCCGGCGAACAAGGGCAAGGTCGGCTTTTTCGATGACCCGACAACCGCGGTGATGACCGCCGCGCTCTATCTCGGCGAAAATCCACAGAACCCCGATCTCGCCAAGATCCGCAAGGCGTTGCTCGACCTGAAGAAGAATGTGAAGCTCTTCTGGTCCTCGGGTGACGATTGGACGAAAGCCTATATCACCGGCGAGATCACCATGGGCAATCTCTGGTCCGGCCTTGCCGGCACCATGAAGGCGAACGGCCATGCGGTGGAGTTCATCCTGCCGAAGGACGGCACCGTGGTCTGGGGCGATACTTGGGCGATCGTCCGCAAGACACCCCATCTCGACCTCGCCTATGCCTGGATCAACTTCCTGACGAGCCCGGCCTATTTCACCCAGTGGATCAGCCATCCCGGCCCCAACCAGGAGCTTGCCGTGCCGGTGAACATGGCCGCCGCCCAGGCCCTGCCGAAGGCCGCGGCCGACAAGCTGATGGCCGGGCCGATCTTGGGCTATAAGGGAAAGATCGCGCTGCAGACGGGGGTTTCGCCCAAGGCGCTCAAGAAATGGACGCAGCTTTGGGAAGACGTGAAGGCGGCCTGAGGTGCGGCCGGCGCTTCAGTTTGCACGCGGCTATGCGGCGCCGCTGCTGGTGCTGCCGGCAGCCCTGGCGCTCGCGCTGATGGTGGTGATCCCGCTCGCCGTACTCGTCTGGTTCAGCCTGGCGCCGGATGGGGCGGGGGCGCCGCTCGGCCTCGACAGCTATGCGCGGATGGTGGAAAGCCCGCTCTATGCGCGCCTCGCGCTCAAGACGCTTTGGACAGCAGGGCTCGCGGCCCTCATCACCGCGGCGATCGCCTGGGCGCCCGCCTGGGCGCTTTCCCGCCTCTCGGCGGGGCGGCGCAACCTCGTCCTCCTCGCCATCATCATCCCCTATCTCACCTCCTATCTTCTGCTCATCTACAGCATCTTCATCGTGCTCAGCGCGTCGAGCCCGATCATGATGCTGGCGCGCGGCCTCGGCCTTGCGGGGCCTGGCGGATCGATCCTCTATACCCAGGCCGCCACCATCGTGATGCTGGTGTACGAGAACCTGCCGCTGATGATCTTCGTGCTGTTCTCAGCCATGCTGCGGGTGGACGGATCCTTGTTGGCGGCCGCCGGCTCGCTTGGCGCCGGCCGCTTCCGCCGCATGGCGCTCATCATCTTTCCGCTGTCGGCGCCCGGGCTCGTCACCGGGCTCATCATGGTCTTCGTGCCGATGGGCGGCGCCTTCGTCGAATCCGAAATTCTCGGCGGGCCGCACGGCCTGCTGCTCGGCAACGTCATCGCCGATCAGATGACGCGGGCGGACGACCCTTCCTTCGGCGCGGCCCTATCCCTGCTCCTGCTGCTCGGGATGCTGATCGTCACCGGCCTGCTGGCGGCGCTGCGGCCGGCAGCCGCCTGGATCGGGAGGCATGCCGGTGGCTGAGCGGCGGCTGCGCGATGCGGAAGCGCTTTCTCCCCTCATGCTCGGCATGCTGTGGCTGGTGCTCGGCATCCTGTTCCTGCCGCTCGCCATCATCATCCTGCTTTCCTTCAATGCCTCGCCCTATGGCACCTTTCCCTTCTCCTTCACGCTGCACTGGTATCGGGCGCTGTTCGCCGGCTCCGGCCTTCTGGCTCCGGCCTGGCTCTCGGTCGAGCTTTCGCTCGCCGTCTCCTGCTCCGCCGCGCTTTTCGGCACCATGGCGGCCGTCTGGCTCGATCGGCGGGCGGCGCGGTTTGGCGCGGCCATGCTGCGCCTCGCGCTGCTCGCGGCCATCACGGTTCCCTGGCTCATCCTCGGCCTCGCGATGCTGCTGGTCGCCAATGCCATCGGTCTCGGCCGCAGCCTCTTCTCGATCTATCTCGGCCTCACCGCGACGACTTTGCCCTATGTGGTCTTCATCGTCGCGGCACGGCTGCACGCGCTCGACCGGGATCTTGACCATGCGGCGCGCTCCCTCGGCGCGAGCCCGCTCGGCAGCTTCCTCCGCGTGAGCCTGCCGCTCTCCCTTCCCTCCATCCTGAGCGGGGCGCTGATGGCCTTCATGGTCTCCTTCAACAGCTTCTTGATCCAGTATTTCCTTGCCCCCTTCGGCGTGCAGACCCTGCCGCTCAAAATCTACACGCTCATCCGCGTCGGCTACCTGCCGGATCTCAATGCGCTGGCAACGCTCATCGTTCTCGCCACCTGCGGGTTGATCGCCATCCTGCATCGGCTCGGCCTGCGCAACGCCGGTCTGCCGGGCGGCGCGGCGCCATGAGCCCGCGCCTCGAAGGCCTTATCGTCGAAGATCTGAGCAAGTCCTTCGGCGCGACGCGCGTGCTGCATGGCGTCAGCCTCGCGGTGCCGAAGGGCCAGTTCCACACCCTGCTCGGCCCCTCCGGCTCGGGCAAGACGACGCTGCTGAGGCTCGTCGCGGGTTTCGCGGCGGCGGATGGCGGGCGCGTCACGCTCGCGGCGCGAGAGATCACGCAGATGCCGCCCGAACAGCGCAATATCGGCGTGGTCTTTCAGAACTACGCGCTCTTCCCGCATATGACGGTGTTCGACAACGTCGCCTTCGGCCTGAGGATGCGCAAGCTGCCGCGCGCCGAGCGGGCCGAGCGGGTGGCCGAGATCCTCCGCCTGGTGCGCATGACGGGGTTTGAGCATCGCAAGCCGGCGGCGCTTTCCGGTGGCCAGCAACAGCGCGTGGCGCTGGCCCGCGCCCTCGTCATCCGTCCCGCGCTCTTGCTGCTCGACGAGCCGCTCTCCGCGCTCGATCGCAAGGTGCGGCAGGAGGTGCGGGAGGAACTCAAACGCATCCAGGCGGAAACGCGGGTGACGACGGTGATGGTGACCCATGACCAGGAAGAGGCGCTCTACCTCGCCGATCGGGTGGTGGTCCTGGATGGCGGGACGATCCGCCAGTCCGGCGCGCCGGCGGCGATCTATCGGCGGCCGGTGGATGATTTCGTGGCGGGCTTCCTCGGCGCCGTGAACCTGCTGCCGGTCACGGTCGCCGCTGGGCGGCTCTGCCTCGCCGGGCGCGAGATCGCGCCGCCGCCCGGGCTCGCCTGCGTAACCGACGGCGCCTTCCATCTTGCTCTGCGGCCGGAGGAGATCACAGCCGCACGGGGGGAGGGGCCGCGCCCGGCCGATGCCGAGGCTGGGCGGCTGCTCGCGGCCGAGTATGGCGGCCCGGTGGTGACGCTGCGGGCGGAATGCGCGGGGCAGACCGTCTCGATCCTGGCGCTATCCCCTGATATCCTTGCCGCCGGCCTCACCGAGCCTGGCATGCCGCTCTGGCTGAGCTTTCGCGGCGGCCAGTTGCTGCCGCGGGAGGCGCGTGCATGACGGTGAGCATCGGCCGGCAGTGGAACACCTGGGATGCGCGCGATCCGCTCAGCCTGGTTCATCTGCCGACCGGCCTCACGCTCCGCTTCTCTCTGTTCAGCAGCGCGGATGGTCGCTACCGGGTGGCGGGCGAAAGCACCGGCCTCAGGCTGCTCGACCATGCGTCCGACGGGAGCTTGATCCGCGCCGAGATCGCTTACGCCGGCAGCCGGCTGGAATTCACCTGTATCAAGCCCGATCCGCATCGTCTGGCCCTCACGCTGCGCTTCCTGGCGCTCGGGGAATGGGGCTTGCGCGTGTGGACGGCGCTGGAAACGGGCTTTCAGCCGATCGAGGGCGGGCCGCCGCCTTGGCGGCCCGATGAGCCCTGGTGCCGGGTTCTGCACGCCGAGCCGATGCCGCCTGAAGCGGCGCCTCGCCTGGTCACCCGCCACCGCTCGCTCTTCTGCTCGATCCGCGCGGGCGTGCCGGCGGTTTATGGCGGGGCCTATCAGCGGATCGAAAGCTTCGCCGAGGATCTTGCGGCACGCGGCTATTACGCGCCGCCCCGGGTAGAGCCTGGGGCGCGCTGGGGCGTGCTGCGCTTCAATGCCCAGATGCATCCCGAGATCCGCATCGCCGCCGCCCTCGGCACGGATGAGGCGGCGGCTGAGGTGGCGAGCACCGCGCTGCTTGCGGCCTGGCCCGCGCCATCTGCCGAGGCCGCGCCGCCGGCGCGCGCCGCGGTGCGCGACATCATCGCCTGGAACACGGTCTGGGACCCGGCCCACCATCGCCCGACGACGGTGCTCACGCGCAACTGGCTGGGCGGCAAATTCGCCGGCTGGGGCGTATGGCTGAACGATATGCTGTTCCATGCCCTGCTCGCGGCGCTTGCCGGTGATCTGACAACCGCGCGCGCCAATCTGGAAGCAGCGCTTGGCTATCAGACCCCGGCCGGTAATCTCGCTTGCCTGCGCACGGCCAATGAGGAATGGATCGACCGCTCGCAATCCCCACTGGCCGCCTATGTGCTCTGGCGCCTCTATCAGCTGAGTGGCGATCGTGGACTGCTCGCCGAGCACTTCCCGACAGTCTTGCGCGCCCATCGCTGGTGGTGGTCGGCGCGCGACGGCGACGGCGACGGCCTGGTGGAATATGGCAGCAGCCCCACCGGCACCGGTGCCTTCGTGCATACCAAGCAGGCGGCGCTGGACGAATCCTTCATGGACAACGCGCCGATCTTCGACAGCGCCCAGTTCGACGCTTCGGCGCACACGCTGAGCATGGCGGAGCCTGGACTCAACGCGCTGCTGGCGCTCGATGCCGAATGCCTCTCCTGGATCGCGGATGTTCTCGATGACAGGCCGACGGCGAAGGCGCTGCGCCGCTCGGCCCGCGTGCTCAATGCCCGCATTCGCGACCGGCTTTGGGATGAAAGCCGCGGCGTCTTCGCCGCCCGTCACTGGTCGGGCGCGTTCGCGGCCTCACTCTCCGTCACCAGCTTCTATCCCCTGCTCTGCGGCGCGGCGTCCCGAGCGCAGAAGGCCGCGCTGATCGGCGGTTACCTCCTCAACCCGGAGAAGTTCTGGGGCGAGCGGGTGCTGCCGTCTTCCGCGCGGGACGATCCGGCGAGCGCCGACAATGTCTATTGGCGCGGGCGCATCTGGCCACCCCATCTCTTCCTGACCTGGGAGGGTCTGCGCCGCGCGGGCGAAGCTGATCTCGCGGCGGAGGTCGCGGCGCGGGCCTATGCGATGTTCGCGCCCGGCTGGGAGGAGGCGCGCATCTGCCGGGAGAATTTCCACCGCACCGATCCGGCGGGGGATGAGAGCGTGGATGCGGACCGCTTCTATAGCTGGGGCGCCCTCATTCCGGCGATGCGCATGGTGGAGGAGGGGGCAGCGGCCGGGGCTTTTCCGCCGCTTCCCGATGGACTTGAAGAGGAGTAGCCGATGCCGCCGCATGATGAATGGCTGATGGTCGTCGATATGCAGCGGGCCTTCGCCGATCCACCCAGCCGCTGGGCCTCGGCGGGCTTTTACGAGGTGCTGCCGCGGGTGGAAAAGCTCATCGCCGCCTATGCTGGCCGCGTGGTGCTGACGCGCTATATCGCACCGCTGCCGCCAATGGGCGCCTGGCAAGCCTATTTCGCCGACTGGCCGGAATTCCTGTTGCCGGAGGGTGACCCCGCCTGGGATCTCAAGCTCGCGGTGACGGATGGGATGGTCGTCCACACGCGGGCGACCTTCAATAAATGGGACGCGGCGCTCGCTGCGCGCCTCGGCCCGGATGTGAGCCTGGCGCTCTGCGGGGTCGCGACCGATTGCTGCGTTCTGGCGACGGCGCTTGCCGCGATCGACGATGGCCGCCCGGTGCGGCTCATCACGGATGCCTGCGCCGGCGGCTCGCCAGAGGCGCATGACCACGCCCTCACGCTGCTCGGCTACGCCGCGCCGCTGCTTCGCTGTGTGACCACGGCCGAGATCCTGGCGGAGGGGGCTTAAGCCTCCCGCCGGCCCAAGTTCGGCAATGAGGCAGGGGCCGAACCGCACCCTCAGCCGTGGGGAAGCGCCTTCGCGCTACCGACCGTCAAGCCCGTAGAAACGCCGCGCATTCCCCTCGAAGATCTTGGCGAGATCCTCGGCGCCATAAACTTCGCCGAGCAGGCTGCGGGCGAGGTCCACAACCTCGGCATGACTCGCGACCAGGGTGCAGACCGGCCAATCGGTGCCGAAAACCAGCCGGTCCGGCCCGAAAGCCTCAGCCGCATGGCGCAGGAAGGGGCGGATGCGGGCGGCGGACCAATCCTTGCCGGCCTCCGTCACCATGCCGGAGATTTTGCACATGAGGCGCGGATACTGGGCGAGCGCCACCATATCCACAGCCCAGCCGCCCAACTCGGGCTGCGTCATATCGGGCTTGGAGAGGTGATCGACGATCCCCCGCAGATCGGGCGCTTCTGCCAGCGCAACACGGAAATGAGCCAGATGCCGCGGGAAGGTGAGAATGTCGAGCGGCACCCCCTGCCGCGCGACCTCGGCCAGATTGCGGCGGAACCGCGCATCGAGGATCGCCTCGGGCGGATGATCCTGCAACATCGGCCGCAGCCCGAGCCATTTCGGCTGGGCGCGGTAATAGGCGAGGCGGGCGGGGAAGTTCTCGGCCGTCATGTCGAGCCACCCGACGACGCCCGCGACGAAATCCGTTCGGCCTGCGAGATCGAGCAGGAAATCGGTCTCCGCCTCGCTCTCGGCCGCTTGCACGATGATGGTCTGGCCGATCCCGGCGGGGCCGAGCAGCGGGCGGAGATCATCCGGCATGAAATCGCGGTAGATCGGCCCGAAATCCGGTGTCAGCCAGCCGTAATCGCCGCGCGCAGGTTGCCAGAAATGCTGATGCGCATCGAGCATGGCGCTCAGCCCGCCTGCGCGGCGGCGAGCGCGCGGTCCATATCCGACCAGATGGCATCAGGCAGTTCGATATCGAACCAGGCGATGTTCTGCAGAAGCTGCGAGCGGCTGCGCGCGCCCACCAGCACAGCGGTGATCGCCGGATGGCGCAGGGGGAAATGGATGGCGGCAGCGCCGAGCGGCACGCCATGATCCTCTGCTACCCCGCGCAGGGCGGCGACGGCAGTCAGGATCTCGGGCGGGGCATCGGCATAGTTGAACTTCTGGTCTGCCTTGGCGGCGGAAGCCAGGATGCCGGAGTTGAAGACGCCGGCGGCGATGATCGCCACCTTGCGCGCAAGGGCGAGTTCCAGGAAGCCGGCCTCGGCCGCGCGATCGAGCAGGCTGTAGCGCCCGGCGAGCAGGCAGCAATCGAGATCGCTCTCCTCAAGCGCGTCGCGGATGACTTCCCATTCATTGACGCCGAGGCCGAAGCCCGCGATATCCCCGGCCGATTTGAGTTCGGTAAGGGCACGAAAGCCGCCGCCTTTCGTCAGCTGCCGCCAATGATGCTCGTGCAACGCACCATGCGTCACGCGGCCGATATCATGCACATAGAGGATATCGAGCTTGGCGAGGCCGAGGCGCTGCTGGCTATCGTCATAGCTGCGCATCACGCCATCATAACTGTAGTCGAACACTTCGCGGAAGGGCAGCGCGTCGTGCCAGCCGGAGTCGAACGGGTTTTTTGGCCCCTCCGGCGGCAGGGTGCGTCCAGCACGTTGCGTCGTCATCAAGCGGCCGACCTTGGTCGACAGCACGAATGAATCGCGCTTCTCGCGCAAGGCTTGGCCGGTGAGATGTTCCGCCCGGCCCATGCCATAGAATGGTGCGGTATCGAAATAACGAAGGCCTTGCTCCCAGGCGCATTCCAGCAGATCGAGCGCCTGTGGGGTGGGCAGCGGCGCGTAGAGCCCGCCCAAGGGCGCGGTGCCGAGGCCGAGCGCGGTGACGGAAAGGCCCGTCTCGCCGAGCGGGCGCAGCGTGGTCGCATCCAGCGCCGGCGCTGCAGCACCCGGTTTCCGCTCAAAGCTCCGATAGTCCGTCATGGCGCGCCTCCCACTCCCATCTTCTCTTCGTCAGCCGGTTCGGTCTGGTCTCCCGGCCGGAGAGGATCGGCCGGAAGCGCCTGACCTGTCCAGCCCGGGGCTCCGCGCGGCCGCCTATCCTGGCATGGGGGTGCAATCCCGCACCGCTTCCGGCAAGCTCGGCCGGCAGAGCGCCGTGTGAATGGCGGGCAGGGAAGGGAGAGCTATGGCAAAAATCGCTGTGATCGGCGCGGGTTTGATCGGCCGCGCCTGGTCTATCGTCTTCACGCGGGGTGGCGATGAGGTTGTGCTCTGGGATCCGCACGGCGCGGCGGTGCCGGCCGCGCTCGATTTCGTCGCCGCGCGTCTGCCCGAGCTTGGCGAGATGGGATTGCTGCAGGGCCAGACGCCGCGGCAGATCCTCGCCCGGCTACACCAGGCGGAGACCCTGGCCGAGGCTCTGGACGGCGCGGTCTATGTGCAGGAATGCGGGCCGGAACAGCTGGGCGAGAAGCAGGAGCTTTTCGCCGAGATGGACAGCCTGGCCGACCCCGAGACCATCCTCGCCAGTTCGACGAGCACCATCCGCGCCAGCCTGTTCAGCGAGGGGCTGCCTGGGCGATCGCGCTGCCTCGTGGCCCATCCGGTCAATCCGCCCTATCTCATTCCGATCGTCGAGCTTGCCCCGGCACCCTGGACGGACCCTGAGGCGGTGGATCGCGCGCGCGGCCTGCTGCAGGAGGCCGGCATGGTCACCGCCACACTCAAGAAGGAGATCGACGGCTTCATCCTCAATCGCCTGCAGGCGGCGCTGCTCTCGGAGGCGCTGTTCCTCGTCGAGCAGGGCTATGCCGATCCAGCCGATATCGATGCCACTGTGGCGGAGGGGCTCGGCCTGCGCTGGTCCTTCATGGGGCCGTTCGAGACGATCGACCTCAACGCCCCTGGCGGCCTCGCCGATTACTGCGCGCGCTACGGCCTGCGCTTCCGGGACATGCTCCGCGCGAGCCAGGAACCTGCCTGGGAGGGTGAGCCGATCGCGCGGCTGCATGCCGCAACCCGGCAGCGGCTGCCGATGGATCGGCATGCGGAACGCCAGGCTTGGCGGGATCAGCGGCTGATGGCGCTGGCGGCCCATAAGGCGGCGCAGGAATAGCCGCGCCACCGCGCAATTCCCTTGCCAAGGGCCGTTCGCTTCTCGAAGCTGGGCCGCTCAGCGGAAGCCCGCTCGCGCTCGTGCTCGCGCTCGGGGGTTCCAGTCAAAAGGAGAGGGGGCGTGGCGGTGGGCGAATACCGGCGGCCAGCAACCGTGATGGTGACGGGCGCGGGCGGGAATTTGGGTGGCAAGGCGGTGGAAGCCCTGGCCGCGGCGCCTTGGTGCCGCCATATCGTCGGCCTCGTGCATGGCGAGGAGGCACCGGTCTTTTCCGAAACGGCGCGGCCCAAGGTGTCGCTCGTGCAGGCGGATCTCAGCCGGCGGGAAAATGGCTGGGAAGAGGCCATGGCCGAGTGCGATGCCGTGCTGCATGCGGCGGCCTTCCGCGCCGTGCCGGAAGCGAGCTGGCAGGATGCCGCCATCGCTTTCGATATGGTCGAGACGGTGGGGCTTGCCGCGCTACGTCTCGGCCTCCGCCGCCTTGTCTTCTTCTCCTCCAATCACGTCATGGGCGGCTATAAGGACGTGCCGCTGGCCGAGCAGCTGCGCCCCGGCAGCCTGACGACGAACCTTCCGCCCGCACCGGGCACCCGCTGGTGGACCGGTACGCGCGATCTCGATTCCACCGCCTATGCCGCGGGCAAGCTTCTGGGCGAGCGGGCGGTTGCCGCGCTCGCCAAGGAATCGGGCGGCGCGCTCACCACCGTTGCCATCCGTATCGGCTGGGCGCAGGCGGGAGAAAACCAGCCGGATACCATCAGCATTGCCGGATCGCCGGAGGGTGCCGCCAGGCCGCCGCGAACCGCGGCGGATGAGCGTGCCCTGGCCTGGTTCCGTAGCATGTGGCTTTCCAACCATGATTTCGCGCGCCTGGTGCGCGGCAGCCTGAGCGCCGATCCTGCGCACTGGCCGGGGCCGGCCATCTTGGTCAACGGCATGTCCCGCAATCGGGATATGGCCTGGAGCTTGGTGGAGGCCGAGACTTGGCTGGACTACGCGCCTGAGGACGATGCTTTCGCGATCCTGGCATCGGCACCGGCGGCTCAGGCTTCGTAGCCCAGAGGAAAACCCGGCCAGTTCGGCTTGCTGGCAGGCGCAGGCCTGTCGAGCCAGCTATTGAGGCCGAGTTGCCCACCATCGCTGGCACCGTCGAATTGCGCGGGCCGCAGCGCTTCGACCGGCAGAAAGGGCACCAGCAGCACATCGAGCGGATCGCGCAGCAGGCGCCGAACGACCTGCTGGACGGCATGGAAGGTCTCGCCACCCGGCAGCAGGTCGCAATAGTGCAGCCAATCCCGGGCCCGCACCCAGATGCGGATGCGGCCGGTGATATCCTCCATGCGGTCTCCCAGCACCACATCCTCGCCAAGCTCGCTCGGCTCGGCCCATCCCAGCCGCCACTGGAACTCGGGCGCGATGGTGAATTCCCGTGCAACGAATTCCTCCACCGCCCACTCGCCTTCCGGAAACTGGCCGGTGAGGACGGCGCGCAGATCGCTTGCCGAGCGCGTCCAGCCGACGAGGTGGCGCACATCGTGCAGCAGGCTGCCCTTGTCGATCCGATCTTCGATATCGTTATGGCCGAGCCCGGCGAGGCAGCGGATGGCGAAGGAGAACTGATCGGAAAGATCGGCCCGGCGTTCCAGATCCACCTGGGCGGTACGCCAGATCCGGTAGAGGAGCGAAATCAAGCGATGGTTGTAGATGTCGAGGAAGTCTCGCATCGTCCCGGTATCATCGCGCTGGATGATCATCTCCGTGACATCGCTCGGCAGTGGCGAGACCGAACCATAGAGGCTGAGCAGGGTCGCCTCCATCTCGACCTTGCGCCAGGGCGAGCCCTCGCCCTCGCCCTCGCTCACGTCCTCGTCAAGCCGGATGGAGCTGATCTCGGAGGAGGGGAAGCCGAGGCCGTATTGGCCGCGGAAGCGAACCGGCTCTTCCGCCACCGGGCCGAGGCTGCCGATCAATCCGCTGCGGCCTGATTCGACTTCGGCGACGCGCACCGCCTGGTAGAAGGAGAACAGCCAGGGGGCGCGGAGCAGCGCCTCCATCATAGCGGCGCGACCGTTCCCATGCGCATCGGCCAATCGAAAATCGTGTTGGATCGGCTGCAGTGCAGCGAGAAACGATGGCAGGTATTGAGATTGGCGAAGAGGCCGAGGAAGCGGTCCATGACCTCACCGAAGAGATAGGCGCGGCCGAGGCCCTCCATATCATCCTCGTTCACGGTCAGGGTGATGTGCCGCCCGCGCACCGGATGGCCGCGGATCACCATGTCGCAGGCTTCGGTGGAGACGGATTGCAGCCCCTGGGTCATCAACTCCTGGCGGCGGCCGGCTTGGCGATCGATAAAGGCGCGGAAGTTGAGATGCTCCAGCAGGTTCCGCAACCCCTCGACATGCGCGATGGGGTAATAGTTGCGCGCCATGATCGAGACGATGGACCAGAGCCCCATGGCATTGAGCGGCGGCACGACATAGGCGGTAACCGGACTGACATTGCGCGGCTTGGCCGAAAGCGGGGCGTTCTGGCCCGGATCGGCAATCTCGCCGAGGCCTAGCAGTTCCGGCAGGCTGCCGTTGCAGCAGGTGAGGCGGGCGAGCGCGAGATCGGCCTTGCCGGTGGCCGTCACCCCCTCGACCTCGCCGAAGGCGATATAGTGCTCGTACTGCCGGCGGGTCACGCTCGGCTTCAGCCGTAGGTAATAGCTCGGGTTGCCGCTGCGCGGGCGGCGATGGAAGGCCTCGAACCGATCATAGGTAATGCGCTCGGCATGGCCCCGGGTCCACCCGACGACGCGCAGGATCTCATAGATATCAACGTGGCGCGGATCGGTGGTGGAGAGGCGGTATTCCGTCAACTGGCGCGAGATGGTGATCGGTTCGGCATCGGCTTCGAAGAGATTGATCGCCGAGACGCAGTTAAGCCGGATCTGGCCGGCATTGAGGCGGGTGAGGGTCTTGAAGGGCTGGTCGAACTCCACCGCGATCGTAAACTCGTCTCCCGCGTAGGTGGTGGCCGGCGGCATGCCCTCCAGGTCGAGGAAGGAGAATTTCTCCGGCACCGAGAGAAATTCCTGCAGGATGCGCAGCGCATCGAAGGTGGTTTCGGTCGTCTGCAGCAGGGCATCGTTGCGGGCGAAGCCGGCGGCGAGGAAGCGGGCCCGCGGCAGTGCGATGCTGCTGCCGTCGCGGCGGATGATGCGCACGGCGCGGACGCTGTTGCGCAGCAGCAAACGCAGCTCTGCCCCGGCGATGGTATCGTTGTGAAAATTGAGGAAGAGGCGCAGCGGCCCGAAATCGACCTCCTCCGGCGTCACCTCGCCGATCGGCGCGATCTTGATGCGCAGCAGGCCAAGGCCAGCGACTTCCTCGATCTCCGCCATGGTGACGGCATAGGGATGCACCCTGAGATCGGTCGTTGTGCGGAAGGAGCACCGCACCCCCTCGACCACCTTGCTGAGGATCTGCACCCCGCGCGGGATCGTCTCCGTGCCGGTGATCGAGCCTTTGACGGGATCGAACTGGATCGTCGTGGTGCAGGGGATCGGCTGTAGCGCCTGCGGCCAGAGGACTGCAAGCAGCGCATGCACGAATTCAGGCAGCCCATCATCGATCTGTTCGCGCAGCCGTCCGGTCAGGAAGGCGAAGGATTCGATCAGCCGCTCGACATCGGGATCCTTGCTCTCGGTCGAGAGAAAGGGCGCCAGATCAGGATTGCGCCGGGCGAATTCCGCTCCGAGTTCGCGCAAATAGGCGATCTCGTCCTGGTAATAGCGATTGAAATTCATGCCTCAGGGTTTCGCATAGAAGCGCCCATCATCGGCGAAGACTGTCTCGAAACGGATGACGTCTCCCTCGCGGTCGGTGAGTTTGGCGGTGATGACGAAGTTCAGCGTCACCACGCCTTGGGAGAGAATCGCATCCGGGTCGCTTACGTAGCGCACATGGCAGAACTGGATGCGCGGCTCGAACATATGGATCTGCTCGGTCAGGATATTCGTGAGCCAAGGCACGGCATCCGGGAAATGCTGGATAATCTGGTTGAAATCCGGGATGCCGTAGTCGGGGCGGGAGAGCGAACTGCCCTGGTTGGTGTTGAAGATCCGGTTGAGGTTGCGCAAGACACTTGCCAGCACGGCGGACGCGCTCGTCTCTCTGCTTGGGGCGTAGCCGCGCTTGCCAAGCAGGAGACGTTCGAAGAGGCTGTCCGTCTGAACGGGCAAGGAAGCGCCGCCCTCTCAGCCGATCATTCCTTGTCGAGCTTGCCGACGAGGCTGAGCGTGAAATCCGCCCCCATATATTTGAAGTGCGGCTGGATGGACATCTTGACGCGATACCAGCCGGCCTCGCCCTCGACATCCTCGACCGTGATCTGCGCCCGGCGCAGCGGCCGCCGCGAGCGGACATCGGCGGAAGGGTTTTCCTGGTCCGAGATATATTGCCGCAGCCAGTTGTTCAGCTCGGTCTCGAGCTCCCCGCGGCTCTTCCAGGAGCCGATATTCTCGCGCTGCAACACTTTGATGTAATGCGCGAGGCGGCTGACGATGAAGAGATAGGGCAGTTCGGTGCCGAGGCGGTAGTTGAGTTCCGCCTGCTTGCCTTCCGGCGTATTGCCGAAGAACTTCGGCTTCTGCACCGAGTTGGCAGAGAAGAAGGCTGCGTTATCGCTATCCTTGCGCATGGTCAGCGCGATGAAGCCCTGCTCGGCCAGTTCGTATTCCCGCCGGTCGGAGACGAGCACCTCGGTCGGGATCTTGGCCTGGGTCTGGCCGAGAGATTCGAAGAGATGCAGCGGCAGATCTTCCACCGTCCCGCCCGATTGCGGCCCGATGATGTTGGGGCACCAGCGGAAATTCGCGAAGCTCGCAGACAGGCGGGAGGCCATCGCGAAGGCGGTGTTGCCCCAGCAGTAGTTCGAGGAATCCTGAGACGCCTCTTCGTTGAACTGGAAGCTCTGCACCGGATTGTTGGTCACGCTATAGGGCAGGCGGAGCAGGAAGCGCGGCAGGGTGAGGCCGACATAGCGGGAATCCTCGGACTCGCGGAAGGAATTCCACTTGGCGTATTTCGGCCCCTCGAAGATCGCTTTGAGATCCTTGAGATTGGGCAGCTGATCGAAGCGGTCCACCCCGAAGAATTCGGGCGAGGCGGCGCTGATGAAGGGGGCATGCGCCATGGTGGCGACGCTCGCCGCATAGCGCAGCAGCTTCACGTCGTTGGCGTTTGGGCCGAAATCGTAGTTCGCGATGATCGCGCCGATGGGCTGGCCGCCGAACTGGCCATATTCATCCGTATAGACGGATTTATAGAGGCCGGAGCGGACCACCTCGGGGCTGTCCTCGAAATCCTCGAGCAGCTCTTCCTTGCTGACATTGAGCATCTCGAGCTTGATGTTCTGGCGGAAATCCGTGCGGTCCACCAGAAACTTCACGCCGCGCCAGGCGGATTCGAGCTTCTGGAAGGACTCCTCGTGGAGGATGGCATTGATCTGGGCCGAAAGCTTGCGGTCGATCTCCGCCACCATCTGATCGACGACGGTGCTGTTGACCTTCTCACCGGCTGCCTCGGGCTTGAGCAGCGCACCGATGAAGGCGCCGATCCCCTGCTTCGCCGCCTCGTAGCCTTCGTCGTTGGGCTGAATCCGGGTCTGCTGAAGGATTGAATCGAGAAGCGATTCGGATTCCTGCGTCGTCGTTGCGGATTCAGCAGGTGATGTTGCGGACTGTGACAAGGGATGTCCTTTCGCGCCGATCAGGAGGCTTTGATATCAGGCTTACTCGCTGGGCTTGCCGGCCTGGAGCTCGTCGAGCAGCTTCTTGCGGGTCTCTTCGTCGTCGAGCATGGCCTGCACGGCCTTGCGGAAGGTCGGCATATTGCCGAGCGGCCCCTTAAGAGAAAGCAGCGCGCTGCGCAGTTCGACGAGCTTCTTGAGCTCCGGCACCTGGGCCGCGATGGAGTCGGGCGAGAAGTCCTTGAGGGTCGAGATATTGAGCGAGACGTTCAGCTTCGCGTCCGGGTCGTTCTCGGCGCCATCGGTCAGGCGATCGGGCACGCTCATCTCGAGCTTGAGGTTCTGGCTCCGCATCACGTCGCTGAAGTTGTCCTTGTCGATATTGACGCGCTGGCGCTCGCCAACCGGGGTCTCATCCTTCTCGGTCTTGAAATCACCGACGATGAGCATCTTCAGCGGCAGTTCGACATCTTCCTTGGCATCGCCGGTGGCGGGCTTGTAACGAATATTGATCCGCTCTTTCGGGGCGATCGACGAATCCTGAGCCATGGGGCAGGTTCCTTACGAGGTGGGAAGCGTACTCTTCAAGGCATCTCGGGCGCGGCCGATAGCGAGCGCGCTGAGTTCTATAGACCATTCGGAGAGCAAGGTCTGCCTCTCCGCAAGAGGAAAAGCGTAAGCGGCTTCCTGGAGCATCAGGCAAAGGATGGCCTGTTCCAGGATATCCGCGGCAAAATCCGGGTTCCATTCAGCAAGGCGATGATCGCGCACGAGGGCGGTCAGCCGCCGGGCGAGCGCCAGGCCGAAAACCGCATCCTTGCTACGCACGGCAAGCCTCAGCGCTTCGAAAAGCCAGCGGGCACGTGCTTCCCCCTGGCTGCCCTCGGCACCTTTGGCAAGAACCTGATACGCCTCGTCTGGTTTCGAAAGGCTAAGCAATTCCTGCGCGCGCGCTGCCGCCTGCTTCCAGGGCAGATCGAGCCCACCACTGCCGCCGCCACCGCCGCCCTCGCCACCGCTCGCCGCTTGCGCATCGAGCCAGGCACGGGCGGCATCGCTCATGAACGGCGTGCCGTCTGCATAGGACAGCTTGTCCAAGCCTTGCAGCGGGGCCAGCGCCAGGGCCACGGAACGGCCGTGGCTCGCGGCGGTCTCCGCCATATCCGGGCCGAGTGCCGCGAGCGCCTGTGAGATGAGATACTGGCCCTCAAGCCAGAAGAGGCCTTCGCCAGAGCAATATTGCGTGGCCACCGTAATGAAGGCGCGAGGGTCAGAGCGGCGGCTCAGCAGGTCGTTGACCTGCTCCTCGCGCGGTCGGGGCAGTTCCGTCTGCCCACCCCGGTTGGGCGGCAGCGCGGTGACAAAGAGCCAAGTCGCTTCGGCGAGCAGAACCCAGCCGCGGTGATCGCGCAAATCCGCGGCCAACAGCGAGAGGGCGAAGCTGCGCAGCCAATCCCGCCCGGCGAAGACCGCGCGTTCGAGATCGGGCGAGGCGGCGGGGGTAGCGGGCAGCGCGATGGCTGGTGCCGCCGGCGGCGGGGCGGCAGCGGGCGGGGCGACGGAGGTTGCCGCTTGGGCCGCTTGTGCGCCGGTCGCGTTTTGCGCTGCAGCAGAAGCGGTGCCGGCATCGGCCGCGGCCGTCGCGGCCGTCGCGGCCGTGCCGGCCGCTGTGGTGGCCGCCGCGCTGGCCGCCGCCGCGGCGCTTTCCGCTGCGGCCGCTTCGGCTGCGGCTTTTGCGGCGAGAGCCGCGGCTTCCGCCTCCGCCCGTTCGGCCAGGCTGCGGAGCGGCCGGGTCAGTTCCCCAAGGCTTGGCGCCGCCGGGCCGAGCTTCTCCTCCAGCACTGCGTCGATCGCAGACAGCGCATCCCGCGCGCGGATGGCATCGGGCGTTGCCGGCAGATCAGCAAGCTCGCTCGCGAGCGTCGGGCCGAGGCGGCCGACGAGCCATTCGAAGATCGAAACGCGGCCACGAATGCGCCGTGCCGGAGGCTCCGCCGTCTCCCAGTAAAGGGTGACGATATCGCTCAGGATAACGAGGCCGGTCGTGAGGCCGGGCAGGGCGCTGCGGCGCCAGAGGGCGAAGGCGAGATAGGCTGCGACCAGAAGATCCTTCGACTGCGTCTCGAGGATCTTCGTCGAACGCTCGATGATGATGGTCCAATCCACCGCCATCGGGCCAGAGCGTTCCAGAATATGGATCTGCGCTTCGAGTTCCTCGAACCCAGGCTGGTCGCGCACGGAAACGCCCGCAGGCGCATCGCCCGGGATCGGCGTCTGGCCAAGCAGGAGGCGCGGATCAGCTGAAGCATCAAGCGGCATGGGTGGCGGACTTTAATCTCGGCGCCCGGCGCCTGGAAGAGGTTTCTTCAAGGTCGCCACCCACTTGCTCCCCCTCCGGTTGCGGGGAAGCGGACAGCAAAAAGGCCGCGCCGAAGCGCGGCCCACTTGTTCGCGAAGGCTTAGCTGACCGGCTTGCGCCAGTTGTCGCCGGCCGAGGTGCCGCCGGAGGTGTGGTTCCACTCCACTTCGGCATAGGTGAAGGTGATCTCGTGCTCATGGCCAAGCGGCTTGTTGTCTTCCATGAGGACGTGGCTGAAGCCGAACTCGGAGCCGATGATCACGCAGTCGGTATACTTGATGTTGCCGTAGTTCTCCTGCTGGCCGGCCGCATTGGTGCGATACAGCAACACCTCGATCGTGCAGCTCTCGCCGGTCGCGGTCGCCTGGCAGACCAGCGGCCAGGCCTTGGAAATCGGGGCGACGACCTTCACCGGCATGTGCTGGCGCTGGCCGGCGGGCTGCTGGCTCAGCGGATCGGTCGGCACCGTCAGGCCGGACTCATAGCGCAGAACCTGCACGGTGTCCGGATTGACCGACTGGTAGAAGCCACCCACGCTGGTCGCGGTATTCGCTTCCTTCGTGATGTTGCCTTGGGTCTTACCATTGATCGACATATAGGCCATTGTGGGCATTTCTATTCTCCTGTCACAAGTATTGTTGGCGCCTTGCTTCTAGCTCTGTCGTTCTCTGCGCCTGAGAAACAACTAGCCCAAATCTCCCAAAAGAAAAACGAAGGGGGGATTACAAAATAGGCAATGTTCCGGGTGCGCATGGAATGCGTGTCACCCATCCGTAGCCCTGTCTGGACAAATTGAAAATGATTATTTTGTGGCACCGAGGTGCTGCGGTGCGGCTGCCGCGACAGGCGCTCCCGTGGCGTCGTAAGGCGCCGCCACGGTCTTGCCGCGGGGGCTTCGCAAGGCTCCGATCATCCTCTATTGAGAAGCAAGTGGTTGAAGGAGCAGGCTTCGCGCCCCGGGGCTCTCCATGCGGCCGGGATGCGCAAGGTGGGGGCGGACATGAGGGAGTGCGGCTTTGTCTGAGACAGGCGCCTTCGTTGTCCTGCGAGCGGGCGGGCAAGGCGGCCAGGCCGTTCGGTTTGGCCCCTCCGGCGGGCTTATCGGTCGTGGCGCGCATTGTGCGCTCGTTTTAGACGATCCTGAACGAATTACATCGAAGGAACATGCCCGCCTCTCTTTCGAACAGGGCGTATTCTATATCACGGTTCTCGGGCGTAACGGGCTACAATTGGGTGGGCAGACCTTGCCGCCCGATCCGGCGGCGCGGCAGTCGCTCAAGCTCAAGGATCATCTGCGCATCGGGCGCCAGGATATCGTTGTGGAGGAAATATCGGCCGTGCTTCCCGCTTCAGGAGCGCCCAATCCGCCCGCCGCCCAGGATCATCCCCCGGTCTCAGCGCCGCCGCTGCCACCGCTCAGCCCGCCCGCCCGCCCGGGTGCTTCTGTTGATCAGGCATCCTCAACCCCATGGACGGCCGGCCGGGATGCGCTTTCCGATGAGTGGGAGGCGCGTCTCGGGGGCTTGCTGACGCCGGGCGGCGGAGCCCCCGGGGGGGCTTTGCCCGCAGCCCCGCCGGCATCCTCGGCCACTCCGCTGCCGCAGCAGGGGGGCGTGTCAGCCGGGGCCAGGCCCTATGATCCGGCACCGCCGCCGCCCGGCCCGCAATCGGCAGACTTGCCGCCCCCGATCGTCGTCTTGGGTGATCGCGATCCGAATCAGACGCGGCCGCTCTCCGGGCGCTCTGCGGAGTTTGATCCGGTAACGGATCTCGGCGAGGACGGGCCGCTGATGGCGCTGCTCAGCGGCCGTCCGTACCAACCGCCGCAGACCGATTTTCAGGCGCCGACGGACCCGCTCGTTGCCTCGGCGCCCCCATCCGCCCCGCCGATGGCACCGATGCCGGCCGCGCCGAGCGAAGCGACGGCAGAGCCGCAATTTTCGCGAGCGCAATCTTCGCCGCCGCCGCCGTCGCCGCCTGACATTGCGCCCGGCGATTGGCCTTGGGCCGCCGCCGCCGCGCCAGCCTCCGAGCCGAGCCGGCCCGCCGGGGCTGGGGGTGCGATCGCGTCGGCCGCCTACCAGGCACCTTACCAGCCGGCCTCGCCCAGCCTCGGCGAACGTACGGCGGCTCTGCCGGCCTGGGTGGAGCCTGCCTCCCCTTCCGAGGCCGGCATCCCGCCCGATGCCGCCTTCCTGCGCGGCATCGGCATCGGCCTGCCGCAGCGCGATGCCGCCATGCCGGCAGCGACCGCCTATGATCTCGGCCGGGCGCTCTCCGCGCTCTGCGACTATCTCGTCGAAGTCAGCCACGAGGGTGCGCAAGGGCCCAGCAGCGTCTTCGGCGAACTCCCGACCGGCGGCCTCGCGCTTAGCGAACTCGTCGCTGCGGCCGATTATCGCCCCGGTGCGATCGAGCATGCCGTTCGGCAGGTGATCCGGCGGCTACGCCAGCAGCGTGGCGTGGCGCGGGGCAGCACGCGCGCGGTGGTGGTGGACCCCCGGGTGATGGACCCCGCCAGGCTGATGCTGCGCTGGAAGCTTGATCCTCGCCATCGGGCGACACCGGCGCGCGCCTGGGCGCTCTACGAAGCCAATTTCGATGCCCTTCTGGATGAAGCGCAGGACGCGGCACGGCCCGATCAGCCGGCGGGCGGAGGAAGCCGATGAAGGCTTACGGCCGCCGCACTGCGCTGCTTGTCTCCCTCACCGCGCTCAGTGGCTGCTTTGGCCCGTCGCCCACGACGCTCAACCTCACGGTCGATGCCGACCCTCAGCTTAACCCGAGCAATTCCAATGCCCCGTCGCCGATGGTGTTGAAATTCTTCGAACTGACCGATCCGGATGCCTTTGAAGCGGCAACCTTCAACCAGCTGTTCTATTCGGCAAACGACACGCTCAAGAGTGATCTGCTCAACACCTTCTCCCTCCAGCTGGTGCCGGGGCAGAAGAAGGCGACCATCCGGCGGAACCTGACGAGCCAGACCGCCTATCTCGGCATTGTCGCGGGCTATCGCCAGATCAATAATGCAAGCTGGCGGCTGACACGGAAGATTAATATGCGCGGCTCCAACCGTATTCGCCTGGTGGCAGGGCGCCTCGCGCTAAGTTATGGCCATGGGTAGGGGGACGGAGCTTGCATTTGGGCGAGACGGTGAGAAAGCCTGCGCGGCCGGCGTGCGCCGCTTTGGCGTATGCATCGTGAAGCGGCCGCGATGAGCGATACCCTGACAGGCCGGCCGCTTTGGCGGCAGGGGATGTTCATGCGCCCGCAGCACTTCCAGCAACTGGGGCGCTACGTGGATAGCCAGATCCATGCCCGCGCCTCTGTCCTGCAACCGGCTGGCTGGGGATTGCAGACGCTCACGCTCGATACGAGTGCGCTCGCGCTCGGCAAATTCGTCATTCAAGCCTGCCGCGCGATCATGCCCGATGGCTTGGTGCTCACGCTGCCGCAGGGTGTGGCGGGCGCCAATGTGCTGACGGTGCCGAACGGTACGCGGGACAAGCTGGTCCTGATCGGCGTGCCGCTGAGCGTGGGCGACGGGATGGAGGTCGCTGCCGGAGATAGCCGTATCCGCTTCACCGAAGTCACGCTGGCGGCGCGGGACGTCACGCAGTCGAATTCGGAGCGGCAGGATCTCACCATCGCCGTGCCCAATGCCCAGCTCTTCCTCGAAGGCGATCAGCCGGCGAATTTCGTGACCATGCCGATCGCCCGCATCGCCGATTGCCATGAAGGCATCCGGCTCGACCGGGACTATATCCCTCCCGTACTCGACATGCATGCGAGCACCGCCCTGATCGGTTTTCTGAACGAGTTGGAGAGCCTGCTCAAATCCAAAAGCCGCGCCCTGTCGGGGGAGAGCGATCCGCTCCGCTCCCAGAACTATACGGCTGCCCTCATCGACTTCCTGATGTTGCAAACCTGCAACCGCTACCTGCCGCTGCTCGACCACTACGGCCGCTTCCCCGGCACGCATCCAGAGACCTTCTACCGTGATCTGTTGCAGATGGCGGGGGATTTCAGCGCCTTCCTCGCACCCGCCCGCCAGCCGCCCGATTTCGCGCCCTACGACCATCTTGGCCTGATGGCCTGCCTGCAGCCGCTGCTGCGCATGATCCGCTCGGCCCTCCTCAGCCTCGAAACCCAGGGCGCGATCGCGCTGCCCTTGCAGGCGAGCAAGTTCGGCATCTGGGTCTCCCCCATCACCGACCGCTCCCTGCTCGATGATGCCCGCTTCATCCTGTCGGTCGGCGCGGATGTGCATCCCGAAGTTCTGCGCAGCCGCGCACCCAGCCAGTTCAAGGTGGGGCCGATCGAGCAGATCCGGGAACTGACGCAGTTGCAGTTGCCCGGCATCAAGCTGCTGCCGCTGCCGGTCGTGCCGCGGGAATTGCCCTACCGGGCCGATGCCGTCTATCTCCAGCTGGAGAAATCCGGCCAGTCCTGGCCGCAACTGCGGAGTTCCGCCGCCTTCGCCCTGCATGTCAGCGGTGATTATCCCGGGCTTCGAATGGAGTTCTGGGCGATCAGGGATGGAGCCAAATGAGCAGGCCGCCGACCGCCCAGCCGCTCGATGACGACCCGACGATCATCTGGCGGCCCGATCCCGTCAGCAATGCGGCCCCCCAGGCGGAGCTTGGCGAGGATGTCGGTCGCGTGCTGCCTTCCGTTCTCGGCGATGCGCCGATCACCCAGGCGGCGATGCCGCTGCTCGCCTCCATCCTCGCCTTCCGCCGGCTGAACGCGACGCCAGACATCAGCGTGCTGCGCCACAACATGATCGCCGCGATCCGCGCCTTCGAGCAGCAGGCGGCGGAAAAGCAAGCCAAGACCGACGATATCGTCGCCGCGCGCTATCTTCTCTGCTGCGCGCTCGATGAAACGATCGCGACCGCGGCAGCGGTGGGCGAGAAGGATTGGAGCAAGATGAGTCTGCTCGTCTCCTTCCATAACGAGAGCTGGGGCGGGGACAAGGCCTTCATCCTCATCGACCGCCTGCGGCAAGACCCCGAGCGCTATGCCGACCTTCTGCAACTCGCGCTCTTCATTCTCTCGCTCGGCTTCGAGGGGCGCTACCACGTCATTAACAACGGTCGGCTGCAACTCGAAGAGCTGCGCTCCGATATCGCCCGCCAGATCGAGCGGCCGCGCAGCCTGCGCAACCAGGCCCGCCACCTCTCCGCCCGACCGGTGACGGCGCAGGCGCAAAGTGCCTTCTACGTGCCGCCCTGGGTCAGCTTCACCATCGCCGGCGTGCTCATCGTCATTTCAGTCGGGCTCTGGTCGGCGACCCTTGATCAGCGCGCTAATTCCTCCATCCTGCTGATGGAAGAGATCCAGCGCACCTTCCCCCTCAAGGCCGATCAGGGGCCGCAGCCCGACGCCGCCTCCGTGCCGGTGGTGCCCGGCGCGCCGCAAAGCCCCGATGTCGCGCCGTGATCGTGCAGCTTAGCCTCCGCCCCGGAGCGTTCGCCTGATGAACCCGCTTCGCCAGATCCTCTCCATCCGGACCGTGATCATCCTGCTGCTGCTCGCAGCCCTTTTGGTGACACTGTGGTGGCTCGGGCCGAAGCTCGATATGGGCGGCTTCGTGCCTTTCGGGTTGCTGCTGACACGGGTGCTGATCACCGTTCTTCTCGTGACCCTCACGATCCTGGTGATCTTCCAGGGCTCGCTGCGCCTGCTCTGGGCGGCCTGGAAACGGCGGCGGGATCTCGCCCGCGCCGAGCGGCTCGGCAAGCGTGATCAGCAGGCGATCACCGAATTCGATCCTGACTTGCGGGATTCCTTCCTGCGCCGGGCGGAGGAGGTGAACCGCCTGAGTTTCGGCCAGGGGCGGGAGCGGCTACGCGGGTCGGACCTGCCTTGGTATGCGGTGATCGGCACACATGCCTCCGGCAAATCGAGCATGCTGCGGCAAAGCGGGCTCGATTTCGTCATCCAGCCCGAGGACATGACGGTCTCCGAACTCCGCACGGTGGATCGGTGTAGTTGGTGGGTTTCGGAAGACGGGGTCTTCCTGGAACTCGCCGGCGGCTATCTCGCCCCGCCGGAATCGCCCGAGCATCTGCTTGGCTGGACCAGCCTTATGTCGCTCATCAAGGAGCAGCATCCCCGCCGTCCCCTCCGCGGGGTGATCCTCGCGCTCAGCATGGAGGAGATGCTGGCGTTGAGCCTGCGGGAGCGGCGCGGCCTCGCAACTACGCTGCGGGCGCGGCTGCAGGAGATGTTCCATCGCCTCGGGACCCGCCTGCCGGTCTATATCGTCGTGACCAAGACCGACGCCGTTTCGGGTTTCGCCGAGAGCATGAGCGCGCTGTCCGACGAGGATCGCGCCGCCGCCTGGGGCGGTGTGCTGCCCACGGATATCGAGTTTCAGGATATCGAGGCCGTGCGCACGATGGACAGTGCCTTCGGCCAGATCGTGAGCGATGTGGGTGACCGGCGGAACGAGCGGCTGCGGGTGGAGCATGATGTCAGCCGCCGCCTCCGCATCTTCGAATTCCCCGAGCAGCTGCGCTATATCCTGCCACGCTTCTCGGATCTGTTCCGGGAGATCTTCCGCGCCTCCCGCTTCGAGGCGGCGCCGCTGTGCCGCGGCGTATTTCTGACGAGCGCGCTGCAGGCGCCGCAGGCGGTCGATATGGCGACCGGGCGGCTGACCGCCGGCCTCGGTGTCGCGGCGCCCGCCGTCGTTGCGGCACAGAGCGGGGATGCGAGCTTCTTCCTTGCCCGCTTCATTCGGGATTTCATCCTGCCGGAAAGCGGCTTGGCGAGCTTCGACCGTCAGTTGGAGAAGCGGCGCACCCGACGCAGCCTCATCGGCATGGGCGCTGCGGCCCTGCTGCTCGTGCTCGTCGGCATCCTGCAGAATTGGGGGGCGGATGTCATCGAAAGCCGCATGGTCAAAGTGCGGAACGATTCCCTGACCTTGCTCAGCGCGCGCAACTCCCTCTCGCAGAACGCTTCGTGGGAGAGCGAGGTCTTCGTCCTCAACCTCGGCCGCGCGATCACCGAGGATTACCAGGGCTGGGCCGGTACCGTCATCTCCTTCGCTGAGAGCCTGTCGCACGGTTTCGGACACCATTCGGTGAGCAACGCCGGGCGGGCGATGTACGAGCGCCTGCTCAAACACGTCTTTCTGCCGCGGATCGTCTACGACATGGAGACGACCATGAACGCGGCGATCCTGAGCGGGGACAGCGCCTCCCTGCTCTCGACGCTTACCGCCTATCTGATGCTGAACGATCCGAACCATTTCAACGCCCAGACGGTGCGCAACTGGACCTTGGCCGATTGGCAGCGGGATTATTATCTCTCGTCCGATACCAAGGCCGCGCTCGGCCAGCATCTCGATGAATTGCTGAAATACCTGCCGCGCAATATCCAGCTCGACCAGGGGCTGATCGCAGCCGCCCGGCAGCAGCTCACCGAATTGCCCACGGCGGCAAGCGTCTATGCCCAGCTGCAGGTTCAGGCAGCCGCAGACCCGAGCCTGCCGCCCTTCCAGCGGGCGGTGGCGCTGGGGCCTGGGGCGGCGCTTTCGCTTTCCGCCAGCGGGGCGGCCGGGCTCAATATCCAAGTGCCGGGCTTCTATACCCGGCAGGGCTTCGATACCTATATCCTGCGCAAGCTGCCGCAACAGGCGGCCGCGCTCTCACGCGATAGCTGGGTACTCGGGCCTTCCCCCCTCTCGGCCAGCGGCATCGGGCCCAATCTGCTCGACCAGGTGGCGAGCCTCTATGCCGCGGACTATATTCGGCAATGGGATGGCGTCATCGCCGGTCTGCAACTGCGCCAGGCGCCGGATCTGATGACGGCGATCGATTCCCTCAGCACGCTTTCGGGGCCGGATTCGCCGCTTTCCAAGCTCGTCAATGCGGTTGCCAACAACACCAATCTTGTCCAGCCAGCGGCGAGTTCTGGCGGTTCGTTGTTGAGTGCGGCCAGCAGCCTCGTCGGCGGTGGCCAGGCTGGCGCCGCGGCCGCTGGTGGCGGCAGTGCCGGCGGGGCGGCGGCGGGCGGCACGGCCACGGCCGCCAAGACCCTCGGCACCGCCGCGGCCAATGCGCTCGGCTCATCCACGAGTGTCTTCACAACCTGGCCCGGTGCGGCAATTCAAACGCATTTCGCGCCGATCATCGCGCTCTCCGGCAATCAGGCGGGGGGGACGGCTGGTGCCGCGGCGGCCGCACCCGCCGGGGCGGGGGCTGGGGCCGCGCCTGGAGGAGCGCCCATGGATCAGGTGCGCAGCCTCATCGCCGGCGCCTACAGCCTCTTGCAGGGTGTGGCCGCCGCGCCCAACCCGCAATTCGCCGCCTATAATCTGCTCAAGGCGCAGACCAGCGGCGCCGTCGGCAACGCGCTCTCGGTCATCCTCACCCAGGCGCCCGCCTATCCGGCGCCGATCAGCACGATCGTGCGGCAGGTGGCCGATTCGACCTCGGCAATCCTCGCCGACCTCACGGGCCAATATATCAGCATGAGTTGGCGCCAGGCGGATGGCGGCACCTGCGCCGCGCGGCTCGCCGGACGCTATCCCTTCGATAGCCGTTCCTCCGCCGATGTCGCGCTGCAGGACTTCCAGAACTTCTTCAAGCCCGGCGGCACGATGGACACGTTCTACACCACGGTGCTGCAGCCGCTCGGCATCGGTTCCGGCATCGGCGGCAGTGCCTCGCTGCTCATCAGCGCCGGCACGCTCGCCTCCTTCCAGCAGGCGCAGCGCATCCGCGCCGCCTTCTTCCAGAACGGCCAGTTCGGCATGAGCTTCACGGTCACGCCGCATCACCTCGATCCGGATGCCTTCAACGATACGATCACCTATGGCGGCAATAGCTACGTCTATCAGCACCAGCCGCCGCCGACCTGGAACCTCACCTGGCCGGTGACCAATGGCGATCCTGGCCTCGACTTTTCGGTGACGAGCGTGAAAGGCAATACCGACACCACTTCCTTCCAGGGCGATTGGGGCTTGTTCCGCTTCGTCTATGGCAATCTGGCGCGCGGTTTCGGCAGTAGCAGTTCGCAGAAGATCGCCATGACGCTCGATACGCTGAAGGCGAGCTATGTGCTCAGCACCGGCAGCCTGCAAAGCGCTTTCGACCCGACGACGGTGGTCGGCTTCACCTGCCCGCGGTTCAACTGAGGCCGGCGGATCGCCATGAGCGGCGCGCGGCTCTCCTGGCGGTCCGCTTGCCTTTCGATGTCAGGCCGTCGCTCGAAAAGCCGCGGCAATGAGGACGCCTATCTCGACTGGCCGGCGATCGCCGCCTGGGCGGTGGCCGACGGGATGGGCGGCCATGCGCGGGGCGGCGAGGCGAGCCGCCTGGCGATTGAGGCGATCGGCGGCGCCATCCGCACGCCGGAGTTGGAGCCGGAGCCGGGTGCGCGGGGTGATCGGCGACAGCAGATCTTACGCAAGCTCGCGGGGGTGAACCGCAGCCTCGTGGCGCTCGGCGCCGGATTGCAGCCGCCCGGCATCGTCGGATGTACGGTCGCCGGGCTCGTCATCGAGGGGGCGGAGGCCCGGCTTTTCTGGGTCGGGGATTCGCGCGCCTATCTCCTGCGGGATCGGGCGCTGCATCAGCTCACCGAGGATCACGCCCGCCTCGTGCCATGGGTGGACCCGGCCGAGCCCGAGGCGCCGCCCCGGCCGCGGCAAATGCTCACGCAGGCGATTGGCGCGCAGCCCGGCCTCAGCATCGCCACCAAGGAGCTCGCCCTCACGCCCGGGGATCGCCTGCTCCTCTGCACCGATGGCTTCTACAAGCATTTCTCCGAGGAGGAGATCGCGCGGCATCTCAGCCGGCCGGTGGAGCGGATCGTCGAAGCCGTGTGGCAGGATATCGCCCGGCGGGGCGCGTCGGACGATACCACCTTTATCGCGATCGAGCCGCGTGCGGCCGGGCGCGCCGCCTGAGATGGCGACCGACACTGCCCCGCGCGCAGAGCCGGGAGAGGCGCTCGCCGCGCGCATCCTCGCTCTCCTCGGCGGCACCGCCGAGGCCGGTGCGACGGCCGGTGCCGGTGCCATCGATCCCGCGCAGGCGGCGCGGCTGGCCGGGGCGGTCTCCATCCTGCTTGAGCGGCGGGAAATGCCGCTCCCGCTTGCGCTCGATCTGCTGCGGGCGCTGGCGCCGCGGCTGCCGGGCCTGCCAGTCGGCCCCTACCTGCGGGAGGCCGCCCTGCCGGCGCGGCTCAGCCCCCGCTTCATCCTGACAGAGGCGCTGGGCGCAGGCGGGCGGGGGGCGGTCTTCAAAGCCCTCGATCTCGTGCGGCTGGAAGCCGGGGCGCCCGCCGCCGTCGCCATCAAGCTCGGCGATGCGGGGACCGAGCAGACCGTGCGCCGTCTCTTCGCCGAATGGCGGCAGGCGCAGGCGCTCGCGCATCCGGCGATCCTCGCTATCCATGATGTGGCGCGGGAAGGGCGGCATGTCTTCGCGGTGATGGATTATGTGCCGGGTGCCAGCCTCAAGGCGCTCATCGCGCAGCGCGCGACCGAAGACCGCCGCCTGAGCACCGGGATCATCGAGCAGATCGGCGAGGCGCTCGCCTTTGTTCACGCTCAGCACCGCATCCATGGCGACGTAAAGCCGGCGAATGTGCTGGTGGCGGAGGATGGGCGGGCGAAGCTTATCGACCTCAGCGCCGTCGCGGTTCTGCCGCATCTCTTCGAAGGGCGCTGGATGCCGGGGAGCGAGGAGGAGCCGATCGAGGTTACCCCCCGCTATGCGAGCCCCGAGCGCCTCGCCGGCCAAGGCGCCGACCCGACGGACGATATCTTCTCCTTCGCCGTCATGATCTGCGAGATGCTCGGGCGCTATCCCTTCGCGGGCGTGGAGGCGGCAGGCGCGGCGCCGCAGGAGCCGCAGTTGCCCGACGGTCTCTCCCGCGCTGCGCGCCGCGCGCTGCACAAAGCGCTCAGCCCCTGGCGGCGCGAGCGCTGGCAGGAGATGGACGCCTTCCTGCGCGCGCTTCGCCTGCCGCTCTGAAGGGGTCAGCGGACCTCGTAGGTGAACATCCCGTCTTCCCCGACGCCCACCGAAACCGCGCTGATCGCCTGGCCATCGGCAAGCCGCGCCAGCACCTCGGAGGAGAGTTCGGGCAGCACGGTGCGGGAGAGGATCTTCTCGATATTGCGCGCGCCGGAGGAGCTTTCGGTGCAGCGCGAAACGATGAGATCCACCACCTCAGGCTCGAATTCGAAGCGAGCCTTATAGGCTGCCGCGACGCGCTTGCGGATGCGGCCGAGCTGAAGCGCCGCGATCTTGGCGATATTTTCGGACGAAAGCGGGAAGTAGGGCACCAGCGTCACCCGGCCGAGGAAGGCCGGCTTGAAGTAGTTCATCAGTTCCGGCTGCAGCAGTTCCGCCAGCTGCCCGGCGCTCGGCAGGTTCTCGGGGTCGGCGAAAGCACGGGTGATGAGATCGGTGCCGGCATTCGAGGTCATGATGATGACGGTGTTCTTGAAGTCGATATCCCGGCCTTCGCCATCCTTCATGTTGCCCTTGTCGAAGACCTGGAAAAACACATCCTGCACGCCGGGATGCGCTTTCTCCATCTCGTCCAGGAGGATGACGGAATAGGGCCGACGGCGCACGGCCTCCGTCAGCACGCCGCCTTCGCCGTAGCCGACATAGCCGGGCGGGCTGCCCATCAGCAGGCTGACCTTATGCTCCTCCTTGAACTCGGTCATGTTGATCGTCGTCACATTCTGGTCGCCGCCGTAAAGCAGATCGGCGAGCGCGAGCGCGGTCTCGGTCTTGCCGACGCCTGAGGTGCCCACCATGAGGAAGACGCCAATTGGCTTGCGCGGATCGGTCAACTGGGCGCGGGAGGTCCGGATCGCCTCCGAGACAGCCGAGAGCGCGTGAGGCTGGCCGATGATCCGCTGGCCAAGGCTATCCTCCAGCCTGAGGATGGTGGCGATCTCGTCAGACCGCATGCGCCCGGCGGGGATACCGGTCCAGTTCTCGACGATGGCGGCGACTGCCTGGCCATCGACGATCGGGAAGACAAGCGGGTTTTCGCCCTGGAGTGCGGCCAGTTCACGGCTCGCTTCGATGAGCGCGGCATGCGGATCTTCTGGCGCGGCCTCGGTCTCAGCGCTCGCTTCGGGCTCGGCGCCGGTCGCCGGCTCTTCGCCATCCTGTTCGGTCGGCGGCGCCTCAGCCTGCGGCGCCTCAGCCGGGGGCGCCTCTATCCGCTCGCGCAGTTGCCCGATCGTCTCGACGAGCTTCTTCTCCTGCTCCCATCGCGTGCGCAGGCCTCCCAGCGCGGTCTCCGCCACGTCGCGCTCGGCCTTGAGGCCATCGATCCGGGCGGCATGGTCATGCCCGATGGCGCCCTCCCGGTTCAGCATGGCGATTTCGGTATCGATGAGACGGATGCGGCGCTCGAGGTCTTCGATCGACGGCGGAATCGTCGATTGGCTCATGGCGACGCGCGCGCAAGCGGTATCGAGCAGCGAGACCGACTTGTCCGGCAACTGCCGGCTCGGGATATAGCGGGCGGAGAGCTTGACGGAGGCTTCAACTGCCTCGTCAAAGATACGCACCTTGTGGTGCTTTTCGAGGGGCGCCACCATGCTGCGCATCATGGCGATGGCGACCGGCTCGGTCGGCTCTTCGACCTTGATGACCTGGAAGCGCCGGGCGAGCGCCGGATCCTTCTCGAAATACTTCTTGTATTCGGCCCAGGTGGTGGCCGCGATGGTGCGCAACTCGCCGCGGGCGAGGGCGGGCTTGAGCAAATTGGCGGCATCCCCCTGGCCTGCGCTGCCGCCGGCGCCGATCAAGGTATGCGCCTCGTCGATGAAGATGATGATCGGCTTCGGCGAAGCGTTGACCTCTTCGATCACCGATTTCAGCCGATTTTCGAACTCGCCCTTCACCCCGGCGCCCGCTTGCAGCAGGCCGAGGTCGAGGGTGAGAAGTTCCACGTCCCGCAAGAGCGGCGGCACGTCGCCGGTCGCGAGGCGCACCGCGAAGCCTTCGACGACGGCGGTCTTGCCGACCCCGGCCTCGCCGGTGAGGATGGGGTTGTTCTGCCGCCGCCGCGTGAGGATATCGACCATTTGGCGGATTTCGAGATCGCGGCCGAGCACGGGGTCGATCTTGCCGGCGCGCGCCCGCGCGGTGAGGTTGATCGTATATTGGCCGAGTGCGCCGCTGGTGCCGGGGGCTGGGCCGCCGGCAGGCCCACCGGTCGCCGCGCGCGGCGCCTCGCTGCCGGTATCGAGCGGCATTTCCATGCTGAGCTTAAGGGTCTCGGCGAAGTCCCGCTTGATCGCGTCCGGCTCCACCCGCTCCAGCGCCTTGATGCCTTCCCGCGCACGGCGGGCAAGCGCCGGCTCGCTGAGCAGTGCCCAGAGTAGATGGCCGGAGCGGATTTGGCCCGCGCCCGTTTCGAGCGAGGCGAAGAGCCAGGCCTGCTGCATGATGGTGACGAGATCGGGCGAGAGGGCGGGCGCCCGCGCATTGCCGGTGCGCAGCCCATCCAGCGTGCGGAGCAACTGCTTTTCGAACTCGCCCTGCGCCACTTCGAAATGGCGCAACAGGAGCGGGATGTCGGTGTCGGCGGCATCCACGAGCTTGAGCAGCCAGTGCTCGATTTCGACATTGTAGTGGCTGCGCGACAGGGTGAGGCCCGCAGCAGCCTCCAGCGCGCGCCGGCAATAGGGGTTGAGCTTGCCGACGAGAGATTTCAGATCGAAGGAGGCCATGAGGAAAACTCGTTTTCAGGAGGGCGAAAAAGGCACGGAATACGGCGCGGGTGAGCGGCGGGGGTGGCGGCTATTCCGCCCGTACGAGCCTTAGGAATCCGTCATCGGCAAGCCCATTGTGGAAACGACCGAGATAGAGCCGCCCCAGCTGCACTGGCATTTGCTGTCCTTGGTGGCGGCCGGAATGGAATTGATGGTGGTGTTGTTCGCCCCCGGCGCCCATGGCCCCACGATCGCCGGCAGGCAGGGCATCGGCGTATGCACACCCATGGCCGCGGCAGTGGCGGTGATCACGGTCGGGTTGATGCTCGAATTGCACATCCCGAAGGTCGGGATATTCACGAGCGGCGCGTTCATCATGATTGTAGCGACCGGCATGGTCGTGGCGCTCGCCGTGCTCGGCGGCCCGAGCAGCGTGGAGATGCCGGGGGGGAGCGCCTGATCGCATTTCACTACGCTGCCAAGCGTCAGGACCGGGGGCATAGAGCTTCCTCCTTCTTGCGGCGCCGTGGCGCGCTTGCGGCTAAAGCGTAACGATGGTGAGCGAGAAGGCAAGCGGAGGTTTGACGAAAGCTGCGGCAATGGGTGACCGATCCGCCTCACGTCAGCGCGCCGCGCGCCCGATCCTGCCGGCCTTTTACGGAAGATTGACACCTCCCAGGGCAGAGGGAATTGTGGGGCCTGGAGAATGAGCCCGGGGAGAGGGGGAGGGATGCCGTTTCTTGCCAGCCTTGCCGCTTGCCCTCCGGGGCCGTTTCCCGAGCCGACGGTCGCAGCCATCATCGCCGTCGAGAGTGGTGGGGATCCGTGGGCGGTGCATGTCAATGGTCTCGCTGCGGCGGTGCCGCATCCGCCTAACGCCTCTGCGGCGACGGCCGAGGCGCTGCACTGGATCGCCGCGGGCTATACCGTCGATCTCGGACTGATGCAGGTCAATTCCGCCAATCTCGCGGCGCTCGGCGTCACGGTCGCGGATATGTTCGAGCCTTGCCGCAATATCGCGGCCGGCGCCTTCATCCTGTTCGGCGATTATGCCGCCGCGTTGAAGGCCGGAAAGACCGGCCAGGATGCGGCAGCGGCGGCGCTTTCCGCTTACAACACCGGGAATTTCGTCGCCGGCATCGATAATGGCTATGTCACCCATTACGATCTCTCCGGCGGTATCGGGGCGCTCGCCGCACTTCCCGGCGGCAGCCGCGATATTCATTATAGTTTCAACGTCAATTTCGCCGATTGGGATTCGCTGCTCGCCGTGTATCAGGCGGCTAAGCTCTCCACCCTCCAGCACATCCGGCTCAGCCGCCGAGATTTCGAGACGCCTGCGGTCGTTCCGCCGCAGGCCGCCGCCATCTCGCTCCGCCACATGGAGCGCTTCCTGCGGCTCGAAGTCCGCCGGGGCCGGACGCCGCGCGCCACCCCAGCGGCGCGCAGCGAGGCATTGGCGGGCAGCGTGCCGCTGCACGCGCGGGATTTCCGACCCTCTTCCTGAGAGTTAGCCCATGCTGGCGGCTTGGCCTTTTCGGTGCGAGCGCGTTAACTGCGTGGAGCCCTCGGCCTACTTCGCTCTCGGAGCCTTCCATGCGCCACGTGACATTTCGCCTGCGGATGAAGGCGCTGCCGCTTGCGCGCACCTCCGTCACCCGTATCGAAGGGGTCGAGCGGATGACGCGGCCCTATCGTTTCGATATCGATGTCGCCTGCCCGGACCCGGACCTTGATCTCGATGCGCTGATCGCTGAACCCGCCATGCTGGCGCTGCACCAGGGCGGGCGCGAGCGCAAGCTGCACGGGGTCATCCTCGAATGCACCGAGGCGGGCCGCGCCGCCGGGGATCGCTATGCCTATCGGCTGAGCCTCGTCCCGCGGCTCGCGCTGCTCTCGCTCTCCCGCCGCAGCCGCACTTTCGGGACCACGCGCAAGATGTCGGTGATCGACGTCATCACTGCGGTGCTGACCGCCTCGGATGGCCTCGGCTTCGCCAAGAGCGATTTCACCTTCCGGCTGCTGCACGCGGAGCGCTACGCCGAGCGGGACTTCTGGGCACAGTATGAGGAGACCGATTTCGATTTCCTCCACCGCCTGCTGGAACACTGGGGCCTTTTCTACTCCTTCGAGCAGGAGGATGGGTTCGAGCGTGTGGTCTTCACCGATTCGAGCGTGCTGGCGAGCCATGCGGAGGCCGAGCGGATCGTCGCCTTCGATGATCACGCCTGGTCGAAACCGCCCGCCCAGCCGGTGGTGCGCCGCCTGGAACGGCGGCTGCGCGCAGTGCCGGCCCGCGTCGAATTGCGGGATTACAATCCGCAGACGCCGAAAGCTCCGCCGAGCGGCGCCGCGGCCGTGGAGCGTGGCACCCGCGGCGTCTGCCAGGAATATGCCGCGCACATCACCTCCGATGCGGAGGGGGCGCTCTTCGCGGAGGCGCGGGCCGAGGAGATCGCCGCGACGCGTGACATCTTCGACATGACGAGTACCTCGCCCTTCCTCACCCCCGGCAATACCTTCCGCCTCACCCAGCATTTCCGCCGGTCTCTTAACCAGAGCTATTTCGTGACCGAGGTGCGCCACCGGGGCGAGCAGCGGCTCTCCGGCGGCTATGGTCTGGAGGCTGAGGCCGATCACGCGGGCTATCAGGCGCATCTTACCGCCATTCCCGCGGCCAGCCCCTATCGCAGCCCGCGGGAGATCCGTCGGCCGGTCATGCCGGGGCTGATGCCGGCGATGGTGGAAGCGCCGGAGAAGGAGCGAGCCCGCGCCGCACTCGACGAGCAAGGGCGCTACCGGGTGAAGATTGATTTCGATACCGCCGATGCGCCTGTGTTTCAGCGATCGACGCCGCTCCGCATGGCGCAGCCCTATGCCGGGCCGAACCGGGGCATGCACTTCCCGCTGCTGGCGGGGACGGAAGTGGCGCTCGGCTGGGTGGGCGGCGATCCGGACCGGCCGCTCATCCTTGGCGCCGTGCCGAATGCGCAGACGATGAGCCCGACGGTCAAGGCAAACAGAACAGAGAACCGCATCGAAACCCCGAGCGGCATGCTCTTCGTGATGGATGACGGGCCGGTGCCGATTGAGAAAGAGGCGCCGGAAGAGAAGGGTGCTGCCGTGGCGCGGCCGGCGTTCGCTGGTGTTGCTGCCGCCGTGGCTGCCGGCGATCCACCATCGGGCATCCCGCTCAACCAGGGGGATGGCACCATCCTCAACACCCGCGCTGCCTATTCTGCGCTGGTGGTGCCGGCAGCGGGCGAGACCGCGCTGCCGCATTATGGGCGGTCCGGGGATATTGCGGCGGAAGAGCCCTACGAGAAAAAAATCATCGCTGACCCGACCTTCATGGCAGGGCAGGTCGAGTTCCGGCCGGCGGAACTGACATCATCCGCCTATGCGGGGCAGTTCAGCTACACGCCTTATCATATGACGACCACGATCGGCCAGAACGAGACCCATGTGGTGGGCGGCAGCCAGCGTGTGCAGGTGTGCGGGGATGCGACGCTCAATGTCTCTGGCGGTTCTTACATCGTAACATATCAGGATTCCGCATCCTTCCTCGACAATGTGGTGAGTGCCCGGCCGTGGCGCTCCATCTCGGCCGATAGTCGGTTCTACTCGGCGACGATGTATTTCGCACCGCGCGTGGTTTACACCGATACGATGAACGTCAGTGTCTATTCCGGTCTCTCGCTAGGCTACGCCTGCGGCATCGAGTTACGGGTTGATAGCAATTTTGGTGGCATCTTCCGCCATCGGGTGGGCGCCAATGTCTCGGTTTCCGGATCCCCACATGTCTTCGCGGGCGATAAGACCAAAAAATACGGCTCCAGCTACAGCCTGTCCTGTTCGGGTTACGCATACAAGGACATCTCAACGCTCGACAAGAAGCACTCAATTTTTGCCTATGAGAAAGAAGGCATCGTGCTCGGCTATCGTGGGGACA
The DNA here is from genome assembly GCF_054665095.1 of Acidisoma sp. C75. Lineage (NCBI taxonomy): Bacteria > Pseudomonadati > Pseudomonadota > Alphaproteobacteria > Acetobacterales > Acidocellaceae > Acidisoma > Acidisoma sp. C75. Next base: position 40,205 of record NZ_BAAFHD010000008.1, read on the forward strand.
ATTTTACCGGGAAACTGACCGGCGGTATTTTCCAGGCAAAAGCGGGCAAGTCAGCGGTTTGGACCGGTGTTGCCAACGCAGTCACTCAACTCGCACAAGGTCTCGTGGTGGCCGAAACGCCCCTTGGCTTGTTAGGAACCAAACCGAAGATCGCCGGGCAGATTGGATTCGCCGCCCTGGAGTTGGGGGCGGTCTTGCCAATGGGCTATAGCTACCTCAACGCGCTTTGGACGGTATCGGATTACTTTAATGGGGCCGTTGGAAAGACTGTGCTGCGCAATCAAAATGATCTTCGTGCGAATCCTTTGAACGAGGCGACGGTCACGATTGACAGTAGCGGTATTACGCTTCTGAATGGCACCAGTTCGATCGTCCTCAAGCCCGATGGGATCGAGATTTCTGCTGAAAAACTCTCGATCGGTATCAAGAACAAGGGCAGCGGAACTTCCGCCGGCGCTATGAGTTTCGATAGTAGCGGGATAGCAACGCAAGCCAAGCAAGTGACGGTGAGGTCGGAGGGCGGCATGAACCTTGAGGCAGGTGAAAAATTCGGCGTGCTTGCCAGAGGCATGAACATATCGGCACCGACGAAGATAGCCAGCACGCTCACAGCCAGTGGGGTTGTGAAGTCAGGGGTAAGGGTGGAAGCCCCGCGCGGCAAGTTCGGCTGATATGCAGTATTTCGCGCCAAGCCGCCTCAGCGCCAATCATCTCGTCACCCGTATGCGGAAGGAGGATTACCTCCTGACCGTGATCATCGTGACCCGTCTGCGGATCGAGCCAGAGGGGATTTCCCGGCCGGTGGAGGAAGAGGCGCAGCCCGGGCTGCGTACGCCGCAATTTTTCGATGATGGCGAGGGCCCGAGCCCGCTTTTCGGTGGAGACTACGCGCCCTTCAAGCCGCGCACCGATGTCACGCTGATGGGATCGGCCCATGCCCCCGGGGGCGGCCGCGCGCGGCAACTGCGCGTTACGTTCGGTGTTGGAGATTGGCGTAAGCAACTCGACGTTTTTGGTGATCGTGTCCTGCGGCGGGATGGGGATATCGACCTGTCGGAGCCAGAACTCTTCTCCTGCATGCCTCTCCGGCTCGATAACGCTTTCGGGGGATTATCCTCTGCCTACAACCCTTGGGGGAAGGGCTTTGGCGAGTTCTCCGCGGAAAGTGCTGATGATTTTCCCGTTTGTAACATTCATCCGGAGGGAAAAGCGCAGCTTCGCTGGGATGAGGATGGCCTGCCCGCAGGCTTCGGGCCGCTGCCGGAGGATATGCAGCCTCGCCTGCGCTTGCGTGGCACCTATGACGAGCGTTGGCTGCGCAAGCGAAATCCGCTGCCGCCGCTCGATTTCGATTGGGCATTTTACAACTGCGCTCCCGCCGATCAACAGTTCTCGCCCTACCTCTCTGGCAATGAGGTGCTCTTTTTCGAAAATCTTCATCCCAGATGGCCGCACTTGACGACGCGGCTATGGGGGCAGCGCCTGCGGGTGCTCTTGCGGCGGGGAGCACGCGACGCCGCCCAAGGCCTCGAATATCTGGAAGTCAGGGCGCCGCTTGACAGCGTGCACGTCGATACGGAGGCGATGACCGTTGATCTCGCCTGGCGGGCCGTCGTGAGCACTGGGCATCCCGAGGCGCGGGAATTCACCGACTGCTATATCGCGACCGAGGCGGTCGAGGCAGAGGCGGCCCCGCTTGGCGATCACGTCGCGGCCTTTGAAGCGCGTTTGGCTGGGATGCCACCGGTGGAGCCGCCGCCGCCGCCACCACCGCCGCAGGTGGGTGGCGACCAGGAGGAGCGTGATGCCGAGGCGATGCAGATGATGCAGGACGCGGTGGAGGGGTTGGAACTTCCGCAATCTCTCAAAGAGTCCGTCAGGAATGCGAAGACGCCCGGCGAGATCAGGATGATCATCCAGAAAGCTCTTGAAGAGGCAGAGAAGACGATCGGGCGCGGTTGAGGAGTGGGTGGCCCGGTCGGCAGCAGGCCTTCGATCGTCTCCCGCGCGTCGTGCCGTAGGCAACCCCGCGCCGGCGATGCGAGCGGGACCGCAGGCGATCGCTGTGACCGAGGCGGTGTCCGGCCAGGCCCCTCAGGCGGGGAGCAGGCTGCAAAGCTGAGCGGGCAGGGCGCAATCTGCCGATCCTGGCGGAGGCGCATGCCCGCCGAGCAGATTGTCTTTGAACTGCAACCCGCCCGGCTGGGCAATTTCGCTATGCAGCGCGCGACTGCGGGCGGAGCCAGCCGGATAGCGTCATTCGGCGCCGCATTATGCCCGCAAGGTCGTCAACTTGGAGCGATGGCCCTTCAGCGATGAACAGGTCAGACGCTCCCGGCAGCGGGAGCAGTGGCGGATGTCTGCAACTTTCTCTTCCCTCGATGAGCAGCGCTTTAAAACTTTCCATTGGCGCGCAGTGTTCACGACAGGTATGGGCGTATTCACTGATGGGTATGATCTTTCATCCATCGGCGTTGTCCTGCCATTGGTGCTGGCATCCTTCGGGATCGCCCATATCGGCAGCCTTGGCAGCGCGATGCTGGCCGGTTCCGCGCTCGTCGGCGCGGCAGTTGGCGCCTTGATCTTTGGCGTGCTCGGCCAGCGCGGCCGCAAGCGGTTCTACGGGTTTGACGTGCTGCTCATGGCGGTCGCCGCGCTCGCGCAGATCGCCGCGCCGAATCTCGCCTGGCTCATCGCCATCCGCTTCGTGCTCGGCATCGGCGTCGGGGCCGACTATGTTCTTTCGCCGACGATCATGGCGGAGCATTCCAACCGCGCCGATCGCGGCCGGGCGCTCGGCATCGGTTTCTGCCTGCTCTGGTGGCTCGGCGCCGCCTCCGCCGGGCTGCTCGCCCTCATCCTGCACCTGGCCGGAGTATCGGGCGATCTCACCTGGCGCATCGTGCTCGCCGCCGGTGCCGTTCCCGCCCTCTCGGTTCTCTATCTGCGCCGGAAGATGCCCGAGACCACGCGCTATCTCGCCCGCATCGCGGGGGATGAAAGCGCCGCCCAGACAGTCTCCGAAATGGTGACAGGCAGGCCGCAAGCCTTGCCCCCGCAGGATCGGCGTCCCTTCGGCGAGGTTCTGCGCCAGCATGCGCGGATGATCTTCTCGGTCGCGCTGCTGTGGTTCATCTTCGATATCGTCATCTATTCCACGGTACTCTTCGGCCCCTCGCTCATCGCCAAGGGGCTTGGGCTTTCGCCGGCCGAATTCACGCTGCTGATGGATTTCGTCTTCATCATGCCGGCAATTCTCATCGGCAGCCTGCTTCTGCTGGATCGCTTCGGCCGCAAGCCGGTGCAGGTCGGCGGTTTCGCCGGCGCCGGGGTCTTGCTTGTGATCTTCGCGCTGCTGCGGCAGGACATCCTGCATGACGCAACGCTTGGTCTGGTGCTTTTCGGCCTCTTCAACGTCATGATCATGGGGCCGTCGATGGTGAGCGGTGCCGCGATGCTCGGCACAGAACTGGCGCCCACCCGCATCCGTACGGTCGCCCAGAGCATCACCGTGGTCGGCGGCCGCTTGGGCGCCTCCCTCAGCGCCTTCGTCTTTCCGCTGGTCTTCGCCAAGCTTGGTGAGGCCGCGGCGATCGCGACCCTTGCCGGTGTTTCCCTGTTAGGCGCGGTGCTGACCCAGATGCTCGTGCCCGAAACCGCCGGCCGCTCGCTCGAAGAGCTGAACGGCGATCACGCAGTCGCCGAGGCGGCGGAGTAGCGCGCCGCCCACGCCCGGATCCGCGCCACCCCGCGGGCAACGCGCCCCGCGGGGTAGCCACACACCCGATTTCCGCTTCGGCTCGGCCGCTCAGAGCGTATCCACCAGCACGATCTCGGCATCCTCGATCCCCTCGATCGCGAGCAGGCTTTCGCCCGCCACCGCCGCGCCATCCCGGGCGGAGAGCGTGGCCCCGTTGACGCGCACGGAGCCGCGAGCAAGCACCAGATAGGCGTGCCGCGCCGGGTCGAGCGGAAGGGAGACCGCTTCGCCGGCCTTGACGGTCGCGCCCAGAACCCGCGCATCGGCACGGATCGGCAGGGCGTCGGCATCATCGGCATGGCCGCTCGCGAGCGTCACGAACCGGCCCGAGCGGGCATCCTTGGGGAAGGGCCGCGCGCCCCAGGAGGGGGTGCCGCCGCGTGTCTCGGGCATGATCCAGATCTGGAAGATGCGCGTCGTCTCATCCTCCTCGTTCCATTCGGAATGGCGGATGCCGCTGCCGGCCGACATCACCTGCACATCGCCGGCCTCGGTGCGCCCGGCATTGCCCAAGCTGTCGCGGTGGCTGATCGCGCCTTCCCGCACATAGGTGATGATTTCCATATCCGCGTGCGGATGCGGCGGGAAACCGGATTTGGGGGCAATCTCGTCATCGTTCCACACCCGGAGCGTGCCCCATCCCATGCGCGCCGGGTCGTAGTAGTTGGCGAAGGAGAAATGATGCCGGGCGTTGAGCCAGCCGTGATTCTCGCCACCCAGTTCTTTGAAAGGTCGCACGTCGATCATCGGAAAACCTCCTTGCGGCGGGCCGCACCCGGCCCTGCCATGGCGGGAAGATGGGCCTCGACGATCTCGCAGAAAACAGAAAAGATGGAACGGCATTCTTTCCATTTGAAGGGGAATTCCCGGTGCCTCTGCCAGATCTCGAAGCCTGGGCGATCTTCGCCAAAGTCGCCGAACTTGGCTCCTTCACCGCCGCTGCCCGCGATCTCGGGGTGACGGGGCCTACGGTCTCGAAGGCGATCGCCCGGCTCGAGGATCGTTTCGGGGAGCGGCTGCTCCATCGCACCTCCCGCCGTGTCGGGTTGACGGAGAGCGGCCGGGTGCTCGCTGTCCGCGCGGCGCAGATCCTGGCCGAGGGCGAAGCGGTGGAGGCCGAGGCGCAGGCGAAATCCGCCCGTCCGCGCGGGCGGCTGAGGCTCGCCGCCCCCATGTCCTTCGGGGTGCGGCATGTGGCGCCGGCGCTGCCCGAGTTCCTGGCGCGCTATCCGGAGGTCGCGGTCGATCTCCAGTTCGAGGATCGGATCGTCGATCTCGTCGCGGGAGGGATCGATGTCGCGCTCCGGATCGCGCGGCTGCCCGATTCCGGATTGATCGCCCGCAAGCTCTGCCCCGTGCGCCGCCACCTCGTCGGCGCCCCCAGCTACTTCCGCCGCCATGGCACGCCCCGCCGCCCGCGCGATCTCGGGGCCCATGCCTGCTTCGGCTACAGCAATCTGCCGAGCGGGCATCTCTGGCATTTCCGCGATGCCACGGGGCTTGAGGAATCGGCCGCCGTCATCCCCCGCCTGTCAGCCAATAACGCCGAGGCGCTGATGGCCGCGCTGGAGGCGGGAGAGGGAATCGCGCTGCAGCCGGATTTCATCGTCTGGGAAGCTCTCGCCGCCGGCCGGCTGGTGGCGGTGATGGAGGAATGGCAGAGCCCGGACCTCGCCCTGCACCTCGTCACCCCATCGGGCGGGCCGCGGCCGATGCGCACGCAGGTGATGGTCGATTTCCTGGTCTCGCGCCTGGCGAGCGGGGTCACTCCATGGACGCAAGGGCGCTGAGTGCGGCTTTTTCGGGGAAGCGGCGTCGCTTTGATCCGCGTCAAGGCTGAGTGAATGGCGAGCGCCGAGAGTGCGGCCGCGACGCGAACTCCGAAATGCGAAGGATCGGTGAAAAATGGCCAAGATGATGAAGGCGGCGGTCGTGCGGGCGTTCGGCGCGCCGCTGGTGATCGAGGATGTGCCGGTGCCGGCTCCAGGCCGGGGGGAATTGCTCGTCAAGGTTATGGCCTGTGGGGTCTGCCACACCGATCTGCATGCCGCGGAGGGCGATTGGCCGGTCAAGCCGCGGCCGCCCTTCATCCCGGGCCATGAGGTGGCGGGCGTGGTGGCGGCCGTCGGGCCAGATGTCAGCGGGTTTCGCCCAGGCGATGCGGTCGGCATCGCCTGGCTGCATGATGCCTGCCTTTCTTGCGAATACTGCGAAACCGGCCGGGAGACGCTTTGCGAGCATCAGCATAATACCGGCTATAGCTGTGACGGTGGCTTTGCCGAATATGCCATCGCCTCCGCCGCCTTCGCCGCGCGCTTGCCGGCGGGGGTCGATTTTGCGGCGATCGCGCCGATCCTCTGTGCGGGGGTGACGACCTATAAGGGCCTCAAGGAGACCGAGGTGCGGCCCGGCCAATGGGTGGCGATTGCAGGCGTCGGCGGCCTCGGCCATGTCGCGATCCAATATGCCAAGGCGATGGGCCTGCACGTCGCGGCGCTGGACGTGACGGAGGAGAAGCTTGCCCTCGCGCGTGAGAGCGGCGCCGATATCGCGGTCAATGCGCTCGATGCCAATGCGCCGGCCGCGGTGATCGCGGCCACGGGCGGTGGCGCGCATGGCGTGCTGGTGACGGCCGTATCGCGGCCGGCCTTCGCCCAGGCTCTCGGCCTGGTGCGCCGTGGCGGCACGGTGGTGCTGGTCGGGCTGCCGCCGGGAGACTTCCCGACGCCGATCTTCGATGTCGTCCTCAAGCGCATCACGGTCCGCGGCTCGATCGTCGGCACCCGCCGGGATCTCGAAGAGGCGATCGCCTTCGCGGCCGAGGGCAAGGTCCACGCGACCATCCAGACGGCGCCACTCGCCGAGATCAATACGATCTTCGAGCGTATGCGGGCAGGCCAGATCGAAGGCCGCATGGTGCTGACCTTCGGCGCCTGAGCCGCGATTGGCCCCGAGCCCCCTGGAAGGGCGGATCGGGGCAACCGCGGCGGCGGCCTGCAGATCGACGCGCGGAATTGTGAGTCGGCCGCGCGCTCGCCAAGCTGCGCCGCCTCGGCTAGTCAGGGCAGATGCCGGTTCATCCCGCTTCCGTCAGGCGGCCAAGCTTTTCCTTCCTGCGTCGCGCCTGGCGCCGGGCCTATCGCCGGGGCCATCTCGCGCTTTGGTTTCCGCATGTGCCACTTGCCCTCGCAGTCGGGGCTGCGGGCGCCCTGCTGCTGATGCCGGCGGTGAGCCGCTATACCTCCGAATATCTGCATCTGCAGTTCCAGGGGCTGACGGATTCGCTCCATCCCCTGGCCGCGCGGGTGCCGGAACTCATCCTGCGCGGCGTGCCGAGCACCATCATCGGCGTGCTGCAGCTGCTCATCGCCATCGGCCTGCTGCTCCGCTCCCGCTTCGCCTGGGTCATCGCGATGCTGATGACGCTCGCGCAGCTCACCATGGAAATCGGCTATAGCCATCAGCCGCTCTATGCTCCAGGCGTGCTCTACGTGGCGGCCTTGCTGCTGGCCCTGTTTCTGGGCGGCACCGCCTTCACCCGCTCATCGCTGGCCGCCAGCACGCTGTTCGCCTTCGCCGCGACCATGCTGGTGCTGCTCTATGGCGTGCTCGGCTCGCTCGTCATGGGGCAGGGCTTCGCGCCGCCGATCAATGATCTGCAGGAGGCCGTCTATTTCACCGTGGTGACGATGAGCACCGTGGGCTACGGCGACGTGCTGCCCAAATCAGATAACGCGCGGCTCTTCGTGGTGTCCCTCATCGTCGTCGGCATCACCGTCTTCGTCACCTCGCTTTCCGCCCTCGTCGGGCCTTTGGTGCAGGGGCGGTTATCCCATATCCTGGAATCGCGGGGAGCGAAGAAGATGCAGCGCATCGATCACTACATCATCGCCGGTACCAGCGCGCTCGCCCGCAACACCGCGCGCGAATTGCTCAGCCGGGGGCGCGGGGTCGTCGTTATCGCAGCGGAGGAGGGCGCGCATGTCGATGGCGCGGAGATGGAATACGGCGACGCGACCGATCTCGACACGCTGCGCCGCGCGGGGGCAGAGCGGGCGCATGCCGTGCTCGCGCTCTCCGAGGATGACGCCGAGAACGCCTTCGTCATCCTCGCACTCAAGGATCTGGAGACGCCAGCCCGCACGATCGCCGCGGTCAATGCGCGCAAGAACATGGACCGCGTCCGCCGTGTGCAGCCGGACATGATCATGGCGCCCAATGTTTTCGGTGGGGAGGTGCTCGCCATGGCGCTGACGGAGGAAAAGATCGATGGCGAGCGCCTGATGGAGCGTTACCTCGATGTCAGGGCAGCGGGCGGCGGAGTCGCGGGCCGGGCCCGGCCGGATGAGACCACCTGACCGGGATCTGCTCTCAGGCCTCCGCCGCGACACTCACCATTCAGCGACGATCTTGCCGAAATGGCTGCCGCCCTCCTGGTGGCGGAAGGCCGCGGCGAGGTCCGCGAGCGGGAAGGAGCGGTCGATCACCGGCCGGGTGCCGGTCTGCTCCAGCGCGCGCACATAGTCGATCTGCTGCTGCCGGCTGCCGACGATGAGCCCCTGCAGGCGCGCCTGACGCGCCATCAGATAGGCGGTCGGCACTTGGCCTTCGACCCCCGTCAACACGCCGATGAGCGAGATATGGCCGCCGATGCGCACCGCCGCGATCGACTGGGCGAGCGTGCCGGGGCCGCCGACCTCGATCACGTGATCGGCGCCGAGACCATCAGTGAGATCCTTCACCGCCGCCGCCCAGTCGGGTGTGGTGCGGTAGTTGATCGTGGCATCGGCGCCGAGGGCGCGGGCGCGTTCGAGCTTCTCATCCGAAGAGGAGGTGATGATGACGCGTGCACCCATCATCCGGCCGATCTGCAATGCGGCGATCGACACGCCCCCGGTGCCGAGCGCGAGGATGGTCTGCCCTGGCGCAAGGCTGCCATCGCCGACGAGGGCGCGCCAGGCGGTGAGCCCGGCAGTGGTGATCGTCGCCGCTTCGGCATGGCTCCAGCCGCGCGGCGCATGGGTGAAGGCGCTGGCCGGCCGCACCGCATACTCGGCCGCGAAGCCATCGATGCCGTCTCCCGGCGTGCCGGCGAAATTGCCTGCCGACTCGTGCGGAGCGCCATCCTGCCAGTGCGGGAAGAAGACCGAGACGACACGATCCCCAGGCTTGAACTCCGTCACGCCGTCCCCCACGGCCTCGACGACACCGGCGCCATCCGACATGAGAATCCGGCCGTCCTCGGTCGGCATCACGCCCTTGGCGACCATGAGGTCGTGGTAGTTGAGCGAGGTCGCGTGCAGGGCGACGCGGATTTCGCCCGCGCGCGGCGCGCCCGGATCGGGCAGGTCGCGCAGGGTGATGCGATCAAGCCCGCCGGGGGCCGGAAGGATCTGTACTTTCATGCGATGTCTCCTGAACGTCGAAGGGATCGGCGGTAGCGTCAGGTGCCGCAGAAGGTTTGCAGCACCCGCTCCTCGGGTGCCGGCGGGAGGGCATAGGCCTCCCGGCCGGGCTGATCCGCGTAGGGCTGGCTGAGGACGCCGAGGAAGTCCGCAAAAGGCGCGAAATCCCCGGCCTCGGTGGCGGACGCGATCACCCGTTCCATGATGTGGTTGCGGGGAATGAAGGCGGGGTTGGCGGCGCGCATCGTCTCTGCCCTCGCTTCGCGGGAGGCGCGATCGGAGGCCAGCGCCTGCCGCCAGCGGGCGAGCCAGGCATCCGGCGGCGGCGCGCCCGGATGCGCGAAGAGCGCGCGGAACGCCGCCTCGCCGGCCGATACCTGGGCGGCCGCCAGGGCGCGGAAGGTCAAGGTGAAATCGGCCTCATGCTCTGCCATCAGGGTAAGCAACGCATGCGCGATGTCACGGCTCTCCGGCCCGGGGGCGAGGCCGATCTTGACCGCGAGCCCCTCATCATACGCTGCCTGGAAGGTGGTGGCGTAGGGCTCCAGCGCTTCCTGGGCGATCGCCGTGGCGCGCTCCTGATCCTCGTCGAGCAGCGGCAGCAAGGCTTCGGCGAGGCGGGTGAGGTTCCACAGGCCGATATTCGGCTGGTTGCCGTAGGCGTAGCGCCCGTAATGGTCGATTGAACTCAGCACGCGGCGGCTGTCATAGCCGTCCATGAAGGCGCAGGGCCCGAAATCGATGGTCTCGCCGGAGATCGTCATATTGTCTGTGTTCATCACGCCGTGGATGAAGCCGATATGCAGCCAGCGGGCGATGAGCCGGCTTTGCGCGTGCGCCACCGCCGTGATCAGCGCGGCATAGCGCCCCGGCGCCTCGGTGAGGTGCGGATAGTGCCGGGCGATCGCGTAATCGGCGAGGATGCGCAAGCCTTCACGATCCCCGCGCGCCGCGAAATACTGGAAGGTGCCGACGCGCAGATGGCTCGCGGCGATGCGGGTGAAGATGGCGCCGGGGAGCGGCCGCTCCCGCCGCACCGTCTCCCCGGTCAGCACGGCTGCGAGCGCCCGCGTCGTCGGCAGGCCGAGGGCGGCCATCGCTTCGCTCACCACATATTCCCGCAAAACGGGGCCGAGCGCCGCCCGCCCATCCCCCCGGCGGGAGAAGGGCGTGGGGCCGGAGCCTTTGAGCTGGATGTCCCGCCGGCCGTGGCGGCCCACCACTTCGCCAAGGAGGATCGCCCGCCCGTCACCGAGCTGCGGCGAAAAGCCGCCGAACTGATGGCCGGCATAGGCCTGCGCCAGCGGCTCGGACCCTTCCGCCACCGTATTGCCCGCAAGCATCGCGATCCCTTCGGGGGAAGCGAGCGCCGCGGGATCGATGCCAAGCTCCTCGGCCAGCGGCGCATTCACCTTGATGAGCGACGGGCGCGCCACCGGGGCGGGCGCCATGCGCACATAGAAGCGCTCCGGCAAGCGGGCGAAGCTGTTGTCGAAGGGGATAGCGAGCGGCATGAGCGGGATTTCCTCCGCGGCTGCCGTGCCTAGTCCCTCTTGGCGCGCACGAGCCAGACCGCTGCCGGCATCAGCACGCCAGCCTCCGTCACATAGGGTGCGAGCGCCGCCCGCACAACGCCCAGTACTTGCTCGCGATAGCTGGGATGGTCACGCAGCGCGCGGGCGAGGGGGCCGATGCGGGTGGAGAGCAGGAGAGTCTCGTCCAGACTGCCGCTGCCGATCGCGGTGTCATGCGGTGCGATGTCGATCTCGGCGAAGCCCGCCGCGCTCAGAATGCGCCGCACGCGCTCGGGGTCGGCGAAGGCGAAGGGGCCGGGCGCGAGCGGATCGGGCTCCGGCAGCGGCGGCAGCAAGGGCCGCGCCGCATCGAGCGGCGTGGTGAGCCACGGATTCTCAGCCGGTTTGCGCCAGCAGACGAAGGCGAGCCGGCCGCCGGGCTTGAGGGTACGGCGGAGGTTGGCGAAGGCGATCTCCGGTGCTTCGAAGAACATGACGCCGAAGCGGGACGACAGCGCATCGAATCGCGCCTCGCCGAAATCCGCTGTCTGCGCATCGGCAAGCTGAAAGCTGGGTGGCGCCGAGAGGGCCGCGGCACGCCTGCGCGCCACATCCAGCATCGGCTGCGAGATATCGGCACCGAGGACGCGGCCGGCCGGGCCCACGGCTTGGGCGAGCGACAGGCTCGTCGCCCCGCAGCCGCAGCCGATATCGAGGATCGCCTCGCCGGGGCGCGGGGCGAGCGCCGCGATCATCGCATCGCCGAGCGGGGCGAGCTGCCGATCCATCTGCTCCTGCATCGCCGCCCAGGCATCGCCGCCGGCCTCGTTCCAGAAGGCGATCTGGTCGGCGTTGGCGGGGGCCGCCTCCTCCATGTCCGGCATCTCGGCTTCCTTCTGTGGGTGATGGGGTGCGAGGTCGCGAGGATCGCCCCATGCGGGAGAGACGTCAACGCCGCGGGCCGGAGGGCGCGCCGGGCGAGTAGGTTCAGGCCATGGCGGGAAGGCGGGTCAGGGGCGCCGAAGCCCTGCCATCAGGAGATCGACCAGCCGCTCCGAGGTCGCGAGCCAGTCCGCCCCGATATTCGTATAGGCGAAGCCGACCAGGGCATGCAGCAGGTCCATCGGCTCGGTATCGGCGCGGATGACGCCGGATGCCGTGGCGCGGCCGACAAGCTCCGTCATCGCGCCGAGAATGAGCGGGCCGGAGGCGGCATAAAGCTCCGCCGTGCCGCCGACCAGCGTGTTGAGAGCCGAAGCCAGCACTTTCTTTGTCGCGACATATTCGAGGAAGAGACGCATCCACCGGTGCAGGGCTTCGTCCGGCGGATACTCGGCCAACAACTGCCGCGCGGCCTCGGCAAGCTGTTCCACCGCGCGGCGATAGACCTCCGCGAGGATCGCATCCCGATTGGGGAAATTGCGATAGAGCGTGCCGATACCGACGCCGGCGCGGCGGGCGATCTCGTCCAGGCTCGCCTCCGCGCCCAGTTCGGCGAAGGCGTCCTTGGCGGCTTCCAGCAGCCGTTCCCGATTGCGCAGGCCATCGGCGCGCGGCTTGCGCGGTGAGGCGGAAGGATGGGGCGGGCCGCTCACGATCGGCGATCCCTTGCTAAGTGGAGGTATCCTCCGTATATAACCGGAGATATCCTCCGTTTGCGAGCGCCGCCCGATCGGGCCGGTCTGCGCAAGCCGCAGGGCCCGCCTGCCGCTCGTTCCGCGGGTGCGGCCTGGGCCGGAGGATGCGTCAACCGGGTCTGGCGGAGACCGGACAATAGGAGGCTTTCATGGCAGCAAGACAGTTCGGCGCCACATCCACCACGGATGAGGTGCTGGCGGGCACCGATCTCACCGGCAAGCGGGCGCTGGTAACCGGCGTCTCCGCCGGGCTCGGCATCGAGACGGCACGGGCCTTGGCCGCGCATGGCGCGACCGTGATCGGCACAGTGCGCGATCTGGAGAAGGGAAGGCGGGCGACCGCGGAGATCCCCGGCATTTCGCTGATCGAGATGGACCTTGCCGCGCTCGCCAGCGTGCGCGCCGCGGCGCATCGGCTGGTCGCGGAAGGCAGGCCGCTCGACCTCGTCATCGCCAATGCCGGGGTTATGGCCTGCCCCAAGAGCTATACGGCGGACGGGTTCGAGATGCAGTTCGGAACCAATCATCTCGGCCATTTCGTTTTCATCAATCGCATCGCCTCTCTGCTGCAGCCGGGCGCGCGCGTCGTCAACCTCGCTTCCTCCGGCCATCGCTTCGCGGATGTCGATCTCGAAGATCCGAATTTCGAGCGCACGGAGTATACGCCCTTCGTCGCCTATGGCCGCTCCAAGACCGCGAATATCCTCTTTGCTGTCGAGTTCGACCGTCGGCACAAGGCACGTGGTGTGCGGGCCGTCGCCGTCCATCCCGGCGGCATCCAGACCGAACTCGGACGGCATCTGGGCGAGGGTGAGATCGAGCGGCTGATGCGGCAGCTCAACGAGACCAATGCGGCCGCGGGGCTTCCACCCTTCGCGTGGAAGACGATCCCGCAGGGTGCGGCGACCTCGGTTTGGGCGGGCGTCGTCGCCCCAGCCGATGAAGTGGGCGGCCTCTATTGCGAGGATTGCCATATCGCCGAGCCCGAGAACAGCGATACGGCCATGCGTGGCGTGCGCGCCTATGCGCTTGATCCGGCAAACGCTCGCGCCCTTTGGGAGAAGAGCGAGGCGATGGTCGGCGAAGGCTACTGAGCCTGCGCCCCGCTGCGGCCGGCGGCGGCTTGGCACCCGCGTCGGGCCGGGATAGAGCGGAGCGATGTCGGATCAACACGGGCCGCCGCTTCGCCTGACACCCCAGGCGCTTTTCGCCGCCTTCTTCCGGGCGGGGTTGATGGGCTTCGGCGGCGTGCTGCCGATGGCCCGCCGGGTGCTGGTGGAGGAGCGGCGCTGGCTGAGTGCGGAGGACTTCACCGAGCTTCTTGCCCTCTGCCAGTTTCTGCCAGGGGCGAACGTCGCCAATCTCTCGGTCATCCTCGGCTCCCGCACCTGCGGGCTGGTGGGGAGCGCGGCGGCCCTGCTCGGCCTTCTCGGCGCACCGATCGTTATCGTGCTCGTCCTTGCCGCGCTCTACGCCCGCTTCGGCGCCATACCTGCGGTCTCGCATCTTGTGACGGGACTTTCGGCCGGCGCGGCGGGGCTGATGCTGGCGACGGCGGTGAAGATCGCGCGGCCGCTTCGCACATCCGCCGCCGGGCTGCTGGTGGCGGGAACGACCTTCGCCGCCCTCGGCCTGCTGCGCTTGCCGTTCATCGCGAGCCTCGCGGTGCTGGCGCCGGCAAGCATTCTCCTCGTCTGGGCGATACGGCGGCGGTGACGGCGCTTCTCACCCTCATCCTCGTTTTCGGGGAGCTCTCCCTGCTCGCTTTCGGCGGCGCATCCTCGGCCTTGCCGGAAATGCAGCGACTGGTGGTGCGCCAGGAGCATTGGATGAGCGCCGAGGAATTTCTCCGCCTCTACGCCCTGGCGCAGGCAGCCCCGGGGCCGAATGTGCTGGCCGTCACCCTCTTCGGCTGGAAGGTCGCAGGAATCGGTGGCGCGCTGGCCGCGACCGCGGCCTTCCTGCTGCCGGCTCTCATCCTCGCCTATTGGATGGGACGGGCCTGGGCGCGCTTCCGGGATAAAGAGTGGCGCATTCTGGTGCAGGCGGGGCTCGTGCCGGTGACTGTCGGGCTCATGCTTGCCTCCGCCTATCTGCTGCTGCGGGCCGCCGCGATCGATCAGCGGATGCTGGCCCTCGCCCTCGCGGTGGCGCTGCTCTGCCTCGTCACGCGGCGGCATCCGCTGTGGTATCTCGGCGCCGCCGCTCTGCTCGGCCTGCTCGGCTTCACCTGAGGCCCAGCACTCACGGGCCTTGCGTCAACGCAGCGTCGAAAAGCTCGTCGGCGCCAGGATCTGGTTCGAGATGGAGGCGACGATGGGGTTGTCCTTCTCCGTCTCCATCCGCTTGGCGACCCATTCCGGATCGCTCGCGAAGGCGTTCCACTTCTGCTCGCGCTCGGCCAGGCTCTCCCAGGCGAGGAGATAGGTGAGGGAGTGGTTGCTGTCGCCGATCATCGTGGTCCAGAAGCCGGCCTGGCGGATTCCATAGCGCGCGAAGAAGCCGAGCGTGATGGTCTCGAACCTGTTGAGCAGCGCGGGCAGGCGCCCCGGCAGGCAGTGATAGACGCGCATTTCGTAGAGCATGGCGAAGATCTCTCGATCGGGAGTGTCAGGGGATAGGCGCGGCAGCCCGGGGAGGCGAGGGCTCGGGCGGTGCCGTCAGTTGGGGGCGCCGCTGCCGGTTGGCGAGGCGAGCAGCAGCGCGCCATCGAGGGCCGCCCGCAAGGCGCGCGCCGCCACCTCGTTCATCCGCAGATAGGCGATGACCACCTGATCGGCGGCGACATTGTTGTCGGGCAGCGGGATATCGCGACTCGCCGTCAGCGTTACCTTGATGATGCCATTGACCGTGCCGAAGGCCGGCACGTTCTCGAAATAGAGAAGCGGCGCATTGGCGTTGCTTACGCCCGGGGCGGTGCCGAGGCGGGTATGCATCGGCTCGACGGTGGGGGGATGGTCCTTGTCGGCCATGGGTTCTGCTCGTCCTTTTGTCAGATCGGACGAGCATAGGCAGCGCCGCGCCGCGAAGTCGAGTTTCTCTTCTGCAACGCGGCGGCAGGAAAATCTGTATCCATCGAGCTGCTGGTCGCGGCGCGGTGCATGGATGAAATTTACCGGGGGGGGGGTGGTGGAGCCAAGGGGAGTCGAACCCCTGACCTCCTGAATGCCATTCAGGCGCTCTCCCAACTGAGCTATGGCCCCGCCGTGCGGTGAACGGCATATAGACGGGCCTTCGGGCAGCGATCAAGCCCCCGTTTTCCGAAACCTCTCGCAGCGAAACGCATGGCAGACACCTCTTTGCCTCCCTGGTCGGCCTCTGCCGCCGCTGAGGCTTTCGCCGCCAGCAACCTCTTCGCCTTCCTGCTATGGGACCGCGCGCTCCACCCGGCCGAGGCGCTGGTGGCGGGGGAGCAGGGCTGGGCGCCCGAAGCCTGGTATGAGGCGCTCGCCAAAGCCGTTGCCGCTCACCCTGCCATCGCCGCCCAGCGCATCGCGGCTTTCGCCGGGCGGGCGGGCGCACCCTGGCCCGATCTTCTCGGCCTGCTGCTCCTCGCCGATCTCCGCCCCGATGACCGGATCTGGTGCGAAGGCCCGCCGCCGCCATGGCATGGCTTGGCGCTCAGCCTCGCCGCCGGGCCGGCTGCCGGGCGCAGCAGCGCCAGCCTTCTCATCGCGCCGCATCTGCCCAGCGAAAGCTGGCCGGCGCTGCGGCGGATCATCCTCACGGGGGCGGGGCCAGCCGGGCCGCTTCCTCCCTGGATGACCGTCTCCCGCGCCGCGGACTGGCCTCAACCGCCCGGCATGCGCGAATCGAGTGCCGATTGAAGAATCCGCGCCGCGGCCATCCGGTCCACCACCGCTGCGCGGCGCTTGCGGCTGAGATCGGCCTCACCGATCAGCACCGCATGCACCTCGGCCGTCGTCAGCGTCTCGTCCCACAGCGCGGCGGGCAGGCCGAGCGCATCGGAGATCGCCCACGCCCAGTCCCGCGCCGCTTGCGCCGCCCGCCCCATCTGGCCTTCGGGCCCGAGCGGCAGGCCGATGACAAGCCCGCCCACGCCTTCACGGGCCACCACGCGGCCAAGTTGCTCGGCGATGCCGGAGATCTTGCCGCGCGTGATGCTGCCGAAGGGGCTGGCGACGCGGAGCCGAACATCCGACAGCGCGACCCCGATCGTTCTCGCGCCAGGGTCGAGCCCGAGCAGCCGCTCCTCCGGGTCCAGCGCTTCGCATAGGTCGTGAAAGTTGATGACTGCCATGGCGGCCTTTATGGTCCGCGCCCGTTCATCCTCCAAGGACCATTCCGCTTCATGTCCAGTGCCACCAGCCCCCTCGATCCCGCAACCGTCCGCCGCATCGCGCGCCTCGCCCGCCTTCGCCTGGCCGATGGGGAGGTGGCGCAACTGCAAGGCGAACTCGGCACGATCCTTGGCTGGATCGAGCAGTTGAGCGAGGTGGATGTCTCGGGCGTCGATCCGCTCGCCAATATCGGCGCGGCCAGCTTGCCGATGCGCGAGGATCGGGTGACGGATGGCGATCAGGTGGATGCCGTGCTCGCCAATGCGCCGGCCCGCTCAGGCCCCTTCTTCACCGTGCCGAAAGTGGTGGAATAAGACCATGACGCTTGAATTCACCCTTGCCAGCGCCCGCGCGGCCCTGGCTGACCGCCGCATTTCCGCGCGCGAACTGACGCAGGCGCATCTCGATGCGATCGCAGCGCTCGAGCCGCAGATCCACGCCTATATTACGGTGACGGGCGAGCAGGCCTTGGTGCAGGCGGACGCCGCAGATGCCGCGCTCGCCCGCGGCGAAGCCGGGCCGCTCACCGGCCTGCCGATCGCGATCAAGGATCTCTTTTGCACCAAGGGCGTGAAGACGACGGCAGCGAGCCGCATCCTCGAACCGTTTGTGCCGCCCTATGAGAGCACGGTGACGGCGAACCTCCTGCGCGATGGCGCGGTCTTCCTCGGCAAGGCGAATTTGGACGAATTCGCCATGGGTTCCTCGACCACGACATCCGCCTTCGGCCATACGATCAACCCTTGGCAGCGGGCCGGAAGCACCACGCCGCTGGTGCCGGGCGGCTCTTCCGGCGGCTCGGCCGCGGCGGTCGCCGCCGGCATGGCGCTCGCTGCCACAGGCACGGATACCGGCGGCTCCATCCGCCAGCCGGCGAGCTATTGCGGCATCGTCGGCATCAAGCCGACCTATGGCCGCTGCTCGCGCTACGGCATCGTCGCCTTCGCCTCCTCGCTGGATCAGGCCGGGCCTTTCGCCCGCACGGTGGAGGACGCGGCGATCCTCCTCGGCTCGATGGCGGGCCATGACCCGAAGGACAGCACCAGCGCGAACCGGCCCGTGCCGGATTTTGCCGCCGCCGTGAAGCGGGGCGTGAAGGGGCTGAAGATCGGCGTGCCGCGGGAATATCGCGTGGACGGCATGCCGGCCGAGATCGAGGCGCTCTGGGCCCAGGGCCTCGGCTGGCTGCGCGAGCAGGGGGCGGAGATCGTCGATGTCTCCCTGCCGCACACCAAATATGGGCTTGCCACCTATTATATCGTCGCCCCCGCCGAAGCCTCTTCCAACCTCGCCCGCTATGACGGCGTGCGCTACGGGCTGCGCGTCCCCGCCAACGACCTCACCGATCTCTATGAGGAAACCCGGGCGGCGGGCTTTGGCGCCGAGGTGCGGCGCCGCATCCTCATCGGCACCTATGTGCTCTCGGCCGGCTACTACGACGCCTATTATCTGAAGGCACAGAAGGTCCGCGCGCTGATCCTCAAGGACTTCACGGATGCCTTCCAGACCGTCGATGCGCTGCTGACGCCGACCGCACCCTCGGCCGCCTTCGCCATCGGGGAAAACGAGGACGATCCGGTGAAGATGTATCTGAACGACGTCTTCACGGTGAACGCCAATATCGCCGGCATCCCAGGGCTTTCGGTGCCCGCCGGGCTGGACGGGCAGGGCCTGCCGCTCGGGCTGCAGGTACTCGGCAAGCCTTTCGACGAGGAGACGGTCTTCGCCGTCGGCGCTGCGATCGAGGCCGCGGCCGGCTTCATAGCCAAGCCGCAGATCCGCGCGGGCAAGGAGGGCTGAAGGATGAGCTACATCATCGAAGGTCGCACCGGCCCCTGGGAACTCGTCATCGGCCTTGAAGTCCATGCTCAGGTGATCTCTGAGGCAAAGCTCTTCAGCGGCGCCTCGGCCACCTATGGCGGCGAGCCCAACACCCATGTGAGCTTCATCGATGCCGGCTTCCCCGGCATGCTGCCCGTCATCAACCGGGAATGCGTGGCGCAAGCCGTGCGCACGGGCCTCGGGCTCAAGGCCGAGATCAATCTCGTCAGCCGCTTCGACCGCAAGAACTACTTCTACGCCGATCTGCCGCAGGGCTATCAGATCAGCCAGTTCGCCCACCCGATCGTGGGGCGCGGCGTGATCGACATCGAGCTGGAAAGCGGCGAGGTGCGGCATATCGGCGTCACCCGCCTGCATCTCGAGCAGGATGCCGGCAAGTCGATGCATGACCAGCACCCGAGCCAGTCCTTTATCGACCTTAACCGTGCCGGCGTCGCGCTGATGGAGATCGTGAGCGAACCCGACATGCGCTCGCCCGAAGAGGCAGGCGCCTACCTTCGCAAGCTCCGCACCATCCTCCGCTACTTGGGCACCTGCGACGGCAATATGGAGGAAGGCTCCATGCGGGCGGATGTGAATGTCTCCGTCCGAAAGGCGGGCGAGGGCTTCCGCACGCGCTGCGAAATCAAGAACGTCAACTCCGTCCGCTTCGTCATGCAGGCGATCGAGGCGGAGGCCCGCCGCCAGGTGGAGATCTGGGAAGCAGGCGGCCAGGTGGAGCAGGAGACGCGGCTCTACGACCCGGCCCGCGGCGAAACCCGCTCCATGCGCTCGAAGGAAGACGCGCATGACTATCGCTACTTCCCCGATCCAGACCTCCTGCCCTTGGTGATCGACCAGGCTTGGGTGGATGGGCTGGCAGCTATGCTGCCCGAACTGCCGGACGAAAAGAAAGCGCGCTTCATGAGCCAGTACGGCCTGCCGGCCTATGATGCGCGGGTGCTGGTGATGGAGCAGGCGAGCGCGGACTTCTACGAGACGCTCGCAAAGGGCAGGGACGGGAAGGTCGCCTCCAACTGGATGCTCGGCGATTTCTTCGCGGGCCTCAACCGGATGGGGCGCGGCATCGAGGAGAGCCCGATCTCGGCCGAACAGCTCGGCGGGCTTCTGGACCTCATCGCGGACAGCACGATCAACGGCAAGATCGCCAAAGAGGTGCTGGAGGCGATGATGGAGACCGGCAGGACGGCCGCCGCCATCGTCGAGGAGCGGGGCCTGCGGCAGGTGACGGATACGGGCGCGATCGACGCGGCGGTGGACGCCGTGCTCGCGGCCAACCCGGACAAGCTGGCGGAATACCGGGCGGGGAAAGAGAAGCTCTTCGGCTTCTTCGTGGGCCAGGTGATGAAGGCGATGGCGGGCCGCGGCAACCCGGCGCTTGTCAATGAGGCGATTCGCCGCAAGCTCTGACCGCGCGGCGAAGCCATGCGTCCCGAAGGGCGAGCCCCGCCCGCCGGGACGCATTGACCGCCCCCCGAGCCGCCGCTAGAAAGGCCCGGCAAACGTCGTGTAATGGTTTGCTTCTCCCGGCGGAGGGGTGGCCGAGTGGCTGAAGGCGGCGGTTTGCTAAACCGTTGTACAGGGTCAACCTGTACCGTGAGTTCGAATCTCATCCCCTCCGCCAGCTCTCTCTTCTGACTTCTTCCATTTCGCCCAAACTCACAGAATCGCCGCACCTTTGGCGGCTATGCCTTTCCAAGCTGATCTCCGCGGACTCAAGCCGGAGAATGAGGCCGACGTCAAAAAGAAGGCAGATCATCGATCTGGTGCTCGCGCACGTATCGGAAAACGCGGTCGAAGGAGCATACAACCGGGGGGGGGGCTAGCTCGATCGCCGCGGGGAACTTGCGCAACAATGGGCTGACGTGTTGCTGGCCGGCTTTCCCAGCCCGGAGAAGCTTATCGAGGGAAGAAGGAAGGGTGCCAGCAGCTGGCTTGTTGCAGCGGATTAGAACGCTCGGCAGGGCAAGAGGCGGATGCGCGCAGCCCCCTCATTACCAGTAGGTGTGTCGAGTCCCGTTCGTCACCCGAATCGAGCGGGGTTCCGTAGAATCCGCAATACGGTATTCTGGGCTCTCCGATAAACCACCTTTCGTCCAGGATGATTGCGCAATGTGGCTCCGCAGAACGATTACCAAGGCAAGCCAGGTGATCGGACGAAAGCCCGAACCCCCCACGTTTTCTGTGCAGCAGCGTCCTTTGGTCAAGGACAACGATTTGGGTTTGTCTTCGCAGGCTTCCACCCTTGCTGCTGCGATGCAGCAGGGTATCCCAATAATAATTCCCTGCTTTAATACCGTTACTTACGTGCGCGGTATGGTCGATCAACTAATTAACGTTGGGCTGCAAAATATTATACTTGTTGATAATGCTTCAAGTTATGGCCCTATGAAAGCCTATTTGGAAGAAGTAGATGGTAGGGTCAGGGTTGTCCGCCAGAATGTTAATGCCGGGCCGCGTAGTGTTTTTCTTGACCCGACGAACTTTGCCGTATTGCCCGAATTGTTCTGCGTTACGGATCCAGATTTGGTATTTTCGACTGAAATGCCGAGAGATTTCATTGCTCAGCTAGCTTTTGTTTCCGAAAGAGAGAAAGTCGGAAAGGCCGGTCTCGCGATTGACATCGCGAATCTGGAAATAATGCGAGACGACGATTTTTTTGTTGTCGATAGGCACTGGAAAATTTGGGAGTGGGAACAACAGTTTTGGGAAGAAGAGCTTCAACCTATGCCTGGTGGTGACCCTGTTTTTCGCGGACAGATCGACACTACCTTCGCGTTGATCAACAAGAAATACCTTGATTTGGTTGACCATTTTCCGGCAGTACGTGTGGCCGGCAGATTTACGTGCAAGCACCTTCCTTGGTATCAGGACAATGAATTGCCTGCGGAGGAAGAGGCGTTTTATCGAAAGGTCGCTGTCCATAGCTACTACCTTCGTGACAATCAACTCGCCGTTCCTGACTAAAGCTTATCGAGGGACCGGTGCCATTGCGGGCATGAAAAAGGGCCGCCGGGTTTCCCCGAGGGCCTTGGGAGCTGATATATAAGTCAGCCGGCGGCGGTCAGCCGCTGATTGTGCTCGATCTCTATGAAGGCCTTCCCGGCGCGCAAGACGGCATGAGGAATGCCGTGACGCTCGAGGAAGCGCTGACTGGATTGCTTGAAGCGGCAGCACGCGCTGTAACGGCTGAAGTGCCGGGCTGCATGATTTCGACGGGTCTTGTCGAGGCGGGCGCCGAGCACGACGATCTCTGTCAGGAGTTGGCCGCACGCCGAAGGGGCCTGCAGAAGGCGATTGCGCTTGGCCTGGAGCGCTGGATGGCGCCGCAGGAGGCTGCACCAATCGCCGCTTTCCTGTTTGCCGTCCAGCAAGGAATGTCGGTGCAGGCGCGGGACGGCGCGACACTGGACGACCTGCTTCTGATCGCTCAGAACGCGACTGCGGGCATCACCGCGCAGCGGACAACGGAGCGCCACAAATAGTTGGCTTCCAGTATAGGTGAAGCAGACCATCCCATCTCACCAATCGAGCGATCTTCCGAGACCCGCCTTCGCATACCGGCATCGCCGGAGATCTGATGGAGGCGAGGTGAGACGCAGCCCGATCGTGGGTTATAGGCCCAGCGCCGCCCGCGTTGGCCGAAGCAGGGAGCCGTGCGCGCATTCCGGATGAGGCGCGATCCCGAAGAAATGCCTTGTTCCGGGCAGATCGTGGGCATATCGCAATGACATCCCGCCTTAGTCACGGGCGGGTCATTTATTTCTAAAGTATTAACAAGAATGTCGCGCCTCGGGCGAAGTTACCTAAGCCCTTCGCGGAATGGTTCTGTTCATCTTCTTTTGGTAACGCCGATACGAAGTTAGTTATTTCGTAAAGGATCTTCACGCGATGCCTTGGACCTGGACCGGCGATGCTCATAACGGGCGTTGGGATGATCCCTCGAACTGGAGCGCCAGCGGCACGGATTTCGGCTATCCGACGCTCGAAGGTGACGGCACGGTGAATATATCCGGCTCGCCGACCATCGACCTGAACTCCTTTCAATCCATCAACCAGTTGAACATCGCGCCGGGCAGCAACCCGACGCTGACGAACGGCACATTGTACGTCAATCTCTTGAACCCGTCCGCCGGCGCCACGCTGAAGCTCGGTCACGGCACGATGGTGGGCTCGAACGGCGGCTTCTCGATGGTCGGTGCCGGCACGGCGACGATCTCCGGCGGCACCTTCAATTCCGGCAATACGGCCACGATCAATGCCGGCCAGACCCTCGCGCTGACCGGTGATACTGGCTTCACGGTGGGGAATGTCGCGGGCTCGGGCACGCTTTTGCTGAACGACGCTTCGGCCACGCTGACGGATGGGGGTTTTGCCGGCACGATCACTTTCCTGGCTTCGGGGCATGGCGGCAATTCGCAGAACACGCTCACGGTGCCGAACTATGACAACGTCTCGCAGGGTAACGGCATCACCCAGATCGCCAATCTCGGCTATGGCGATCGGATCTACGCCGGGGGCGATCAACTCGAGCTGAAGGCCAATGGCGACGGCACGTACAGCCTTATCGATACGCATTACGGGCAATACACCACGACCCTCAGCGGCGACGTGACGCTGGCGCCCGGCACCGTGCTGGCGGATTTCGTCAACCACGGCGGCTACTTCTCCTACAACGGCAGCGCACCCTGCTTCCTCGCCGGCACGATGATCGCGACACCGCAGGGCGAGGTTGCGGTCGAAACCCTCAAGGTCGGCGATCTCGTGCTCAACGCGGCCGGCGCGGCCCGGCCGGTGCAGTGGATCGGCCATCGCGTGCTGAGCGGCCCCTTCGTGACCTCCGGCCGCGTGCCACAGCCGATCCGCTTCACCGCGGGCTCGCTCGGCCGCGGGCTGCCGCGACGCGACCTGCTCGTCTCGCCTGATCACTGCATGGTCCTCAAGGGGCATCTCGTGCGGGCGGAAAGCCTGGTCAACGGCGCCACCATCCGGCGGGAGAGCGGCCATGCCGAGATCCCCTATTTCCATGTCGAACTCGCAACGCATGACGTGATCCTGGCCGAGGGCGCGCCGGCGGAGACCTTCCGCGACGATAACAGCCGCATCCTCTTCCAGAACGACCGCGTTGAGGTTGCCGCCCTGCCGCCGACCGAGCCCTGCCTGCCGCTCCTTGAGGAAGGCCAGGCCCTGGCCGAGCTGCGCGCTGGCCTTGAATATGCGGCGGTGCAGACCGTCTGGCTGCCGGAGGAAGGCAGCGTTCGCATCGCCATCATCCCCGGCATGGTGGCGCTCCGCCTCCGCTCGCCCGCAGCCCGCATGGGCGGCGATAGCCGGCTCCTCGGCGCCGCGATCTCGGAAATTCTGCGGGATGGCGCGCCGGTCGATCTCGCGGGCCCGGCGCTCACCGCCGGCTGGCACGGCGCGGAAACGGGTTGGCGCTGGACCGACGGCGCCGGCCTTGTGCTGACCGAGGGCGCCGCCTTCATTGAGCTGACGGTGGTCTCCATCGCCCGCGAGCAGCGCGACGCCGCCTGAAGCAGGCGTGCCGGGCCCTCAGCGCAGGCGCCGGGCCCGGCACGGTTTCACAATTCCACATGCGCCTTGAGGCCGGGCACCACCGCATTCGGGATGCCGCTCTGGGCGTTGGGGTGGATGACGTATTGGAAATCCGGCATGAGATTGATGCCGCGATAGGCGCCGCGAAAGGCGTGGATATCGTAGTTCGCCTCCAGCACCTCCTCGTTGGTCTGCACCCCGGTCGCGCCATTGCTGAAGGAGATGGACGGAGACATCTCCGCCCGCGCCGTAGATTTCCTGCACCAGCAGCTCATGCCGGCGAGCTTCTGCCAGTCGATATCGACTTCGAGCGCCCGCTGATCGGCATAATCGAGCGCCCGGCGCGTGCCGCCGGCGACATTACCCGCCGTCTCCGATGTGTCATCGAGCAGGAGGTTGATGCCGAGGCGGCCGAGATCGGTGCGGATGCCGCCCCAATCGCCGAACAGATGCTCACGGTTTGAAAAGCTGTCGAAAGCTGTCGAAAGCTGTCGCTTGCGGTGCCGGCCGCGCCAGCGTCTTGCTCGCGCCGAGGTGAGGCGGGCGCTCATCCCCCAGCCCCGGCACAGGGCGAGGATGATGGCCGGGCACGGCGAGCAAGCCTTTCGCCGATCGACCACACTGGCGCCAGCACACAGGGACGAGGAGATGAGGTTCATGGACAGACATCTCGGCATGCGAGTGCGCGATTGGGGGATCTTGTTGGTGCTTTCGGTGCTCTGGGGCGGTTCATTCTTCTTTGCGAAAATCGCGCTGCGCGGGGTGCCGCCGCTCACCTTGGTCTTCTGCCGGGTCGCGCTCGCGGCGGTCGCCCTTGGTCTCTATCTGCGGCTGCGCGGTATGGCCTTTCCCCGCGCGCCGGGGATCTGGCTTGCCTTCTTCGGCATGGGGCTGCTCAACAACCTCATTCCCTTCACCCTGCTTTTCTGGGGGCAGACTGAGATTGCCGGCGGTCTTGCTTCGATCCTCAACGCCACGACGCCGATCTTCTCACTCATCGCTGCCCATCTGCTGACAGCCGACGAGAAGCTCTCGATCGCCAAGCTGGGCGGCATCCTGCTTGGCTTCGCGGGCGTGGCGGTGCTGATTGGTGGCGGGCTGATGGCGCAGCACGGACCATCGCTGCTGCCTATGTTCGCCTGCCTCGGGGCCGCCTTCTCCTACGGCATCGCGGGCGTCTTCGGCCGGCGCTTCCGCCGCATGGGCGTGCCGCCGGTGCTGGGCGCCTTTGGTCAGACAACGGCGAGCGCCTGCATGTCCCTGCCGCTGGTGCTGCTGGTGGATGCGCCGTGGCACATGGCGCTGCCCGGGGAGGGCACGATTCTCGCGATCCTGGGCCTCGCTGTCCTCTCTACCGCGCTCGCCTATATCCTGTTCTTCCACATCCTGGCCGTGGGCGGTGCGGTGAACAGTTCCCTCGTCACGCTGCTCATCCCGGTCAGCGCCTGCCTGCTAGGCCGCGTGTTTCTGGGAGAGGATCTGGCGGCGAATGAATGCGCCGGCATGGCGCTGATCGCCCTTGGCCTGCTCGGCATCGACGGGCGGATCTTCCGGCTGTTCCGCCGCGCTGCGTCCGCCTGAGCAGGGCTGCTGCGCGCACCCTTTTCTTGCACCGCGGCAAAGGCCGGAGTATCCGGCAGCGCCAAGGTTTCGCAAGCGCAGGTGAATGAGAGCCATGGCATCCAGTGATCTGACCCCCGAAAGTGCGATCGAGCAATCCCTGGATATCCGCCGGCAGGTGGTGACGCGGCCACCGGTGGAAGAGGCCCTGGCCTTCGACGATGTGCTGCTGGTACCGAACTACTCGCAAGTGCTGCCGGCGAGCGTGAGCACCGCCTCGCGCTTCACCAGGAACATCCCCCTCAATATCCCGATCGCCGCCGCCGCCATGGATACGGTGACCGAGAGCGCGATGGCGATCGCCATGGCCCAGCTCGGCGGCATTGGCGTCATCCACAAGAACCTCTCGATCGAGGAGCAGGCGGCGCAGGTGCGGCGCGTCAAGCGCTTCGAATCCGGCATGGTCGTCGATCCGGTGACGATCCATCCGGATGCGACGCTCGCCGATGCCCGCGCCCTGATGACGGCGAACCGCATCAGCGGCATTCCCGTGGTGGAGCGGGGGACGGGCAAGCTCGTCGGCATCCTCACCAACCGCGATGTGCGCTTCGCGACCGATCCTGGGCAGCGCGTCTCCGACCTCATGACGCATGACCGGCTCATCACCGTCGTCGAAGGTGCGAAGTCCGAGCAGGCGCGCGCGCTCCTTCACAAGCACCGGATCGAGAAGCTGCTGGTGGTGGACGATGCCTATCGCTGCGTCGGCCTCATCACCGTCAAGGATATGGACAAGGCGGAAGCCTATCCGCTGGCCAATAAGGATGCGATGGGGCGGCTGCGCGTGGCGGCGGCAACCGGCGTCGGCGCGGATGGCGAGGCGCGGGCGCGGGCGCTCATCGCCGCCGGTGTCGATGTGATCGTGGTCGATACCGCGCATGGCCATTCGCGCGGGGTGATGGGCTCGGTCGAGACCATCAAGCGCTTCTCCAACGCGGTCGAGGTGGTGGCCGGCAATGTCGCGACGCCGGATGGCGCCGAGGCGCTCATCGATTCCGGGGCGGATGCGGTGAAGGTCGGCATCGGGCCGGGCAGCATCTGCACGACGCGCGTGGTGGCCGGTGTCGGCGTGCCGCAGTTCACCGCCGTGCTGGAGACCGCTGCCGCTTGTCGCGCGCTCGGCGTGCCGGCGATCGCCGATGGCGGCATCCGCACTTCGGGCGATGTGGTCAAGGCGATTGCAGCCGGGGCGAGCGCGGTGATGATCGGCAGCCTGCTCGCCGGCACCGACGAGGCGCCGGGAGAGGTGTTTCTCTACCAGGGCCGCAGCTACAAGGCCTATCGCGGCATGGGCTCGATCGGCGCCATGGCGCGCGGCTCGGCAGACCGCTACTTCCAGCAGGACATCAAGGACCAGCTCAAGCTGGTGCCGGAAGGCATCGAAGGCCAGGTCGCCTATAAGGGGCCGGTCTCGGCGGTGGTGCATCAGCTGGTGGGCGGGCTTCGCGCCGGCATGGGCTATGCTGGCAGCCCCGAGATTGCCGAGTTGCAACGAAGCGCGCGATTCCGCCGCGTCACCAATGCGGGCCTGCGCGAAAGCCATGTCCATGACGTGACGATCACGCGCGAAGCGCCGAACTACCGGCGCGACTGACCCCGCACCGTGACACCTTCCGCCCGCTTTGCCGCCGCGATCGCGCTGATCGAGGCGATCGACGCCGCGCCCCGCAAGCCGGCCGATGCCGTCGCCAATGATTTCTTCCGTGCCCGCCGCTATATCGGCGGCGGGGACCGGCGCGCGGTCTCCGAAACCGTCTGGTCGGTCCTGCGCCAGCGGCGGCGGCTTGCCTGGTGGATCGAGCGGGCGCAGGGCGCGGTCTCCGCGCGGCTGCTGGCCGCCGCGTCCTTCGTGCTGCAAGGGCAGGACTACGGCGATGTCGTCGCGCTCTTCTCCGGCGGCCGCTATGCGGCGGAGCCGCTGGACGGCGCCGAGGTCGAGACCCTCCGCCGCCTCAAGGGCCACACCATCCTGCATCCGGCCATGCCGGAGGCGGTGCGCTCCGAGGTGCCGGACTGGATCATGCCGGCACTCACCGCCCGCTTCGGGGGTGAGACGGAGCGGGAGCTTGCCGCCATGCTGAGCCCCGCCCCGCTCGATCTGCGGGTGAACCTGCTGCGCTGCACGCGGCAGCAGGCGGTGGCTGCGCTCGCGGCCGAAGGGATCGAGGCGCGGCCCGGCACGCTCAGCCCCTGGAGCCTGCGCATCGAAGGCCGCCGCCCGGTGGTGACCGGCGAAGCCTTCCAGAGCGGGCTGGTGGAAATTCAGGACGAGGGCAGCCAGCTCGTCGCCCTGCTCACAGCGCCGCGCCCCGGCCAGCGTGTGCTCGACTATTGCGCCGGCGCCGGCGGCAAGACGCTGGCGCTCGCCATGATGATGCAGAACAAGGGCCATATCCTTGCCTGCGATACTTCCGCCCCACGCCTGGAAGGGGCGGTGCGGCGCCTGCGGCGGGCGGGCGTGCATAATGCCGAGCAGCATCTGCTGGCCGATGGCGATGGCAAATGGGCTAAGCGGCGGCGTGAGACCTATGACCGCGTGCTGGTCGATGCGCCCTGCACCGGCACCGGCACCTGGCGGCGCAACCCCGATGCGCGGGCGCGGCTGACGGAGGCGGATCTCGCCGAACTGCTCCAGAAACAGGCGGCGATCCTGGCTGACGCCGCCCGCTTCCTCAAGGTCGGCGGCCGGATGGTCTATGCCACCTGCTCCATCCTGCCGGCCGAGAATGAGGCGCAGGTGAGCCGCTTCCTCGCCGTGCATCCTGATTTCG
This sequence comes from Acidisoma sp. C75, assembly GCF_054665095.1. Lineage (NCBI taxonomy): Bacteria > Pseudomonadati > Pseudomonadota > Alphaproteobacteria > Acetobacterales > Acidocellaceae > Acidisoma > Acidisoma sp. C75. The sequence continues at coordinate 68,608 of NZ_BAAFHD010000008.1, forward strand.
CGCAGGTCTCGCCCGAGGATGAGGCGCTCCGCAGCCTCGCCCCGGATGGGATGCTCCGCCTCACCCCTGCCCGGCACGGGACGGACGGCTTCTTCGCCGCCCTGCTCGAACGGCGGTGAGCACCGTCCGCCCCGCGCGGCGCGAGGATGCCACCCAAATCGGCGCCGTGCATGTGGCGGCCTGGCGGAGCGCCTATGCCGGCATCCTGCCGGATTGGACGCTGACCGCGCTTTCCCCAGCCCGCCATGCCGCTCAGTATGACCACCTCGTTCGCCGCGGCCATATCCTGCACGTGGCCGTGGCCGAGGAGAGCGTGGTGGGTTTCGTGACCGCGAGCACCCGGCCCCGCCAGCCCTTCGCCGGGAGCGAGATCGAAACCCTCTATGTGCTGGACGATTATCGAGACCAGGGCTTCGGCCGCGCCTTGATGCGGGCGGCCGCTGAAAGCCTGGCGGCGGCGGGCGCGGCAGACACCTTCCTCTGGGTCTTGAGCGAGAATCCGAGCCGCTGGTTCTACGAGCGTCTCGGCGGCCAGCGCGTCGCCGAGGGGGAGGTGCGCGTGGGCGGCGTCGCCTTGGCGCAGACCGCTTATCTCTGGGCACCGTTGACCCGCCTGCTGGCGCCGGAAGCTTAGCGGGCGCGCGGGCGGGGCAGCCGCGCTGGCCTTCGCCAAGACGGGGCGAAAGATCTCCGCCGCCGGGGCGTTAGCTCTGCTTGGCGCGGCGGCTGTCTCGCCTCGCTGCGCGCCACCTTGGGCAAGTAACGCCGCGGCCTTTGCTTGAGCAGGGGGAGCGCCCGGCGGGCTCGCCTTTGGGGCAGATTTGCGTCGAACGGTCTTGCTTCGCCCTGAGCCTCGGTTCATATCACGCCATGGCACAGATCACCGCAGACCGCATCCTCATCCTCGATTTCGGCAGCCAGTTCACGCAGCTGATCGCCCGGCGCGTGCGCGAGAGCGGCGTCTATTCCGAAATCTGGCCCTTCAATACCGATCCGCAAAAGATCGCCGATTACGCCCCGCGTGGCATCATCCTCTCGGGCGGCCCCGCCTCGGTAACGGAGGCGGTATCCCCACGCGTGCCGGAGGTCGTCTTCGAACTCGGCGTGCCCGTGCTCGGCATCTGCTACGGCCAGCAGGCGATGTGCGCGCAACTGGGCGGCCTGGTGGAAGGGCACGATCATCGCGAGTTCGGCCGCGCCTATGTCGAGGTGCGGGAGGCTTGCGCGCTCTTCGAGGGCATCGGGGAAGCGGAATGGCAGGTCGGCGCGCGCGAGCAGGTGTGGATGAGCCATGGCGACCGGGTGACAAAGATACCGCCCGGCTTCCGTGTGGTCGGCACCAGCGACGGCGCGCCCTTCGCCGTGATTGCGCATGATGAGCGCCGGCTCTTCGGCCTGCAATTCCACCCCGAGGTTGCGCATACACCGCATGGCAGTGCGATCATCCGCAACTTCACCCACCGCGTGGCCGGCTGCGCGGGGGATTGGACGATGGCGAGCTTCCGACAGACGCAGATCGCCGCCATCCGCAAGCAGGTGGGGCAGGGGCGGGTGATCTGCGGGCTTTCCGGCGGCGTCGATTCCGCCGTGGCGGCTGCGCTCATCCATGAGGCGATCGGTGATCAGCTCACCTGCATCTTCGTCGATCACGGCCTCCTGCGTGAGCGCGAGGCGGAAGAGGTTGTTTCCGTTTTTCGTGACCGTTTCAACATCAATCTCATCCATCGCGATGCGTCGGCGATGTTTCTCGGCGCGCTGGATGGCGTGGACGATCCGGAGCGCAAGCGCAAGATCATCGGCGGGCTCTTCATTGATGTCTTCGAGGAGGAGGCGACGAAGCTCGGCGGCGCCGATTTCCTCGCCCAAGGGACGCTCTACCCGGATGTGATCGAGAGCGTGAGCTTTACCGGCGGCCCTTCGGTGACGATCAAATCCCACCACAACGTCGGCGGGTTGCCGGCGCGGATGCGCATGCAACTGGTGGAGCCGTTGCGTGAACTGTTCAAGGACGAGGTGCGCAAGCTCGGGCTCGAACTCGGCCTGCCGCAGCGCATGGTGGGCCGTCATCCCTTCCCGGGGCCTGGGCTCGCGATCCGCATCCCGGGCGCGATCACGGGCGAGAAGCTCGCGCTGCTGCGCCGGGCGGATGCGATCTTCCTCGAGGAATTGCGGCTCGCCAATCTCTATGACGCGATCTGGCAGGCTTTCGCCGTGCTCCTGCCGGTGCGCAGCGTAGGTGTGATGGGTGATGGCCGCACCTATGATCTCGCCTGCGCGCTCAGAGCGGTGACGAGCACGGACGGCATGACGGCCGATGTCTATCCCTTCGAGATGAGCTTCCTCAGCCGCGTCGCAAACCGCATCGTCAACGAGGTCCGCGGCATCAACCGGGTCACTTACGACATCACCAGCAAGCCGCCCGGCACAATCGAGTGGGAGTGATCCCGCGTCTGCCAATCCCGATGCCGACAGCCATTGCGTCGGAGGAGCAGGTCCGGGCCGGTTTCGCGCTGGGCCGCCCCCGTCATCGCGCCGACCTCCATTTCCACCAGGCGCTCTGCCGCAAAACTGCTCATCTCGCGCAGAAGGTCCGTATCAGGGGGCCTTTTCGACAAGGTCTCGGACGTTCATCATACCTCGGTCATCGAGGCCTTCGGTTTTGGGCTGGTGTCAGCAACCAGATCTTACCGGATCATCTCCCGCGACGACCTCATCCAGAACCTACCCCCTCTCGGGATACGACTGCCGAGATCGCCAGCAGCGCGCCTTGCAAGCTCGCTTGGGCCATCGGTCCATAGAGTTCAGTCGTGACCCGCAGAAGTCCGATAGAGAGGGGTTGTGTCAATCACACACTATCACGCTCGGGCACGAGACAAGCGGTTGCGAGGCGGCTTACGGCAGGCGAGCGGCAGCGGTGCCAAGCGTTGACCGATGACCAGGCGGCGAAGAGGTTTAGCCGGCACGCACGGGGGCTGAGCGAGGCGCAACTGCCCATTATGCCCATGAATGGGTCGCTTCTGGCGCGGTTCGCTGTTCAGAAACAAAAAACGCGACGGTCGTAAGCGAGAAGCCTAAATATTATGCAGCTGGCGGAGGGCGAGAAGAGGCTTCGCTCCCGGCAGTGAATCCGGCCTCGCTGCTCCGCGCCCCATGCGGGGCGGCCCGTACCCATCGCGCTTGCGCAATAACTGCGGAGTTTTAACGGATTGGACAGCGCGGCTATGCGCGGTATCTGTTACTCAAACCCGTGCGGGATGACCTGCTGTGTCTGGCCCTCCCGAAGGATGCGAAGCCTGGAGGGAGGCGTCTATGCTGCCGGTCACGCTGGATCTGGAGATCGAAGGCCTCGCGCCCACCGCTCTGCGCGTCGCGCGGCTCGAAGGGGAAGAGCGGCTGACGCGGCCCTATCGGTTCGAGATTGACACGGTTTCGACCGATCCCGCCCTCTCTCTCGAGGCGCTTTTGCTCCGCCCGGCGCGCCTTGGCCTGCGGCGCGGAGAGGATCAACGCCTTATCCATGGTCTCATTGTCGCGGCCGAGGAATCGACCGAGGCGGCGGGCGATTTCTACGCCTATCGCTTCACGCTCATGCCGCGCCTTGCGCTTCTTGCGCATTCAACCCACTTTCGTACCTTCGGCACCCGCACTGCCCTCTCGGTCGCTGATGTGGTCCGGGCGCTGCTTTCGGAGCCGGAGGCGGCGGGGCTGATGCAGACCGACTGGTCCTTCCGCTTCTTCAAGGAGGAGGCCTATCCGCAGCGCGATTTCTGGCTGCAATCGGATGAGACCGATCTCGATTTCCTGCACCGGTTGCTGGAACATTGGGGAATCTTCTACTATTTCGAGCAGGCGAGTGGGCATGAGCGGGTGGTCTTTACCGATGCTTCGAGCCTCTGCCCCCAACAGGGGGCTGACCGCGTTCTCTCTTTCGACCGGACGGGAACGCAGACGGCGCAGAAGCAGGCATCCGTCCTCTCGGTTCGCCGCCAGCTGCGCACCGTCGCCAAGGGCATCCATCTCAAAACCTACAACTATGAGACGCCGCATGTTGAATTGACCGCCCAGGCCGATGTGCCGAAGGGCGGCGCCGGACGGGTGCATGAGGTCAAGACCTATTTCGCGACCGCGGAGGAGGGGCGGACCTTCGCCCAAGCGCGCGCCGAAGCGATCGGGGCGGAGCGTGACCAGTTCGATTTCGTGACGACATCCCCCTTCCTGGCTCCCGGCTTCTTCTTCGCGTTCGACATGTATTTCCGCCCGTCCTTCAACCAGTCCTACCTGCCCATCATGGTGTCCCATTTGGCCAACCAGCCGGTGGCCGGGGCTTTCGCCGAGCAGCGGTCGGAAGAGAGGGGTTACCAGAACCGTCTGCGGGCGATCCCCGCTTCCGTCCCCTATCGCAGCCCGCGGGAGACGCCGCGCCCGGTCATGACGGGGGTGAGCCCGGCCAAGGTCGAGGCGGGGGAGGGGGAGGATGGCCGCGCGATCCTGGACGCGCAGGGGCGCTACAAGGTCTCGATCACGCTTAACAACGACAAGACCGACCGTTTCGAGGGCTCGCCCTATCTGCGCATGGCCCAGCCCTATGGCGGCCCGGGCGGCACCGGCATGCATTTCCCCTTGCCCGACAAGACCGAGGTGATGATCGGCTGGATGGGCGGAGACCCAGACCGCCCCTTCATCATGGGCGCGCTGCCGAACCCTGAGATAACAAGCCCGGTGACCAAGAGCAACCAGGTGCAGAACGTGGTTCGCACGCCCTCAGGGATCTCGATGGTGATGAACGATGGCCCCGGCAAGCCATCGGCGGCGGATGAGGCGCGGCAGGCGGCGGGCGGCACGCGCCCAAGCCTGGCGGGCGGCATCCCGGCGTTCAGCGCGGACGAGGTCTTTACCGCCTTCACGATACCCGCCTATGGCGTCAGCCTGCCGCATTACCTGCGTATCGGCGATGTCGCCTCCACATCGGATATCGAGCGGCGGATCATCGCCGATCCTGCCTTCGGCGCCGGGAAGGTCGAATTCCGCGGCTTCGCCCTGTCGAGCGGCGATTATGCCGGCATGTTCTGCTACACGCCCGGCAATCGCACCATCACCACCGCTGGCAACCACACCGAGGTGATCGGCGGCCATCGGCGCATCTTCGTCGGCGGCACGTCCACGGTGATCGTGCAAAGCGGCCGCCAGACCGAAATCGTGCTCGATTGAGCGCGCCGCTCTGCGGTGGCCCCCGCGGCCGTCGCAGGCGGGAGCCGCCGCGCAGATCAGAAACCTCACCGATAGGGAAGACCGATGCCCGATTTCAAAGAGCTGAGCTGGAAGACGAACATCTACAGCGGCAAGGTGAGCTATACCCCTTCGGTCGCCTATTCGGGATCCCTCGACTACAAGTTCAGCCATTCCTTGAGCTACGGCATATCCCTGTCCTCAAGCGTCGCGCTGAGTTTCGGGCTGCTCGGCTTTGCCTACAAGCTCGGCGCGACTTTAACGCTGAAGGGCCGGCCGCAGGCGTTCAAAGGGCCGAAACTCGACAAGATCGACGCGATCCTGCCGGATTACACCCTCGGCACGAACGGCAACATGACGGGGTCGGACAGCAGCCTCGGCTCCGGCTCGTCGCAGTTCTTCACAAAGGATTTTGTGATCGGCAACCGGGCGACCAGCGGGGCCTTGGTCAAGACAGCCTTCGAAACGCAAGCGGCGGCAGCGGCCTATCTTTCGCTCGGCGTCACCGCGGCGAACGCGCTTTTCGAGCTTTGGCCGGATCTGCCTCTGCCAAAGACAGGCGCGCCGATCAATCTCGACGATACCGCGGCGGCCGAGCAGGCGGCCGAGAAGAAATACGACGACGAGTATAATGCCAACAAGCAGAAGGCGAAGGATGCCGGGCAGAGCGAGAGTAGCGCCGCCAAGCCTTCCTATGACCGGCAGATCGACGGCATCGGCAGCGTCGTCGCCCTGGGTCTGGCGACCGCGCCGACACTCGTGGCAGAAGCCCTGGTCGGCTGGTGCGGCTACCAGTATGACAAGGTTCACGCGCCCTTGCTCGAGAACGCGATCCTGTTGGAGCCGACCTTCTCGGTAACAAAAGAGGGCATAGCTGCCTCGGCCGGCGCGGCAGGTAAGGTGGTGCTGGCCGCCGGTGCGGGCTTGCCCGGCGTTCCGGCACAGCCGGAAGGGCCGAACGGAGTGCCCCCTGCGGTGCCGGCGCGGCCGAATGCCTATGGCACGGCGGCGCTGACCGTCGGCAAGCTCGGCATCAATCTCTCAGCCAATGCGGCGCCGGTGCTGAGCAGGGATCCGCCAGCAGGGATCACGATCGATGGCATTGCCCACAAGATTACGGTGGATGCGACGGGCGTGAAGATCGCCAATCGCGCGGGCGTTACGGTGATCGAAATCAACCCCGCGGGGAAAGTGAGCATCTCGGCACTGGGAGGGGTGATGATTACAGGCGATGTCAACATCCAGGGCAATCTCAGCGTCTGGGGCTCGGGCGAGTTCATGCGCAAGGTCCATGCCTTGAACATCCAGGCGGGGGCATGACGTGCTGAGCCTCACCCCCAATCCGAAGCAGCTTGCATCCTTCGTCACACGAGCCCGGGCGGAAGACTATATGCTGACCGTCGTCTATGTCGCGCGGGCGCGGATCGTGCCGCATGGCGCCTGCCTGCCTTTGCCGCCGGAGAAGCAGCCGGGCGTGCAGAAATCCAAGAATTTCGAGGATGGACTTGGCAACAGCCCTCGCTTTGCGGGTGATTTCATTCCCTTCAAGCCGCGCACCGATGTCACCCTCGCAGGATCGGCCCATGCGCCGCGCGGCAGCCGCACGACCCGGCTCGACGTGACGCTCGGGGTCGGCGCCTGGCGCAAGAGCCTCACCGTCATCGGCAACCGGGCGTGGCATCGCGGCGCTCAGAATGCCGTCGAGCTGTCACCGCCGGAGCCCTTCTCCGCCATGCAGATCAGGCTTGAGCACGCCTATGGCGGGATCGATTCGCCGATCAATCCCTGGGGCAAGGGCTATGGCCGGATGGAAGAGAAGCCGGGCGCGGAATTCGCCGCCTGCAATATCCATCCGGTGAACGAGTTCCGCTCGAAATGGAATCTCGCAATCCCGCCCGATACCTTCGGCCCGCTTTCGCCCGAATTTCCCCCGCGCCTGGCTTTGCGCGGCACCTACGACAAGACCTGGCTCTATAAGCGGAGCCCTCTGCCACCGCTCGATTTCGATTGGGGGCATTATAACGCAGCCCCGGCCGACCAGCAGTTCGATCCCTATCTGCGCGGTGACGAACTCTTATCCTTCGAAAATCTTCATCCCGACCATCCGAGCTTCACGGCCAGGCTGCCCGGCCTTCGCGCCCGCATCTTCCTCCGCCGCGAGGTGGATGAGCAGCGCAACAGCTGGTACGAAGAAGTGCCGGCCCGGCTCGACAGCGTGCATCTCGATACGGATGCAATGACGGTCGATCTCGCCTGGCGCGCCGTCTGCAGCACCGCGGACGAGGCGGCGAGCGATGTGCGGCATGGCTATGTCGCCGAAGAGAGCCTCGCCGAGGAGCCCGCTCCGGCGCATGTGCATATCGATGCCTTCCGCCGCAAACTGGAGGGTGAGCCGCCTGCGCCGCCGCCGGCCCTGCCCCTGGTGCCGCCGGAGGATCCGGAGCGTCCGGAGCCGGAGGAGATGGTCATGCAAGGGATGCGGGACTTGGTGGAGTCGAAGCCTTTCCCGCCCGAATTCAAGGCTGCGATGGCCAAGGCCAAGAGTTCCGAGGAAATGCTCGCCCTTCTGCGCGCCGAGGGAGACCGCACGCTGAAGGTGCTGCAGGATGCGGTGGCGGCGGTGCAGCGCGGGGCCATGCCCTGAAGCGGCGGCCGTGTGTCGCCCCTCAGCCCAGCGCCTGACTCGCCAGCGCGAAGCTGTGGGGGGTCGTGCCGTCCGGCGTCGCGCTCCGTATCCACCGTCGCCCGAGCGACATGCTGGTCACCACATCGTAGAGCGGCAGGCCGCAGGCGCCGATGAAATCGGCAAACGGGCCGGCGGCGCGGCGCGTATCGATGCGGAGGAACCGGCCGGCGAGTGGCGCCATAAGCGGTGCTGCCACCGCGATCGCCACTTCATCCGAAGCGGCGACGATCGGCCCCACGACATGGCCACGCCCGAAGGGCCGGCAGAGGGCGAAGGCGACGATCTCCTCCCCGCGCAGCAGGACCGTCCCGGAGGCGGTCTTCATCAACTCAGCGAGCAGCAGGCCGCGATGCGCGCCGAAGGCCTGGGCATCGAGCGCCGCGATCGCGGCAAGATCGTCGGTGGCGAGCGGGCGAAGCTGCGCGCCGGGCGGCAGCGGCGGCGGGGCAGGGGGCGGGCGGGCGATCGCGTTGCGCTGATAGACCTTGGCATCGGGCGTGAAGCTCAGCCCCGTGTAAAGCCGCCAGGCGGCCCGCGTCGCGTTGAGGCCGATGGCGCGGTGGCCGGCTTCGCCCGTCACCTGCCGCATCAGCCAGCGGCCGCCGCCATTGGCCTGGAGGCGGGGCGTCGTGATGACCATGCCGATCGTCATGAAGGCGCCGCCATAGGGGAACCACATGGCGGTGCCGAGCACGCGGCCAATCCCATCGGTCAGCGCCCGGCCCTGGCCGATCTGGCGCAGCATGTCCCAATCCTCGGCGCGATGCGGCCAGCCCACCGAGATCGAAAGCGCGTGCAACGCCTCCAGCCGCGCCTCATGAATATCGATGAGGGCGAGGCGGTAGGAATCGAGAAGCATTGTATCGCCAAGCGTCACGCGGCGGGGCTCTCCCTGCTCGACCTTCTGTCGCAGCTTAAGCCAGGCTGGCCGCATTTTGCGTCTGTGATGGCGCGTGTTTCGCAACATTCCACCGAAGCCGCCGCAGGTTTCAGCGCGCGGGGAGGTGGCGCCCGCCCCTATGCTCGCAGGGCAGCCTCCGCGCGCCGGCCGCGGGCATGCCCGTGGCGGGCTCCCGCTGCTGCGAGAAAGGTGTGAGGCATGGCGCAGGCTGAACAAAACCCCGTCCGGCTGCTGGACCGCCTGATCGGCTTCCCCTCCGTCGTCGGCCGGCCGAACGGCGCGATCGCCGATTTCATCGCCGCCGAGGCACGCGCGGCGGGGGCCGAGGTCAGCCTGCTGTCTGGGCCGGAAGGGGATCGCTGCAACCTTTTCGCGACCATCGGCCCGCGGGATCGGCCGGGCTATATCCTCTCCGGCCACATGGATGTGGTGCCGGCGGGTGAAGCCGGCTGGCGCGCCGATCCCTTCTGCCTGCGGGCGGAAGGCGGGCGGCTCCACGGCCGGGGCACCAGTGACATGAAGGGCTTTCTCGCCTGCGCCATGGCAACTGTCGCCCGCCTCGCGGGCCACGCCTTGGCCCGGCCGCTGCATCTCGCCTTCTCCTATGACGAGGAGGCCGGCTGCCGCGGTGTGCCGCATCTGCTGCGCCAGCTGCCTGCGCTCTGCGCCCCGCCGCTCGGCTGCATCGTCGGGGAGCCGAGCGGCCTGCTCGGCATCCTCGCCCATAAGGGGAAGGCGGCGGCGCGCGTCTCGGTGCGGGGCAGGGCCGGCCATTCTTCCCGCCCCGATCTGGGACGCAACGCCATCCACGCCATGGCGCCCGTGCTGGCCCAGGTGGCAGCCGCGGCCGCCGCGGCCGAAGCGGGGCTTCAGGATGCCCGCTTCGCGCCACCCTATTCCACTGTCCAGGCCGGCGTCATCCATGGCGGCGAGGCTTTGAACGTCATTCCCGAACATTGCCTGCTCGAAGTCGAAGCCCGGGCGCTCCCCGGTGTCGCACCGCGCAGCCTGCTCGCCGGCATCGCCGCCGCGGTCGCCCGGCTCGTCGCCCATGGGGAGGAGGCCGCCTTCGACATCGTCAGCGAATATCCCGCCCTCGCGCTGCCGGCGAAAGCGCCGATCGCCCGCCGCATCGCGCAGCTCACCGGTCAGGCCCCGCTCGCCGCGGTGAGCTACGGGACGGAAGCCGGGCTCTATGCCGCGGCAGGGATCGAGACGATCATCTGCGGGCCGGGCGATATCGCGCGCGCCCATCGGGCGGAGGAATACATCGAGGTTCGCGAAATCGCCGGCTGCATGGATCTGCTCGCCGGCCTCGGGCGGGAGCTTATGGCGTGACCTTCCTGTTTCTATCGACGCCGGAGCGGGAGCGGGTCTTCGCGCGCCACTTCGCATCCGCCCTCCCCAACCTTCCCTTCGTGAGCGATGCGGCGGCGGTCGCGCCCGAAGCCGTGCGCTTCATCCTCACCTGGTCCGTGCCGCCGGATCTCGCGCGCTACCGCAACCTCGAACTGCTGTTTTGCGTCGGCGCCGGCGTCGATCATCTGGCGACGGGCGATCTGCCGGCGGGCGCCGGCCTTGTGCGCATGATCGAGCCGGCGATCCGCCGCATGATGCAGGAATACGTCACCCTCGGCGTGCTCGCCCTGCATCGCGGCCTGCCGCTCTACCGCACGCAGCAGGCCCGCGAGGACTGGCGCCCGCAGCCGCATCCGCAGGCGACCGCGCGGCGGGTCGGCATCATGGGCCTCGGCGATCTCGGCACCGCAGCGCTCGACTGCCTGCGTCCCTTCGGCTTTCCCCTGGCGGGATGGAGCCGGAGTGCCAAGACCATCCCGGGCGTGCGCAGCTTTGCCGGCGCCCAGGAACTGCCGGAATTCCTGGCCGAGACCGATCTTCTGGTCTGCCTTCTGCCGCTGACGGCGGAGACGCGCGGCATCCTCAACGCCGATCTCTTCGCCCGTCTGCCGCAGGGCGCGCTGCTGCTGCATGCGGGGCGGGGGCAGCAGCTGGATGCGGCCGCGCTCCTCGCCGCGCTCGATCGCGGTCAGCTCGCCGCCGCCATGCTCGATGTGACGGACCCCGAGCCGCTGCCGGCCGGTGATCCCCTATGGCAACATCCGCGCATCCTCATCACCCCGCATGTCGCGAGCGTCACCCAGCCGGATAGCGCGGCCGAGGCGGTGATCGCGAATATCCGGCGGCATCTGGCGGGGCTTCCTCCACTTGGCCTGGTTGACCGCGCACGCGGCTATTGAGCGGCAGCAGAAAGCTCTGTCCGCCCCGCGCGGAACGGCGTTTCCGGCCGGCCGCCGGCCTGGCTGCGGCGCAAACTTCGGGCCGCCGCGCGCTAGGCTGAGGGCCCGCCCGCAGAAGGAGGCCGCATGTCCCTGAGCTTCGATCCGGCCTCCGTCGCCCTGCCGCCCGGGCATTTCATCGCCGGCCGCTACCAGCCGGAGCCCGGCCGCTTGACCCTGCACCGCCCTTCGGACGGCGAAGCCTATTGGCAGTCCCCGATCGGCGATGCGTCCTTGGTGGATGAGGCGGTCTCGGCCGCGCGGGCGGCTCTCAAGGAAAGCCGCTGGGGTGAGCGCCCACCGCGGGACCGCACGCGCGCGCTTCAGGCCTGGGCCGATCGGATCGAGGCCGATGCGCCTTATCTCGGCCAGCTGGAGGCGCTCTCCTCGACACGCCCGATCGCCGAGGTCGGGCCGATCGATATCGCGGTGACCGCCGAGCAGATCCGCTTCTATGCTGAAATGGCCGATAAGGAGGGCGGCATGCTGGCGCCGACCGGAGACGCCAGTTTCGGCATGGTGATGGATGAGCCTTTCGGCGTCGTGGGCGCCATCACGCCCTGGAACGTGCCGCTCTCCATGGCCGGCTGGAAACTCGCCCCCGCGCTCGCTGCTGGCAATGCGGTGGTGCTGAAACCATCGGAGATGACGCCGTTTTCGACGCTCCGCATCGCCGAACTGGCGATCGAGGCCGGGCTGCCGCCTGGCCTCATCAATATCGTGCTCGGCGATGGCATGACGACGGGTGCGGCGCTCGTGAGCCATCCCGGCATCGCCAAGATCAGCTTCACCGGCTCCACCACCGCCGGGCGCGCCATCCTGCAGGCGATCGGCCAGACCGGGGTGAAGCCGATGACGCTGGAACTCGGTGGCAAGAGCCCGCAGCTCGTTTTCGCCGATGCCGATCTCGGGCGCGCGGCTTCCGCCATCGCGCGCAGTGTCCTCGCCAATGCGGGCCAGGCCTGCGTCGCCGCCGCGCGCCTCATCGTACAGCGGAGTGTCGCGGAAGCGACGGTTGCCGCGATCCTCAGCCATATGGCGGCGATCCGCCCCGGCGCCACCTGGGATGAGGAGAGCCGCTTCTCCCCGATCATCTCGCTCCGCCAATTGGCCCGCATCGACGGGATCGTGACGGCGGCGAAGAATGCCGGCGCGACCTGCCTTGCCGGCGGCGCGCCGATCCAGCGGCCGGGCTATTTCTACCAACCGACGGTGCTCGCCGGCCTCGATGCGCGATCCCCGGCCGTCACCCAGGAAATCTTCGGCCCTGTCCTGACGGTCGAGATCTTCGACGAGGAGGAGGAAGCCCTCGCCCTTGCCGACCACCCGACCTATGGGCTCGCCGCCGGGCTCTATACCCAGGATCTGGCGCGCGCCCTGCGCATCACGCGCCGGCTGCAGGCGGGAACCATCTGGGTCAATCGCTATGGCCGCTCGCGCGATCACATCCTGCCGACCGGGGGGTATAAGCAATCGGGGATCGGCAAGGATCTGGGCCGCGAGGCCTATCGCGCCAATCGCCAGAGCAAGAGCGTGCTGATCGGGCTTTGAGGGGGGCGAGCATGAAAACCTATCGCGTGGGGTTGATCCCGGGAGATGGCGTCGGCAAGCCGGTGACGGAAGCGGCCTGGGCGGTGGCGCAGAGGGCGGCTTCTCTTGAGGGCGTCTCCTTGGTGGGTGAGAGCTTCCCCTGGTCCTGCGCCTATTACAGGGACACCGGCCGGATGATGCCGGCGGACGGGATCGAGACGCTGCGCGGTTTCGACGCCATCCTGCTCGGCGCGGTCGGCTGGCCGGCGGAGGTGCCCGATTCCGTCTCCCTGCACGGGCTTCTGCTGCCGATCCGCAAGGCTTTCGTGCAATACGCCAATATCCGCCCACACCGCCTGCTGCCGGGGGTCGAGGGGCCGCTGCGCGCCGAAGGCTTCGATATCCTCTGCATTCGGGAGAATACCGAGGGCGAGTATTCTGGAGCCGGCGGGCGCATCCACCAGGGCAGCGCGGAGGAGGTGGCGGTCGAAACCGCGATCTTCACCCGCAACGGGGTGGAACGCATCCTGCGCTTCGGCTTCGAGCAGGCTCGCCGCCGCAGCCGGCGGCTCGCCTCCGTCACCAAATCGAATGCGCAGCGGCACAGCATGGTCTTCTGGGATGAGGTGACGGCCGAGGTCGCGGCGGATTATCCGGATGTCACCGTCACCTCCTACCATATCGACGCCATGGCGGCGCGCATGGTGATGGCGCCCGAAAGCCTCGATGTCGTCGTCGCCTCCAACCTCTTCGGCGATATCCTCACCGATCTCGGCGCCGCGATCCAGGGCGGTCTCGGCTACGCGGCCTCGGCCAATATCGATCCGACACGCCGCAACCCCTCGATGTTCGAGCCGGTGCATGGTTCCGCTCCCGATATCGCGGCGCAGGGCATCGCCAACCCGATCGCGGCCATCTGGTCCGCCGCGATGATGCTCGATCATCTCGGGGAGGGTGCGGCGGCGGCGCGGGTGATGCGAGCGATTGAAGAGACGACGCGGCGCGGCATCGGCACGCGCCCGGGCGCGGCGCGGACGGAGGCGATCGCCGCCGCCGTGCGCGACGCTTTGGCGTGAAGGACGATGGACGGATGCTGACACTCGAGGATCGGAGCTTGCTGGTGGAGGCCGCGCTGATCGGCGGTGCCTGGCAAAGCGCGGCTGGCGGCGGCCGGCTGGCGGTGATCGACCCTGCGACCACCGAGCCGATCGGCCATGTGCCGGCGATGGGCGCGGCCGAGACCGAGGCGGCGATCGCCGCGGCGGAAGCGGCTCTCGGCCCGTGGCGGGCGACGCCCGCGGCGGCGCGGGCCGAAAAGCTTCACGCCTGGTACGGGCTGATCCGCGCGCATCAGGAGGATCTCGCCCGCATCATGACGGCGGAGCAGGGCAAGCCGCTCGCAGAATCGCGTGGCGAAGTCGCCTATGGCGCGAGCTTCGTCAAATGGTTCGCGGAGGAGGCGCGGCGCATCGGCGGCAGCACCATCCCAGCCCCGAGCGCGGACCGCCGCATCCTCGTGCTGCGCGAGCCGGTTGGGGTTTGCGGGATCATCACGCCGTGGAACTTCCCGAATGCGATGATCACCCGCAAGGTCGCGCCGGCGCTCGCCGCCGGCTGCACCGTCGTCATCAAGCCATCCGACCTCACGCCCTTTTCGGCCCTGGCCCTCGGGGTCCTGGCGGAGCGCGCGGGCATTCCCGCCGGCGTCATCAATATCGTCACCGGTGAGCCGGCGGGAATCGGCCGCGCGCTCACGCAAAGCGCGGTGGTGCGCAAACTCTCCTTCACCGGCTCTACCCGCGTCGGCAGCCATCTGATGCGGGAAAGCGCCGGCACGCTCAAGCGCCTCAGCCTCGAACTCGGCGGCAATGCGCCCTTCATCGTCTTCGAGGATGCTGATCTCGATGCCGCGGTCGAGGGTGTGCTCGCCTCCAAATTCCGCAATGGCGGCCAGACGTGCGTCTGCGCCAATCGCATCCTCGTGCAAAGCGGCATCTATGAGGCGTTCGCCGCCCGGCTCTCGGCGCGTGTCGCTGCCATGCGGGTCGGCCCCGGCACGGAGGAGGGCGTGGCGATCGGCCCGATGATCAATGCCGCCGCCCTCGACAAGATCGCCCGCCATGTCGAGGATGCCCGCGCCCGTGGCGCGCGCGTGCTTGCCGAGGTGTCGGCGGTGCCGAGCCGCGGGCTCTATGCCCGGCCGATGGTGCTGGGCGAGGCGACGACCGAGATGCTGCTCGCCCAGGAGGAGACCTTCGGCCCGGTGGCGCCGCTCTTCCGATTTGCCGACGAGGCGGAGGCGATCGCCATTGCCAATGCAACTCCCTTCGGGCTCGCGGCTTATTTCTATACCGAGAACCTCAAGCGCGCCTGGCGGGTGGGTGAGGCGCTGGAATTCGGCATGGTCGGGCTCAATACCGGCGTCGTCTCGATGGAGGTTGCACCCTTCGGCGGCATCAAGCAGTCGGGCCTCGGCCGCGAGGGCGGGCAATGCGGCATCGAGGAATATCTCGAGATGAAGAGCTTCCACATCGCCGGGCTCGGCTGAGCGAGGCGCGGGCGGGGCGAAGGCCCCTCCCGACCGCTCTACCGGATGCGGTCCAGCATGCCGTAATAGGCGCCGATCAGCGGCAGGAACCAGGGCTTGCCGCTATAGAGGGGGATGGCGGGCCAGGGCAGGCCTTCGAAGGGATTGTCCACCTGCTTGCCCATGATCTTGTCGGCCATCATCATGCCCATGAGCGTTGCGAGTTGCGCGCCGTGGCCGGAATAGCCGAGTGCGTAGTGCAGCCCATTCTCGACGCCGGCGCGCGGGAAGCGATCCTTGGTGACATCGATGAGGCCGCCCCAGCAATAGTCGATCTCGACATCGGCGAGGCTCGGAAAGATATGCCTGAGTGCCCGGCGCAGGATCGCACCGCTCTTGGCATCCGATTGCTCGTCAGAACGGGCGGAGAAGCGGGCGCGCCCGCCGAAGATCAGCCGCCGGTCTGGGCTGAGACGGAAATAATTGCCGATGTTGAGCGAGGTGACGCAGGTGCGGTCCCCCGGCATCACCGCCGCCGCCTCGCTTTCGCTCAACGGGCGGGTCGCGATGATGAAACTACCGACGGGGAGAATGCGCCGCCGCTGGAAGGCGAAGGTCTGCGGCGTATAGGCCCCCGTCGCCAGCAACACCTGGCCCGCGCGTAGCGCGCCGCGCGGCGTGGTGATGCGCCAGGCCGCGCCATCGCGCGCGCAGCCCGCGACCGGTGCCTCCTCGAAGATCGTGGCGCCCTGGCGCTCGGCCGCTTGCGCGAGGCCGGCGACATAGCGGCCCATGTGCATCATCGCGCTTTTCTTCGACAGCATGGCGCCATGAAAGACATCGGAGCCGATGTCGCGCCGCAGATCATCCTTGCTGAGGAATTCCGTATCGGGGTCCACCGCCCTGTGCACCGCCTCGAAATTCGCGGCGATCGCGGCGATATGCTGCGGCTTGGAGGCCAGTTTGAGCTTGCCCGCGCGGCGGAAGCTGCAATCGATCGCTTCCTCGGCCACGATCGTCTCGATCACATCCACCGCCCGATCGTAGGCGTGGTAGAGGGCGGCGGCGCGTTCCGCGCCGAAGGCGGCGGTCGCTTGCGCGAAGCTATGGGCGATGCCGTTGTTGAGGTGGCCGCCATTGCGGCCGGAGGCCCCGGCGCCGACCCGCGCCGCTTCGAGCAGCGCGACCCGCGCGCCCCCGCGGGCGAGGTGGCGGGCGGCGGCAAGGCCGGTGAAACCGCCGCCGATAATCGCGACATCCCATTCCCCGCGCACCGCCCCGGTTTCCGCCGGGGCGAAGCGGGGCGCAGTATCATGCCAGTAGGAGATGAAGCGCATGGCGATGCTCGCCCCTTTCGCTCTCAGAACGGATTGCGCGCGGCGCGCTAAAGCCCCAGCACGCCGGGCAGGCCGCCGATGTCGTGGATTTCGGTATAGCCATAATAGGGATTGGCCGGCTCATGCCCGCGATTGACCCAGACCTTGCGCGTGATGCCGAGATCATGGGCGCTCATCAGGTCGTAGCGGAAGGAGGAGGAGACATGCAGGATATCCTCCGGCCCGCAGCCGAGACTGTCGAGCATAAATTCGAAGGCGCGGAAGCGCGGCTTGTAGGCCTGCGCCTGCTGCGCCGTATAGACACGGTGGAACGGCGCGCCGAGCTTTTCGACATTGGACATGATCTGGCTGTCCATCGCGTTCGAGAGGATGACCAGGGGGATTTCCTTGGCAACGCGCGCGAGCCCGGCCGGCACATCGGCATGCGGCCCCCAGCTTGGCACCTGCGCATAGATCGCCGCGGCGTCCTCGGGTCGGAAGGCGACGCCGTTGCGGCGGCAAGTGCGTTCCACGGCATTGTGGATGACCTCCGCATAAGGCTTCCAATCGCCCATGATCTCATCCAGCCGATAGGCGGCGAAGTTGCGGTTGAACGCCGCCATCGCTTCCGCGTTGAGTTGGCTGCCGTAGATCGCACTCGCGGCCTCGCTCATCTGAAAGAAGGTCAGCGTGCCGTAGCAATCGAAGGTCACGTATTTCGGGCGGGTCGCGCTCATGTCTCTTGTTCCCTGGCAGGATGCGTTCGGCGCAGGCGATGCCGAGAGTCCGATCATAGGAGCGCCGCTGCCGCCGCACCCACTGCATCCGCCGGGCTTTGAAGCGCATTCTTCCGTATTGCCAGCCGCCGGCGGCAGAGAGTTCCACGCGCGGCCGCAGCACGGCGATCTCCACTCGCAGGATGCGGCTATGCATGGATCACGCGATGAATGGACGGGCCGCCCGCATGCTGAACACCGATCTTCGTTTCGAACGCTTCCTGGCGGGCCACATTCCCGAAGCGGTGGGGCTGTCGCGCGCTGCAGGCTGGCCGCATCGGGCCGAGGATTGGGCCTTCCTCGCCCGGTTGAGCGAGGGCTTCGCCGTGCTCGCGGAAGGGGGGCGGCTGGTCGGCACGGCTTTCATGACCCCATTCGGCCCGCAGGCGGCGACGATCAACACGGTCATCGTGGCGGAGGCCATGCGCGGCCAGGGGCTCGGCCGCCGGCTCATGCTGCGCTGCCTTGAAGCGGCCGGCGGCCGCCTCTGCCGGCTGATCGCGACCGCCGAGGGGCTGCCACTCTACGAAAAACTTGGCTTTCAGACCATCGGCAGCATCGTCCAGCATCAGGGTGTGGTTGCGCGGGCGAGGGTGCCGAGCCTGCCGCCGGGCATGCGGTTGCTCTGGCCGGCGGGGGCGGAGATGCGGGCGGAGTGTGCCCGGCTCGACCGTGCCGCGACCGGGATGGACCGCGCGGCCCTGATCGCTGGCCTCTTCGAAGAGGGGCGCATCGCTTGCCTGATGCGGGGCGACTCCCTTGTGGGCTATGCGGCACTGCGCGCTTTCGGCCGCGGCGAAGTCGCGGGCCCGATCATCGCGGCAGACCTGCCGGGCGCGGAGGCGCTGCTCGGCCTGCTCATGGCGGCCTGCGAAGGCCGCTTCCTGCGCGTCGATACCCTTCCGCAGATCGGGCTCGTACCCCGCCTGCAAGCCCATGGCCTCATGCCGGTGGGCGGCGGCATCGGGATGCGGCGGGGCGATGCGCCGGCTGCTCAGCAGGATTTCCATCTTTTCGCCCTGGCCTCGCAGGCCCTCGGCTGATCTGGAGACAATCGATGTTCAGCAATTCGCTCGTGGAACTAGACCGGGCGCATCTTATCCATCCCGTCACCTCCTACCGTGGGCATGAGCGGGCCGGCGTGCGCGTTATCCGCTCGGCCCAGGGGGCAACCCTGACCGATGCGGAAGGCCGGCAAGTGCTCGATGGTTTTGCCGGCCTATGGTGCGTCAATGCCGGCTACGGCCAGAAGAGCCTGATCGAGGCGGCGACCCGGCAGATGGAAGCGCTGCCCTATGCGACGGCCTATTTCGGCTTCGGTGCGGAACCGGCGATCCGGCTGGCGGCAGCCCTTGCCGAGCGCACGCCCGGCGATCTCAACCACGTCTATTTCACCCTCGGCGGGTCGGACGCGGTCGATAGCACCGTGCGCTTCGTGCGCTATTATCAGCAGGCGCGCGGCAAGCCGGAGAAGGACCAGTTCATCTCGCTCGAACGCGGCTATCACGGCTCCTCCACGGTCGGCGCCGGGCTGACGGCGCTGCCCGTCTTTCATGCGGGCTTCGGCGTGCCCTTCGCCTGGCAGCATAAAATTCCGTCGCATTATTCCTACCGCAATCCGGCCGGTGCCGATCCGGCCGCGATCATCGCCGCTTCCGAGCAGGCCTTGCGGAGCAAGGTCGCCGAACTCGGCGCCGAACGCGTCGCCGCCTTCTATGTGGAGCCGATCCAGGGCTCGGGCGGCGTCATCGTGCCCCCGCCCGGCTGGCTCGCCGCCATGCGCGCCCTCTGCCGGGAGCTTGACATCCTGTTCATTGCCGATGAGGTCATCACAGGCTTCGGCCGCACCGGGCCGCTCTTCATGTGCGCCGAGGAAGCGATCGTGCCAGACATGATGACGGTCGCGAAAGGGTTGACCTCGGGCTACGCGCCGATGGGCGCGGTGTTCATGTCCGAGGAGGTCTATGCCGTCATCGCCGATGCGGCAGGATCTGCCGCCATCGGCCATGGGCAAACCTATTCCGCCCATCCCGTTTCTGCTGCCATCGGCCTGGCGGCGCTCGAACTTTACGATGGCGGCTTGCTGGAGAACGGCCGCGCCATGGGGGCGAGGCTGCAGGCGGGGCTCGCCAGCCTCGCCGATCATCCGCTCGTCGGTGAAGTGCGGGGGCGTGGCATGCTGGCGGGGGTGGAGTTGGTGACCGACAAGGCGCGCAAGACTCCGCTGCCCGCGGCGGCCGAGCCTTCCCGCCGCATCTTGGACCGCGCCTGGGCGCGCGGCCTCGTCATTCGTGCGTTCGGAGACGGGATGCTGGGCTACGCGCCGCCGCTCTGCTGCACGGCGGCGGAAATCGACGCGATCGTCGAGCGGACGCGCGGCGTTCTGGACGACACCCTGGAGGATCCTGACATTCGCACGGCCATGCGTTGAGCGCAGAGCAGGGGAGGCGCGCTGGTTTGGTCGGCATTTCAGCATTTTCTGCCGTCATGCCTCCGTCATTCGGCGCAACCGCGCGGGCTTCCGGGATGACACTTTTGCGAGGCGCGGCGCGGCCGGCCATCCACCGCTACCCGCCCCATCAGGAGACGAGCCCGTGCCGCGTGCATTGACCGCGTTCAAGTATCTGACCTTCGATGTCGTCGGCACGCTGATCGATTTCGAGCAGGGGTTGACCGGCTGCCTCGGCGCCATCGCCTCCGAAGCGGGCCGCCCCTTCGATGGGGAAGAGGCGCTCGCCCTCTATCGCGCGGCGCGCTACGAGCCCGCGGCGGGCCATTTTCCCGACGATCTGGTGCGGGTCTATCACCGCATCGCGCCCGCGCTCGGCCTGCCGGAGGGCGCGGCCTATGCAGAGCGGCTCCGCGCTTCCGTCTCTGCCTGGCGCGCCTTTCCCGATAGCCGGGCGGCTCTCGCCGCGCTTGGCGAACACTTCCGCCTCATCGCGATGACGAACGCGCAGCGTTGGGCCTTCGCGCATTTCGCCGAGGAACTGGGCCAGCCCTTCTTCGCGGCCTTCACGGTGGACGATACCGGCACGGAGAAGCCCGATCCCGCCTTCTTCCATCATGTCTTCGATTTCGTGCGCGCCGAGGGCGACGGGCCGGAAGATATCCTGCACGTCGCGCAGAGCCAGTATCATGATATCGGCGTCTCCCGCCGCCTCGGCCTCACCAATTGCTGGATCGAGCGACGGCACGCCCAGCCCGGCTATGGCGGCACCATCGCACCCGCCGCCGTGACGACGCCGGACTATCACTTCACCACGCTCGCTGGCCTCGCCGATGCCGCTGCCGCCGCCCGGCAGCGCGCCGGCTGATCCGCCCCGCTTGCCAGAACAATCTGCCGCCTGCTTCAACCCTTTTGTGAGAGAACGCATCTGATGGAAGACCGTCTCAAATCGCTCTGGACCCCGCGTGACGACCGGATGGTGGAAGCGGCGATGAGTGCCGGCGCCACCCGGCGCGACCTCTTCCGCATGCTGGCCGCCGGCGGCGTTGCCGCTGCCAGCGCCGGCACGATCCTCGGCCGCGCCTCCTCGGCCCTGGCCGCGACGCCGACCTATGGCGGCTCGATCGTTGCCGCCGGTTGGTCTACCTCCACCGCCGATACGCTCGACCCCGCCAAGGCCTCGCTTTCGACCGACTACGTTCGCATCTGCGCCTTCTACAACCGGCTCACCTTTCTCGACGAGCACGGCATCACCCAGATGGAGCTGGCGGAGAGCATCGACAGCAAGGACGCCAAGACCTGGACCGTCAAGCTTCGCCGCGGCGTGACCTTCCATGACGGGCATACGCTGACCTCGGCCGATGTCGTCTTCACGCTCAAGCGCCATCTCGATCCGGCGGTCGGCTCCAAGGTCGCGACCTTGGCTAAGCAGATGCAGACGATCACCGCGGTTGATCCGCAAACCGTGCAAATCGTGCTGGTGGCGCCGAATGCCGATCTGCCGACGATCCTCGCCATGCACCACTTCATGATCGTGGCCGATGGAACGACGGACTTTTCGAAAGGCAACGGCACCGGGCCCTTCGTCTGCAAGGAGTTTAGCCCAGGCGTTCGCTCGATCGGGGTGAAGTTCAAGAACTACTGGAAAGAGGGCAAGCCCTATCTCGACAGCTTCGAGTTCATCGGCATCTCGGACGACACTGCGCGCGCCAATGCGCTCTTCGCCGGCAATGTCCAGCTTGCCGCGGCCCTCGATCCGCGCGCGGTGCAGCTCATCAACCGCCAGCCCGGCTACCGCGCCTCGATTACCAATTCCGGCAACTACACCGATCTCAACATGCGGCTCGACATGTCTCCGGGCGACAAGGCAGACTTCGTCACGGGCATGAAGTATGTGATGGACCGCCAGGAGATCAAGCAAGCCGTGCTGCGCGATCTGGCCATCATCGCCAACGACCAGCCGATCTCCCCGTCTGACCGCTACTACAATGCGGCTCTCAAGCCCAAGCCCTACGATCCGGACCGCGCGAAGTTCCACTTCAAGAAATCCGGCCTGATGGGCCAGAGAATCCCGATCGTCGCCTCCGATGCGGCCGGCTCCTCCGTGCAGATGGCGATGGTGATCCAGCAGTCCGCGGCGGATATCGGCATGAAGTTCGATGTGCAGCGCAAGCCGTCGGACGGCTACTGGTCCGAATACTGGCTGAAGGCGCCGGTGCATTTCGGCAATATCAATCCGCGCCCGACGCCCGATATCCTGTTCTCGCTGTTCTATGCCTCGGATGCGCCCTGGAACGAAAGCCGCTATAAGTCTCCGAAGTTCGACAGCATGCTGCTCGAAGCGCGTGGCATGCTGGACCAGACCAAGCGGACGGAGATCTATCACGAGATGCAGGCGATGGTCTCCGTGCAGGCGGGCACGGCAATTCCGGCCTGGATTTCCAATGTCGATGGTCTGTCGGACAAGCTGCATGGCCTGCGGCCCAACCCGCTCGGCGGCATGATGGGCTACGCCTTCGCCGAATACGTCTGGCTCGCCTGAGCCAGGCGCGCATGGGGCCGAGACAGGTGAAAGCGGGGGCATGAGCAAACAGGTCATCAGCCTCGTCCTCGGCCGCCTCGGCGCCACCATCCTGACGTTGCTCATCGTCTCGCTGGTGGTGTTCGGAGCGACCGACATGCTGCCCGGTGATACCGCCCAGATCATCCTCGGCCAGGCGGCGACGCCGGCGGCGGTCGCGGGCCTGCGCCGGGCGATGCACCTCAACGATCCGGCGATCATTCGCTATATCCGCTGGCTCGGTGGCCTTCTCGTCGGCAATCTCGGCCATTCCTATGCGAGCAATATGCCGGTCTCGGCGCTCATCGGCTCGCGCATCGGCAATTCGCTGGAGCTTGCCGGCATCACCACCGTCGTCTCGGTGCCGCTCGCGCTCTCCCTCGGCATCCTGGCCGCGATCCGCCCCGGCTCCCGCTTTGATCGCTTCGTCACGGTGCTGTCGGTCGGCGTGATCTCGGTGCCGGAATTCATGGTCGCCAATCTCGCCGTGCTGCTCTTCGCGGTCTATCTGCACTGGCTGCCGGCGCTCTCCTTCGTCAGTCAGATCCATTCGCCGCTCGATTTCATCCGGGTCTATGCCATGCCGGTCTTGACGCTCACTTGCGTCATCTCCGCCCAGATGGTGCGCATGACACGGGCGGCGATGGTCGAGACGATGAGCGCGCCCTATATCGAGATGGCGCTGCTGAAGGGCGCCTCGCGCCGGCGGCTCGTGCTCTATCACGCGCTGCCCAACGCGGTCGGGCCGATCGCCAATGCGGTGGCGCTTTCCCTCTCCTATCTGCTCGGCGGCGTCATCATCGTGGAGACGGTTTTCAACTATCCGGGCCTTGCCAAGCTGATGGTGGACGGGGTCGAGACGCGGGATCTGCCGCTTATCCAGAGCTGTGCGATGATCTTCTGTTTCGGCTATCTCCTGCTCGTCACCACCGCCGATATCATCGCGATTCTCTCCAACCCGAGGCTGCGCAAATGAGCCGCCCCTGGGCCAGGATGGGGGGCTTCGTGCTCTTCGGCTATCGCTGCAACATCGCAGGGCTGCTCGCCTTCTGTGTCGTGCTGTTCTGGGCGCTCGTCGCCATCCTGGCGCCGCATCTGGTGCCCTATCCGGTGGGGCGCATCGTCGATTTCAACGATTTCGATGGCATCACCGCCAAATACTGGTTCGGCACGGATTATCTCGGGCGGGATACATTCTCGCGCATCATCATGGGTGCGCGCTATACGGTGGGCATCTCGCTCTGTGCCACGCTCATCACCGCCGCCTGCGGCATCTCGCTCGGCATCGGCGCCGCGGTTACCGGCGGCTGGATCGATACGCTGCTCGGCCGCTTCTTCGATGCGCTCAACTCGAGCCCGAGCAAGCTGTTCGGCCTCGTGCTCGTCGCGGCCGTCGGCTCCTCCATTCCTGTCCTCATCCTGACGATGGCGGTGATCTACGTCGCCGGCAGCTTCCGCGTCTCGCGCGCGCTCGCCGTCAACGTCAATACGATGGATTTCATCACCGCCGCGCGGGTGCGCGGCGAGGGCCGGGCCTATCTCGTCTTTTCCGAAATCCTGCCGAACGTCGTCGGGCCGGTTCTCGCCGATACCGGCCTGCGCTTCGTCTTCATCGTGCTTCTGCTCTCCGGGCTCTCCTTCCTCGGCCTCGGCGTGCAGCCGCCCTATGCCGATTGGGGCGCCTTGGTGCGGGAAAATCTCGACGGTCTCTCCTACGGGTCGCCCGCCGTGCTGTTTCCGTCCTTCGCGATCGCGAGCCTCACGATCAGCGTCAATCTCCTGATCGACAATTTGCCGCGCAAGATCCGCGACCGGGAGGCCGCATGAGCAAGCTGGTGGAGATCCGCGATCTCAAGATCGATGCGCGCACCGATTCCGGCCGCATCGTGGAGATCATCCGCGGTATCTCGCTCGATGTGGCCGAGGGCGAGATGCTGGCGCTGATCGGCGAGAGCGGATCGGGCAAGACCACGCTCGCCCTCTCGCTCCTCGGCCATGCGCGGCCCGGCTGCCGCTTCACCGCCGGCTCCGTCACGGTGGATGGACGGGAGATGACGCATCTGCCGGAGGCTGAGCGCGCGCGCCTGCGCGGGTCGCTCGTCGCCTATGTGCCGCAAAGCGCGGCCGCGGCCTTCAACCCGGCACGCAGCATCCTCGATCAGCTGATCGAGGTGGTGGCAATTCACGAAAGCACGGGGCGGGAAGAGGCGCGGGCGCGGGCGATCGCACTCATCCGTGCGCTCGGCCTGCCCGAGCCAGAGCGGATCGGGCTGCGTTATCCGCATCAGGTTTCGGGCGGCCAGTTGCAGCGGCTCGCCGCCGTCATGGCGCTGATCGGCCGGCCGAAGGTCGTGATTTTTGACGAGCCGACCACGGCGCTGGACGTGACGACGCAGATCGAAGTGCTGCGCGCCTTCAAGGCGGTGATGAAGCGCCAGGGGATCACCGGTGTCTATGTCTCGCATGATCTCGCGGTCGTCGCTCAGATGGCGGACCGCATCGCCGTGTTGCGGGATGGCGCGGTGCAGGAGGTGGGGGAGACGCGGCAGATTCTGCAGGCGCCACGCCACCCCTATACGCAGCAATTGCTGCATGCCTTCTCGCCGAGCGACTACGTGCCACCGCCCGAGGGCAAGGTGCGCCCGGCGGCTATCCTGGAAGCGACGATCACCGCCGGCTATGGCCCGCGCGATCGGGCCGGCAACCCCGCCTTCCGTGTTCTCGATGCTGTTGAAATCCGCTTGGAGCAGGGGCGGACGCTTGGCATCGTCGGTGAATCGGGCTGCGGAAAATCGACCCTCGCCCGCGCCCTTGCCGGCATTTTGCCGATCAGCGCGGGCCGCATTCTCTTCGAAGGCAAGCCCCTGGCGCCGGAGATGCGGCGGCGGGAGAAGCGCGATTCCCAGCGCATGCAGATCGTGTTCCAGCTTGCCGATACCGCCATCAATCCGCGCAAGCGGGTGGCAGACATTGTTGGCCGGCCGCTCAGCTTCTATCAGGGAATGAGCGGCGCCGCGCGGGAGCGTCGGGTCGATGAGCTGCTCGATATGGTGCATCTCCCGCGCGCCCTGAAGCACCGGCTGCCGGGCGAGCTTTCGGGCGGGCAGAAGCAGCGCGTCAACCTCGCCCGCGCGCTTGCCGCCGAGCCGAGCCTCATCCTGTGCGACGAGATCACCTCCGCGCTCGATGCGGTCGTAGCCGATGCGATCATCGACCTGCTACGCGAGCTGAAGCGGGAGCTTGGTCTCTCACTTCTCTTCATCAGCCATGATCTGGCAACGGTGCAGTCGATCTGCGACGAAATCATCGTGATGTACAAGGGGCGCAAGGTGGAGGCGATGCGCCCCGTGGCGCTGGGCGGCGCGCCGAAGGAGCCGTATTCCCAGCTTCTCTTCGCCTCCACCCCGACGCTCGATCCCGGCTGGCTCGACGGGCTGGCCGAGAATGCGGTGTTCCAGAAGGCGCTCGCCAACCGGTGACGGCTATTCGGCGAAGAGGCTGGTGAGCGGCAGATGCGCTTTGACGATCGGGGATTTGAGCACGATGAAGCTGAAATATTTATCGATCCCGATATCGAGGTCGGTGAGCTGCTCCATCAGGGTCTGATATTCCGCGACGCCTTTGGTCACGACTTTCATGAGATAGTCGTAACCGCCGGAGATGAGATGGCACTCCACGATCGCATCGACCTTCTCGATCGCGGTGATGAAGCGGCTGAAATCGATCGGGCGGTGGTTCTTGAGCGTCACTTCGGTAAAGACGGTGAGCATCTGGCCGAGCTTGGCAATGTTCACCTGCGCGGAATAGCCGATGATATAACCTGCCTGCTGCAGCTTGCGCACGCGCATGAGGCAGGGGCTCGCGGAGAGGCCGACGCATTCCGCCAGCTCCA
Source organism: Acidisoma sp. C75 (assembly GCF_054665095.1). NCBI lineage: Bacteria > Pseudomonadati > Pseudomonadota > Alphaproteobacteria > Acetobacterales > Acidocellaceae > Acidisoma > Acidisoma sp. C75. The sequence continues at coordinate 94,768 of NZ_BAAFHD010000008.1, forward strand.
CATTCGTCATGCGGCCGTTCTTCTGCAGCTCGTAGAGAATTTTGATGTCGATACGGTCAAGTTTCATCACGGCAGCTATCCGTCTTTCGGCCGCGCCACCCGCACCCATGGGCCGGCCGCGCGCGCCGCAGAAAATTCCGGGCGCCGGGCGATAACAGCACCCTCCGCTGGCGCAAGTCCAGCATGATGTTGCGCGTCTTCCTTCTTGCGTGATCGATCTTTCTGAACGGGACTAAGCGATGCGTGCGCGGCTGCTGGCCATCGAATCTTCTGCTGTCTTGCCCGAGCGGGCGGATGTGGTCGTCATCGGCGGGGGGATCGTCGGCGCGTCCACCGCCTATTATCTCGCGCGCCGCGGCCTTGCCGTCGCGCTCATCGAGAAGGGGCGCATCGGGGCCGAGCAATCCTGTCGCAACTGGGGCTGGTGCCGCCAGCAGAACCGCGATGCGCGGGAGCTGCCGCTCTCGACGCAGAGCCTCGCGCTGTGGGATCGTCTCGCCGGCGAGATCGGCGAGGATGTGGGCTTCCGCCGCTCCGGCTTGCTCTATCTCAGCCAGGACGAGGCAGAGATCGCGCGCTGGGCCGCCTGGCGGGATTTCGCCCGCAGCGTGGGCGTGAGGACGGATGTGCTGTCCGCCGAGGAAGCGACGGCGCGGGGGGCTGCCACCGGGCGGCGCTGGCGCGGCGGGGTCTTCTCGCCCACCGATGGTATCGCCGATCCATCGCGCGCGGCGCCCGTCATCGCCCGCGGGGTCATGCAGGCGGGGGGCACGGTGCATCAGTTCTGCGCCGCGCGGGGGATCGAGACCGAGGGCGGGCATGCTTCGGCTGTCGTCACCGAACGCGGCACGATCCGCACGCGCACGGTGGTTTTGGCCGGTGGCGCCTGGGCTTCTTCCTTCTGTCGCAATCTCGGCCTGCGCTTTCCGCAGGCTTCCGTGCGTTCCTCCATCCTCGCGGTGGGGCCCGGGGCGGAGGGGCTGCCCGATGCGCTGCACACCAAGGCGGTTTCCATCACCGCGCGGCAGGATGGCGGCTATACGCTTGCCATCAGCGGGCGGGCGAGCCTCGATCCAACGTCGCAGGGCCTGCGCTTCGCGCGTGATTTCGCGCCGATGTTCCGCAAGCGCTGGCGTTCCTTGCGGCCCGGCACCTTGGCGGGGCTGCGCGCCGGGCATGAGCGCGGGCGGGGTTGGCGCCTCGATGAGGTCACACCCATGGAACGCTGCCGCATTCTCGATCCCGAGCCCGACCAGCGGCTGATTGCGGAGACGCATGCCCGCGCCCTCGCGCTCTTGCCGGCACTCGGCAAGACCAGCATCCAGGCGGCCTGGGCCGGCTATATCGACAGCACGCCCGATGGCGTGCCGGCGATCGGCCCGATGCCCGGCCTGCCAGGGTTGATCCTGGCGGCGGGCTTCAGCGGCCACGGTTTCGGCATCGGCCCAGGCGCTGGGCATCTGGTGGCGGATCTCGTCACCGGCAGCGCGCCGATCGTCGAGGCGCGGGATTACGACCCGGCGCGGCTTGCGGCTTCGGCGCGCGGCAAGGTGGCGGATTTCTGAAGCGGCGCCTGTTCGCCTCAGTCTCGGACCTAGGCGAACATGGCTTGCGCGATGTAACTCCCTTCGCGCGGTGCTGGCGGGATGAAGAAGATGCCCGAGCCGGTATGCGCGATATATTCGTTCAACGCATCGGCGGCGCCGAGCTTGGTTTGCAGCGTCTCGAAATGGCGCGGGTCGTTCATATAGGCGATGAAGAGCAAGCCGGCATCGAGCATGCCGAACTGGTTCAGCCCATCGGTATAGTTGTACGACCGCCGCAGGATCTTGATGCCACCGTTGTTCTCATGTGCGGCGAGGCGGATATGTGCGGTCAACGGAATGATCGGGCTGCCGTCCTTTGCGACTGCAGCGAAATCGGGCGGATCAAACTCATGCGTGCCGCCCAGCGGCGCACCGCTCAGCTTATGGCGCCCGAAGACCTGGTTCTGGTTGCTCACCCGGTCGGTATCCCAGTTCTCGATATGCATCTGGATCTTGCGGACGATCTGGTAGCTGCCGTTGCGCTGCCAGGCAGGGCCATCGTGCAGCCAGACGAAGCGATCATACTCGCCAGCCTCACTGATATTGCGCGTGCCGTCCTTGAAGCCGAGCAGGTTGCGCGGCGTCGATTGGCCGGCCCCGGCGGAGGCGCGGCCGAAGCCCATCACCGTCCATCGGGTGGCGGCGCTGCCCGTGCTTTTGGCGATGCGTGCGAGGTCGCGGATGGCGTGATAGGCGACCTGCGGATCATCGGCGCAGGCCTGGAGCGAAAGGTCGCCGCCCGTCAATCCCGGCTGCAGCGCATCGCTCGGCAATGGCCGCAGATCGCGCAGCAACGCTGGCCGCTGCTGGGCGAGGCCGTAGGTCTCGGTGAAAACGCGCGGGCCGAGGCCGAGGGTGACGGTCAGCGAGGCGGGCCCGAGATCCCGCGCTTCCCCTGTGTCGATCCCGACGGCACTGGGCCCCGTGGGCTCGATCGGCCCGATCGCCGCTCCCGCGGTGAGTTGCGCGATCGCCCCCGACCAGAGGGCAAGCAGAAGCTGCAGATCCTCCCGCTTTCGCGTCGTGAGGTCAAAGGTCATATAAACCACGTGCCGCTGCGGCGGGGTGGCGATACCAGCCTGCCCACCGGCCCCGTAAAAGGGGATGCTCAAGGAGAGATCGACCTTATCCTCGTCAGCCGGCTCGGTGCCGGCATGCGCGGGCAGCGCGCTGCCGATGGCGCCGGCTGCGCCGAGCGTCGCCCCCTTGAGGAGGCCGCGACGGGAAAAGGGGCAGCTGCCGTTCCCAGGTTCTTGCTTGCTCATCGTCAGTTGCCCGCCGCGCCCGCCGTTGCCACCCGCTCGGCAATCTTCGAAAGCGGCTCCTGCAACTGCTGGATGGCACGGCTCAGCTTGGCGGCATCCGCCTTGCGGATTTCGGCGGTGTAACGCAGGTAGCCGCCCGGTTCCTTCGCGTCGCGATAGCGATCGAGCAGGCTGACCACATGCGCGAATTCGGCATTCACCTGCCGGGTAAGGTCCGGGTCGATCCGCTGCAGGCCAGGCTCGAGGAAGGCGAAGGCTTGGCGGGCACCTTCGATGTTGCCAGCAAAATCCACGAGATCGTAATGGCTGAAGGCTTCCTCTTCGCCGGTGATCTTGGTTGTCTGGACCTCCTCCAGAAGGTCTGCCGCACCGTTGGCGAGGTCTTCTGGCTTGTAGGTCAGCCCCTTCGCGCGTTGATCGAGTTCCTGCACATGGCGGAGCAGATCGGCCGCTGTCGCCTTGGTCGCGCCGGTGATGCGGCCATCCCGGAAAAGATCCCGCTCGATGAGGTGAAAGCCGCTCCAGCCGACCTTCGGATCGAGATTGGAGGCCCGCATATCGATCAGATAATCGAGGTTGCCGGCATTGTCGGTCGGCTTGTAGCCGGGCAATACGAAGCCATCGACATCCGATTCGATCCGTTCGTAGAACGGACGCGCGCGGGGATAATCCGCCTTTGCCTTCGCAAGGTCGCCGGCATCGATATCAGCCTTGAGTATGCTGACGGCGGTGACCATCGCGTCCGCGACCCCATCGACATAATGGCCGTATTCCGCTGCACCTGTTATGAGCAAGGCGCTGGTGGAGTTTCCGCTTTTCGTCGCGATTTCGCCGACCACGGTGAAGGGTACGTTCTCCTGTGAAGCGCCCGGGCAATAGATCCGGTAGCTGCCGCCGTCGAGCGTGAGGGTGAGCGAGACGGCAGGCAACCCGGGCGCCAGATTTTCCTTCTCGCCCAGGATCCGGTCTCCGCTTTGAATCTCGATCTCGGTGATGCCGGTTGCTGTCTTGTTGCGCACGGTGAAGGTGATCGGCCCGGCCTGAGCGATTGCATGGTCAAGCAGGCAGGCGCCGCCGTGCTCTCCGGTAAGAGTGATGGCGATATGCGAAGCGCCGCCGGCGATGGGTGCAGCGCCCTGCGCGGGCACGTCCGCGAGCGCGGCGGGCGCGAGGGCGGTCGCCCCTGCCAAGAGGGCCGCGAGGCGGCCTCTGGCGAGGATGCGCTGGGCGAGGGTGGAGGGGATCAGCTTACTCGGCAGCATGGGCGGAGTCCTTCGTGGGGTCATGAGGCGATGTCCCGCCGGGGCGGGTGGCCGGCAGCGGGATGTCGAGGTGGTGGCGGGGGCGGCCCCTCCAGGCCGTGACAAGGAGGAGGATGAGCCCGCCCGCCAGCAGGAGAACCGGCAGCAATCCGGCCCAGAACTGCCGTTCGCGGGCGGCTCCGCGGTAGGTGGAGAGTGCCGCGCTTGCTTGCGCGACATAGGCCGGCGCGACCGACCAGCCTGCGGCATCGGCCACCGCATCCTGGCTCAGGCTGAGGATGCGCGGCGCGGCGAGACCGCTGCCGGAGAGCGCGAGGATTGCCGTTGCCGCTTCTCGGGCATCGAGCAGGCGATGTCCGCTCGTCCAGACATCGGTCCTGCTGCGCAGGGTCCAGCGCGCATCATAGGGGCCAGGGTGCTGAGCCGCGTTCAGGCCGAGGGGGATGCGGCCACCGGCGAGGGCGACGACCTGGTCGAGCGTCAGGAGACGGGGCGCCTTGGGCAATTCGCTGACACGGTCGAGATGCCAGGCTTCGGCGGTAATCCCCGCATGATCCTCCGGCCGTGCCAGGGCATCAGGCAGCGGCAGCCGCGCGGTTTCACCATCGGCATGGGTGACGAGAAGGATGCCGGCCGAGACCGCATCCCCCGGCAGCAGTTGCGCGCTGCCGCCGCCGGCCAAGGGGGCAGAGGTGCCAAGCGTGAGGCGGGGCTCGGGGTAGAGCAGGGCGAGGGCCAGCGCCGCGGCCATCAGCCAGGCCCCGAGGGCGAGCCGCAGGCGGAGGGCGCCACGCGCCGTCGGCCGGTAGCGTTGCGGCCAATAGACGTAGAGCGCGACCGGAACCAGATAGGCGAACCAGCCGATCACTTCGATGCGGCGCGGATCGGCGGGGATGCCCAGCACGCCGGTGATGAGGGCGGAGCGCACCGTGCCGGGGCTGACGAGCCAGGCGAGATCCACCGTCATCTGCTGCCCGGCATCGAGCCACCCGGCTTCGTGCGCGGTGCGCAGCGCCGAGACCACGAGCCCGGCGGCGACGAGGATGAGAAAGACCCCGGTGACGCGGAAGAAGCGCGAGAGGTTGATCCTCACCCCGCCCGCATAGATGCCCCAGCCGATGAGGATGGCGAGCAGAATGCCGAGCACCGCGCCGAGCCCGGCAAGGGCTGCCGATTGGGCGGCCGAAAAGGTCGCGAGGAGGAAGACCGCGGTTTCGAAGCCTTCCTTCAGGACCGCGAGAAACGCCATGATGGCGAGTGCCGTGGCCCCGCGGCTGCTGAGCGCTTCCGCCGCTTGCGCTTCCAGTGTCCGCTTCATGCTGCGGGCATGACGGTTCATCCAGGCGATCATGCCGGTGACGAAAAAGACGGCGATGCCGCCGATCACCGTTTCCATGCCTTCCTGGGCCGCTTGCGGCAGCGCTTGCTCGATCATGTCGAGGCCGAGGCCGACGCAGAGCGAGAGCAGCATCGCCATGATGACGCCGCACCACATGGCGAACAGGCCGCGGCCGTTGCTGCGCAGGAAGGCGGCGATGATGCCGATGATGAGCGCGGCCTCAAGCCCTTCGCGAAGGCCGATGATGAAGGTGGCGAGCATTGCTGCCTCAGCCGCGCGATTGCGGAAGCAAGGCGGCGGCGGGCAGGGCTGGGTCTTGGGTCATGCGGGAATATCCATGCGTCGTGTCGGCGGCGCCTGGGGTAGCAAGCTCGCGCTGATATTGCAAGTCATTCGCAATTGCAGACGCCGATGCGGCGTCGAGCGGAGGCGAAGGTGCGACTTCTAGGCCGTCAAGGCGCGGCCGGGAGGCGGATTGGTGATTTTGGGGGAGGGCTGCCGCCCCAGGCGGGGCGGCAGGCGGGCGCGGCCCTTACTGCGCGGCGGCTTTCTTCATGATGGCGCCGGTCATCGGGATGAAATAGACGCCGACATCGCGGCGGGAATGGATCTTGCCCCGCGCATCCTTGGTGTAGACGTAGAGGAACTGCCCGCGCTTGAAGGGCTGGCCGATCGGGATCAACATGATCCCGCCGGGCTTGAGCTGCTTGAAGAGTTCCGGCGGGGCATATTCGGCAGCGCAGGTCACGATGATGCGATCGAACCCGCCCTCCACCTCGGGCCAGCCATAATAGCCGTCTCCTACCCGGTTGAAGACATTCGTATAGCCGATGGGCGGGAAGATGCGGTGGACGGCATGGCCGAGCGGGGCGATGATCTCGATGGAATAGGCCTTGTCCACGATCCGCGACAGCACCGAGCTTTGATAGCCGCTGCCGGTGCCGATTTCGAGCGTCGTCTGCCCCGGCTTCGGCTGGAGAACCTGCGTCATATAGGCTTGGCCGAGATAGTCCGACAGCGCGGAGCCATAGCCGATCGCCCAAGGCTTCGGGTTTGCCTCGTAGGTTTCGGCGGCCAGCGCGTCGTGCGCCTCGTAGTTATACATGTAGTATTCGCGCGGGACGGCGGCGAAAGCTGCCATCACGGCTGGATCGGCGTGGCCGAGATGGGAGGCGAGATAGGACTGGATGAGCTTGAGCGCTGCGGGCCGGCGGCTCTGGATGGCGTTGAATTCGTTCTGGGAAATCGTCACCGGCCGGCCGCTTGCGCGCATCGCCGCCTCATAGGCCGCATGGCTCCAATTGCCCTTGGCGACATCGACGGCGGCCGAGGAGGCAGCCGGGCTTGCCTGAGCCGGCAGGGCAGCCGGGGTCTGCGCCGATGACGCGGTCTGAGCTTTGGCTTCGGCAGCAAGGCCAAGGAAGGGGGCGCCGATCGCCGAGGCGATGGCATGGCGGCGGGTCAGGATCAGGGTCAAGAGGCGCTCCTCGCGCTAGGGAAGCTCAATGCGGCCACTCCATACAGCAGGGCCGCCGCGGTGAGAACCACATCGAACCCGTGGGTGACGGCGATGAGGTTGGCAAGCGGCGTCGCTACCACCGAGAAGGCACCATTGAGCGCCCAGGCCCAGGGGAGGAACGGGCCGCGCCCGACGCGGCCGAGGCCGAGCGGGAAGGGCAAGCCCATCGCGAAGGCCGCCGGGCCGGCCGCCAGCAGGATCAGCAGGAGGCGGAGTGGCAGCGGCCAGCCAAGGGTCGCCAGCATGACCGGCCAGGCGAAGAGCCGCAGCAGCAGAAGCCAGACGAGCACGGTGGCGACAGCGAGGAGGACCGCGCGCCGTGGCGGCCCCGCCCGCCCGCTGGCAAGGCTGCCGAGCCCCGCCGCGATCAGCATGGAGGCAAGCACCACGGCGAAGCCAAGCGTCGCGTCGTTCAGGTAAACGCTCGCATATTGGATGAGGACAAGCTCGACAAAGAGAAAGCCTAAGCCCAGGGCCGCGAAATAGAGGGCGGCGCGGCTGGTGCCGCCCGCGCTTTCCTGCCCGCGCCATGAGCGACGGGCGAGCAGTGGCAGCGCCAGGACCGCGAGCGCGATGATCCCGGCCTGGGCGAGCACGGCGAGGTTGACGAGCGGCTCCAGCTCCGCCTGGGGCAGCAGTTCGATGCGCTTGAGGATGAGCCCGAGTTGGCCGAGGCGCAGGACGTCGTAGAAGAAGGGGCGGTCGAGCGTGATGGGCGAAAGATCGAAGGCGCGGCCCGATTCGGTCGGCTGGCGGGCGACGACGGCCGGTGCCTCGTCGGCGATCGCATCCTGCGGTGCGGAACTCGTCTCCACCTGGCCGGTCTCGAAGGAGACCGGCGGCAGGTCATTGTAGAGATTGGCTCGCGCGGCGGCGACGTCCATGCCCTTGTAGTAGCTGATATCGAAAGAGAAATTATCGCAGAAGGCGGCGGCTGCCTTGATCTCGCCCGGCGTCAAGGGGGTTTTGGAGACAAGCACCCGGGCATTCCAGGCCGAGCGATAGACAAGAAGATGCGCGCCCGGGTCGGGTATGCCGGCCTCCCTCAGGGCGCGGCGGGCGGTGGCCAGCACCTTGAGCGTGTAGGCGGGAAATTCTCGGATGGAGATCGGGATCGAGAGCAGGCCCTGCGGCGCGAGATGGCGGAGATAGACCGCCATCGCCTCGGCTGCGAAATCGCTCGCATTCGGCGGGTCGGCATTGAGGAAATCGGCCGCGATGTCGATGATGTCCCACTGCCCGCGCCGGGCGGCGGCAACCGGCGAAAGCCCGCTCACCGGCCCGATGCCGCTTGCCATGGCGCGCAGCACCGGATCGGGCTCCACGGTGGTGATCTGCCCCGCGCCGAGCTTCCGCGCCTCGAGATAGGCCCAGCCGCCGGACGCGCCGATGAGCAACACCCGGCCATGGGGCCTGAGCACATAGGGGAGGGCGGCGAGTTCGCTCGGCGCGAAGCGGAGATCGGCGCCCTGCGCCGGGGCGAGCGCCGTCAGGCGGTTGCCGTCCCGATACAGGCCCGGTGCCAGCGGCGGCCCGGCCATGCCCATCATCGCGGCATCGTTCGAGACATCGACATCGACCCGCTCGGTAAAGTCATGCAGGACCATGAAGAGCCCGCGCGGCGAGATCCAGGAACGGGCGACGGTGCTGCCGGGCACATGCAACGGCGCGTAGATCGCCTTGAACTCGGAAAACCGGCCAGGATTGGCGAGCAGCAGCGGCAGCCCGGCCAGGATCAGCGCTCCCGCCGCGCCGAGCCTGGGCAGGAGGCGTCGGGCGGCGAAGGCCACTGGCAGCAGCAGCGCCAGCGGCAGAAAGAAGGGTGGGACGACATACATCACCGCCAGGATGGCGAGCGCGCCGCAGCCGGCCCCGAGCAGATCGGCGGCATAGACCCGGCCCAGCCGGTCTGGCGCGGCGATGAAGGAGAGGCCGACGAAGAGCCCGGCAATGACGAAAGCCGGCAGCAGGCAGACGTAATAGAGCAAGATGTTGAGGAATTCGTCCCCGAAGGTCACCGGGTTCTGCAGCCGCAGCGGGTTGAAGGGGTCGAGGTCTGCGGCATAGGCCCCGAAACCGATGGCGAGGATGAGGGCCACGGGCAGCCAGTCGAGGCAGAGGCGGGTATGCCGAGCGAACCAGCTCTCGGCCAGCGCGAGCGCGACCCCCGATATCGCGAAGCCGGCCAGCACGATGGAAATGACCCAATAGCCATAAGCGGACCAGGTGGCGACCGCAAAGGCCCGGGTGAGCGCGATCTCGAAGCCGATCGTCGCCGCCGAGACGAGAAAAAGGGGCAGCATGCTAGCGGGGCCAGACCTGAGTTTGGAGGAAGGAGAGGAGCAGCGCGTCGAACTTCTCGGGCTGCTCGACGAACATGGCATGGCCGACACCCGGCCAGACGACCGTGCGGGCCAGCGGATCGTGCCGCGCGACATTCGCCGCCTGCCCGGCAAGCCAGGGGCGCACGATGTAGAGGACCGGGCGATGGCTCATATAGAGCGCATCGCGCCAGTAGCTGCGCGGCTCAGGATAGCGGAGCAGGGCTTCGGCCGCCCATTTGGGGGTCCGCAGGCTCGCCTGGGTCAGCGCCGCGAGATAATCGGCCGAGGGCGGATGGACGAACATGCTGCGCACGAAGTGCCGCATCTCGATCGGCCAGGGGATGGGGGGGCCATGATGCGGCGGGAGAGGGCGCGGCGGCGGTTCCTCGCCCACGGAATTATCGATCAGCACCAGGCCCGCAATCCGCGCATTGCCATGGGTATGGACATAGGCGAGCACATCGAGCACGCCGAGCGACCAGCCGCAGAGGACGACGGGCGCCGGGCCCAAGCGGCTCAGCAGGTCGGCGATATCCTCACCCCGACGCCGATCGTCATAGCCGGAGGCGGGCACGGCGCTCGCACCCTGGCCGCGCGGATCGAGGGCGACGACGCGATAGCGGGCTGAAAGCGCAGCGATTTGCTGATGGAAGATCCAGGCCGGCATGGTCCAGCCGGGAATGAAGACGATGGTCGGCGCATTCGGCCGGCCCATGATGATGGCATGCAGGCGCACCCCATCGGAGGTCTGAAAGAAATAGTCCGCCGCTCGCGCGATCGGCGCGGAAGCGAGGAGAGCGAGGGCGGCGAGCAAGGCTCGGATCAGGCGCATGGCCGCTCACTGGCGCGGCGGCCATGCCTCTGTCAATCATTCTCGCGCGAGCCTCCCAGCGCCGGGGGAAAGCAGCGCGAGGCCGGGGGGCTGGCGGCGCCGCCCCAGCCTTTCCCCGCACTCGCTGGCAAGCGGTGTCGTTACTGGCTGGCGCCCGCGGTGTGAACCTTGTTCTTCTTGTTCATGCCGCCCATCTTCCGCCCGCTTCCGGTCGTCATGCCGCCGCCACTCGTGCCGCTTGCGGGATTGGTCGTAACCGTGCCGGTATTCGTGCTGGCGCCGGCGACAGCCGCACTCTGCGTTTGCGGCTGGACATCCGAGCCGCTGCCCGCCGCGAGTGCCGCCGACAGCGGGAAGGCACCGATCGCGGCAGTGAGAACGGCAATCTGCAAAGACTTCATGATCCACTCCATAGGTCACGTCGCATTATCGCAACATGCCTTATCTGATGAGCGGGAGGTCGATTTGCAGCTTGCCGCCGATCACGAAACGCCGAGATCGCGAAGCCGGGAAGATGCCCGGTGATCGCGCCGCTCGGGCCGCGATCGAGCGGCGGGTGAGACGGTGAGGAGTGATTGCCCAATCAAAACGATAGCGACGAACGATCCCGCCCCCGGGTTCAGCCTTGCTCTTCTGCCGCCTCGAAGCGCAGCGTACCGGCCCGCCGCGACGGCTCGCCGGTATCGCTCGGGTGCCGTTCGCCATCCATGACCGGGACGGCGAGAAAATCGAAGGGGCTGATACCTTCAAGGCAAGCGACGTTGATGCCGTATTGCTGCGTGTTGGAGCGGCGCTGATGGTGCGTGTAGATCCCGCAGGCAGAGCAGAAGAAATGCTGCGCCGTGCCGGTATTGAACTGATAACGGGTGAGCCTCTCCTCGCCGCTCAGGAAGCGAATGCCGCCAAGCTCGGCCGAAACCGCGATCGCGCCGCGCATGCGGCAGTATGAGCAGGTGCAGCGCCGAGCTGTGTTCAAGCCGTCACTGAGCGTGACCTCGAAGCGCACGGCACCGCAATGGCACCGGGCGTTATAGATCTGCTTCGCACGATCCATGATCGCTCCTTTGATAGCTCTACTGTGGACAGATCAGTGCCGCGCGCTCGTCATCCGCGGTCAGAGATCGAGATGCAGGAACTGGTTGAAGCTGCTCTGCTCGTAGGTGGAAAAGACCGGGCCGTCCTTGAAGCCGTGCCGGCGGTAGAGGGCGAGCGCCGGCTCGAAGGCAGGGCCGCTGCCCGTCTCCAGGCTGAGGCGCGGCATGCCGCGCGCTCTGGCCGCCGCGATGATGGTGGCGAGGAGCGCCGCACCCACCCCGAGGCGGAGGAAATCGGGATGCGTGCGCATCGATTTCACCTCGCCCGTACCATCCGGGAGCTGCTTCAGGGCGGCGATGCCGGCGATGCGCTCGCCCCGCCAGGCGGTCCAGACGCTGACTTCGGGAACCTGCAGGCCAGAAAGATCGAGGGCAAAGACGCTCCCTGGCGGAGACTCCGCATGCATGCCGGCAAGATGCAGCGTGAGCAGGTCGCGGGTTTGAGGATCGGTCAGATCCCCATCTCGGATGATCAACATCAGGCATCGGCTCCATGGCTCGGCCGTTCGGCGGCGGCGGTCCACTCATAGACCCGATCGACTTTGCTGACGATAACCCGGTACCACTGATACCAGAGAGCGCGGCCGAGCGCGCGGATCCGTGCATGCTCGGCATCGTCGCGCCAATCTTCCGCCGCCTTCTCGTCTCGCCACCAGCTGACGGTTATGCCGAAGCCATCGGTGCCGCGGGTGGAATGGATGCCGAGGTAGCCATCATGCGCGGCGGCTCTGGCTTCCATCGCCGCGGCGGCTTCTGCATAGCCAGCATCGTCGTTTGCCGTGCGGCGGGAGAGGAAGATCACGGCGACCGCGCCTTGCGGCAGGCCGCGGGGCAGATCCGGCGGATGGCCCAGGGTGGCCTTTGGCAGCAGATCGCAGCTCGTCACGCGTGCTCTCCCGAACGAGAGATGAGTGCCCGGGCCCGCCTGCCAAACTCGCGGGTCTCGGAAGGGCCAGTGCGCAACGGGCCGGGCAATGAAGCCCGTAGCATGCAGGCGAGCGACGCCGATCCGTGATGGAGAGAAAGGCTCGGCTTCCATGCAGCCGCCGCATGCCGCCCGGTCGCCCGGTAGTCGGCATGCCTGCGGCGGGGCACCTCCCCGCGCGAGCGCGCTACCGCGCGATCATCTCGCGTTTGCGGCGGAGACGTCTCGCCGGATCGCACTGCGCCGCCCGTCGGCGGTCTGCTGGCTCACCTGCTCCAGCGCCATGTCCAAGGCGATTTCCAGCGCGCGGGTCGTCCGCATGGTCTGCGTCATCAACAGCCCCCCTTGCAGTGCTGCGACGATCCCGGTCGCCAAGCGGGCGATGTCTGCCTCCGCGCGGAGCAACCCGCTCTCCTGCATGCGGCGCAAGGCCGCCGCCAGATGCTGCTCCCAGAGATCGAAACTCCGGGCGAGCGCATCGCGGGCCGCTTCGGAGCGATCCGCAAGCTCGCTGGCGAGCGAGCCGATCGGGCACCCGCCTTTGCCGCCGGAGGAGCGATTGAATTCGACGATCTTATCCCGCCAGGCGCGCAGATCGTCCAGCGATCTGACCTTGCCCAGGCAGGATTCCTGGAACTGGAGGACACCTGCTGCCTGCACTTCGACGACCGCGCACATCAGCGCCTCGCGGTCCGCGAAGTAGTGGTAGATCTGGGATTTGCTGGTGCCGCTTTCGGCCATGATGTCGTCCAGCCGGGTGCGGGCGACGCCGTGCTCCGCCACCAGCCGCGCGGCGGCGGCGACGATCCGGGCACGGGTCGCGGCGCCACGCGCGGTGGGCGTCGGGTTGTTCACAGGTGGCCGGGCTTTCATCATTCAGGCGATATAGTATTTCTGGACCTGGCAGCCCAGTCTTTCGCCGCAGGCCAAGTGCTTCGGCCGTTCTGCCGCGGCCAGTGGGGTGCCGCGCCGCTCCCCGCCGGTCACAGGCTCCAGCGCATGCCGCAATTCTGGCAGGGTGCGGGCGGCTTGTCGGAGAGCAGGCTTTCGCGGAACTCCTTATAGGCCGGGCTGTTCCAGATCTCGCGCAGATCCTGCTGCGAAGCGTCTCCCAGCGTATAGTTGCTATAGCCGCGCACCGAGAAGGGCGCGATGCAGCAGGGCAGCGCGCGGCCATGGGCGGTGAAATACATCAAAGACCAGGGCCTGCGGCAGGCGGACCAGGCGTGCTCATCCTGCCGCTTGAGGCTGAGGCCTGGCTCCGTCGCGCCGGAGGCATCCAAGGTCACGCCGAGGGGCGCGGCAAGCGCCTGGGCCGCCAAGATCGCCTGCCGCTCGTCTTCCGCCGTGCTTTCGAAAAGCGAATTGGCGGCGGTCGCCAGGCCATAGCCCTGCTCGTCGAAAACGAGCCGCTGGAGGTGCACCTCGGTAATGCCCATCTGGGCCGCCAGGCGCACGAAGGCCGGCAGTTGGTCCACCGTTTCCTTAAGCCCCGTCAACCAGAGCGAGACGCGCGGCGTGCTGGCGCCGACCTTCTTCTGATAGGCGATGAATTTGCCGACATCGCGGACGATGCGGTCGAAGAAGTCCTTGCCGCGCACACGGAGATAGGAATCACGATCGGCGGCGTCAAGCGAGACGCGCAATTCGTCGAGCCCGGTATCGATCAATTCCTGAAAGCGCTTCTGCTGCATCAGCGTGCCGTTGGTGTTGAACAGCACATAGGTGCCGCGCGCCTTGAGGTAGCGGATCATCCGCGGCAGATCGCGCACCAGCATCGGCTCGCCCACCCCATGCAGCACGACGCGGGCGATATCGGGCACCTGATCGACGATTTTCGTGAACAGATCCCAACTCATATCCGCCGGCGGCTCCAGCGTTTCGAAGGTGCGCGGGCAGGTTTCGCAGAGCAGGTTGCAGCGGTTGGTGACCTCCAGATAGAGGCAGACCGGCGGCTTCTCGGCGACGGCGGAACGCTCCCGCGCGACCTCCTCGAAGTAGCGGCGCGGATCCTTCAACGCGGCTGTGGAGGACATGAGAAAGCTCCTGATGTGGCCGCGAGGCGGCACGAGGTGACATGTAGCGGCTTCAGTTGGGCGAGAGGCTGCCCGCGCAATGGCGCGGGGCTGAGGGAGGCAAGGCGCCCGCTCATGCGGCGTTCACGCCGTCCAGAACCGCGGCGAGGCCGAGTTCGTCGCAGGTGCGCCGGGTAAAAGGCGCCGGATAGCCGCCGGCCTCGGAGAGGAGCCGCGCCAGGGAAGCCGCATCATCCACATCGTACCATGGCGGGAGTTCGACAAGATCGAGGCCCAAGGCGGCGGCCTGGTGGCGGGTTGCGGCGGCGACACTGTCCGTGCTCCAGGCGATGTCTCGAAACAGGCCGGGATGCGGCGCGCGCATGCCGAGAAGATAATAGCCGCCATCATCGCAGGCTCCCAGCACGATGCGCCGTTCATCACCCTCCAGCAGCGCGAGGGCTGCCTGCACCAGGAAGGCGGTCGGCAGGGTCGGCGTGTCTGAACTCAACACGCAGGCGGCGGTGTGGCCCTGGTCGAACTGGCCTTGGATCGCGTGGAAAAGACAGCGCCCAAAGCCTTCCACGCCGTCGGGCATGGGAATGGAGCCATCGGCCGGCAGGCAGGTCGTGCGCGGAGCGAGATGCGGCAACAGGAGCTGTTCGCTGCCGATCGGCGCATAGGCCGCGTAACCCAAAATCGGCGCCGCGAGCGAGGCAGCCGCCAGGCTCTCGGTGGTATCGCGCAGGAAAGCGCCGCTGAGCCGTGCCGCTTGTTCCGGCGTCAGCGGTGGGCAGAGCCGCGTTTTGGAATAGCCGGGCCGCGGTGATTTTGCCATCACGCCGATCGCGCAGCTGCCCGGAAGGTAGCCGATCGGTGGCGCGTCCGCGGCGCCGGGCGCTGCCGCCACCGCCATCTTGGCGGCAAAGGGTGACGCGCCTGGTCCAGCTTCCATAGGTCATCCTTTCGAGCCGGCCGCAGGACGAGCGAGACATCGCCTGCGCTGCGGCGTGCATGGCTCATCCCTTATTCTTCGCCGGACGACAGAGGTTACACGCGGCGCCGGAAATCTGCCCGGCACGGCATCACATCAACGCTTGCGCACGAACCTCTGCCCGTCCGCGCCGCTACCACCGCGCCAGCCGGGAGATCGTGATCTGCCCGATCAGCGTGACGATGCCGCAGCCGAGGGTGTACCAAACGGCGATATAGAGCGGGTCGTTCGAGGGGCAGGCGAAGACGAAGACGAAAGCACCCCAGCCGGCCGAGGCCAATGCTGCGGCGAGCGCCGTCCCGCGTTCATCCGAAGGCGCGCCCCGGCGAATGAGGAAGCCGAGCGCCACCACGGCCGGAATGGACAGGGCGATCATCTTCCACGCACATTGCAAGCCCTGGCGCCAGTCCAGCCGCAGCAGCAGATGCGACACTCCTCCCTGCGCCGCATCGATCAGCCAACCACTCGCGAAGATGATGGCGATGCAGACGAGGATCCAGCGCAGCCCACGCCGGGGAGAGCGGGTCGGATCGATGGAGCAGAGTGCGATGCCGGCGCCGAGCACCGCGATCAGCCCCATGCTGACGAGTTTCCACCAGAAGGATGGCGCCTCCATCGCAAGCCGCATATCCGGCCGCATGAAACCCATCGCCAGGAACAGGGCGACTTCCAAGATGCCGAGAACCGCGAGAATGGCGGCTTCGCGCAAGACGCTGCGGGGGCGCACCGGCCGGAGTTCGCCGCTCAGCCGCGCGATGAGCGAGTCAGTCTGCATCGACGGACTTCCGCGCAATGCCCGCGAGACGTTTGAGCCCGCGATGGATGTTCACCTTGACGAGCGCGACCGACTGGCCGGTGGCGCGCGATGCCTCTTCGAGGCTGTATCCTTCGATCTTGACCAGTTGGATGACTTCCGCCTGGGCCGGGCGAAGCTCGCGGATCAATTGCCCGAAGGTCGTCTCCGCAATCACCGCGTCCTCGTGGTCCGGCGTGCCGAAGCTATCGTCCAAAGGCTCGGTCGCATCCCATTTCATCGAGCGCAGCCGGTCGATCCATTTGTGGCGGGCGATCGCGGCGAGCCAAGGGCCAAAGGGCCGCGAAGGATCGAAGGTGTGCCGCTTTTCATGGAGCGCGAGAAGCACATCCTGCACGCTATCTTCAACCATCATGGCCGGGACACGGCGCTGATAGTAGCGCCGGAGCCAAGGGACCAGTTCCTCCAGAAGCGCGCGATAGGCATCCGCATTCCCCTCCAGGGTCGCCGCCATCAACCGATCCCAGTGGCCGGCCGATGCCTGGCGAAGCTTGGCGCTCGTCACCGTAACGCCATCGCGATCGACACGTGAGCGGAGCGGTCCCTCGGGCCATGCGAGGGCTGAACCAAACCCCGCCCAGCCTTATTCGATTGTGCGATCCTTGAGGTTACAGGGGCATCGCTCGCGCGTTCTTGTGCGCCCGAGGATAGCCGTAAGGCGCCCACATTCCATCGGCTTGGCGCCCTGGGCAAGGTCGCGGGCGCGAGACATCGCACCAACGGGAATTTTGGCCTCCAATCGTCTCGCATAGGCCCGCTGCTTCCATGTTGCGGCCGATGGTTTGGGTGCCCCTCATGCCCATACCTTCCTGCCTGCCGGTCCGTGGGGCCGACGGGCCTTTTAGGGTAAGTGGACTAAAACGTCCAGTCATCCGGCGCGCCCCGCCGTCAGGGATCGTTGGCCGAGCCGGTGATGAGCCGGGTGCTCCGCCGATAGGTGAGGTAGGCCCAGAGCCAGTTGAGAACGACGGCCGCGCGGTTGCGGCCACCCACCAGAAACAGGATATGCGCCACCCCCCAGAACCACCACGCCGGCGCCCCCCAGAGGCGCAGCCTGGTTAATTCGGCGACTGCCGAGAGGCGGCCGATGGTCGCGAGGTTGCCGTAATGGCGATATCGGAAGGCGGCTGGGGCAGGGCGGCCGAGCAGGGATGCCCGGATCGCCTCAGCCACATACTGCCCCTGCTGCTTGGCGGCGGGCGCGAGGCCCGGCACCATCTTGCCATCCCAGCCGCTGGACGCTGCCGTATCACCCACCGCGAAGATCTGCGGGCGTTCCGGCACCGAGAGGTCGGCGCCGACGATGATGCGGCCCGCGCGATCGGCGGCCGCGCCCAGCCACTGTGCGGCGGGCGAGGCGGCAACGCCCGCGGCCCAGAAGGTCGTCCGCGCCGCGATGCGGCGATCATCGATCCGCACCCCCGCCGCATCGATCGCCGTGACCTTCGCCCCGACGATCACTTCGACGCCGAGTGCCGCCAGCGCTCGCGCTGCCTCTGCGGAGGAGCCGGCGGAGAAGCTCGGCAGCACGCGCGGCGCCGATTGCACCAGTACCACCCGGGCCTGGGCAGGATCGATCCGGCGATATTCCATATCCATCCCGGTTCTTGAGAGTTCCGCCAAAGCGCCGGCGAGTTCCACGCCGGTCGGGCCGCCCCCGACGACCACAAAGGTCAGCCAGGCCTTCTGCTTCTCGGCGTCCATCGTGCTTTCCGCCTCTTCGAAGGCGCGCAGCACCCGGGCGCGCATGGCGGTCGCATCCTCGATCGTCTTGAGGCCCGGCGCGACGGTGGACCATTCGTCTCGCCCGAAATAGCTGTGCTCGGCGCCGGTCGCGAGGATGAGAAAATCGAAGGAGATACGCTCCTCGCCGACGATGACCTCTCGCGCCGCGGCATCGACCCCCGAGACATCGGCGAGCCGCACGGTGGCATTGCCCTGTCCTCGGAGCACGCTGCGGATGGGCACTGCGATATCGGCCGGGGAGAGCGCCGCGGTCGCTACCTGATAGAGGAGCGGCTGGAACAGATGGTAGTTGCGCCGATCGATCAGCGTTATGCGACAGTCCGTCCGCCGCAGCGCCTGGACGGCGGCAATCCCCGCGAAACCGCCACCGACCACGACGATATGGGGCGCGCTTGCCCGGAAGCCGCGCGCGCTCGTGTCGAATTTGCGGAGGGCTTGGCCGAGCCCGTGGTCGAGCGAAATCCTGCCCGGCCCGCGGGCCAGGATCAGCAGCAGGAGGAGGCCGAGGGCGGTGCCGTCCTGCTCGGGGCGCAGAAGCGGCATCAGCGGCCAGATGATGCCGAGCGCGAGCGCAAGCGGGCGGGTCATCACCCCGAGGATCAAAGCCCAGCCGAGCAGGATGAGCCACCAGGGCGCCGTCAGAAGCGCGCCTGAGATCGGCTGCGGCCACAGGGCGAGCCCTGCACCTCCGGCGGCGAGGAGCGCCAGGAACAGGCGGGTGACGAGGGGCAGCCCCGCGCTTGCTCCCCTGTCGAGGCCGGCATAGAAGCCGCCGATCATCCGCACCGGTGCGAAGGGCACGCGCCGCAAGCCGGGCCGCATCAGATAGTCGATCGAGAGCGGTCCCGCGCCTTGCACGACCAGCCAGAGCATTAGAAGGTCACGCGCCCCGGCCCCGGCCCCGTCCTGGAGCGGGCCGGCGTGCCCGAGCCCGAGCCCGAGCAGGAGAAGGAGGGCCGCGGGCCGGGTCATCAGACCGATCGCCAAGAGGACGGGCAGGATGCTCTGCAGCAAGGTCTCCGGGGCAGGTGGGATCTGCGAGAAGCCATGGGCCTGCATCATCGCCATGAGACCATGGACGAAGCTTTCCTGGGCGAGCCCAAGGCGGGCGGCCAGCAGCGCACCGGCGCAGACCAGCTCTCCGCCACCGCGCAGCCCGCCATCAAGGAGGCGGGTGGCTTCCAGCATCCGGGGCAGCACGTCCTTGCAGCGCGCGATCCGCCGGGTAAGGGCTGCCATGGCCCTGATCCGGCGGTGCTCTCTCTTCGCCTCTGCGGGCTTTCTCATGGTTCAGGAAGCGAGTGCGAGCGCGCGCGCCAGGGGGCCATCATACCGCAGGCCGGGAATGAGCCGCTTGGCGAGCAGATTGTCGATCCCGAAGCTGCGGCCGGCCTGGGTGGCCGCAAACATCCCATGCGTGCAGATGATACCGACATAGGTCCAGGGCCATTCGGTCGGGTCATTGTAGAGCCCGATCAGCAGGTTGAGCGTGAACAGTGCGGCAAGCGTGCCCGACAGCCGGACCATGAAGCCGAGCATGAGGGAGGCGGTAAAGAACACTTCGAGGAGATAGATCACCGGCTGGATCAGCGCGATGTGAGCCACGAAGATCTGCATGATGTCAGCATGAATTTGGAAGGAGCTGTATTTCACCGTCTGGCCGAGCCAGTAGTGGAAGCCGGGCGATACCGGCAGCGGAAGTTTCCACAGGGTGCCGAGATACCACATGCCGGCGGCCAGAACCCGCATCAGATAGATGCTCACATGGGTGAGCGTCCGCTGGCTTGGATCGCGGCGCCAGTTCAGGG
The DNA here is from genome assembly GCF_054665095.1 of Acidisoma sp. C75. Lineage (NCBI taxonomy): Bacteria > Pseudomonadati > Pseudomonadota > Alphaproteobacteria > Acetobacterales > Acidocellaceae > Acidisoma > Acidisoma sp. C75. The sequence continues at coordinate 114,291 of NZ_BAAFHD010000008.1, forward strand.
AGAAGACATAGAGGCTGCCGAGAAGAATGGCCCAATACAGCAGAACGGTGAACCATCGCAGACCGCCGAGGGAGAGCTGATCGGGAATTCCCCCCGTCAGAAACTGGAAGAAGGTATGAACCGGATTGTCGTGCATGGCCGTTGCCTCGCGGGGTGAAGGTCGTCGTCTGTCCTTCTTCGGGATGCTGGCGGAATAGTTACGCGCCGGTGCCTGCCTCAGAAGGATTGCCAAGCGCCCGCCGCGGCGAGGGAGTAAAACGCACCCGCGCTGTAACTTCTCGTGATGCCGCATCGAAAGATGCCCTGACGGTATCGATGGTGTGCCGTCGCATCAGCCCATAAAGGATGCCCGGCCGCGCCGGGCGGGGAGCATGGCATGCGCCGTTGGTTGTTGCTCGCGCTCATCACTTTGATGCCGACGTTCGCGGCGGCGCAAAGCGCGCCGCGCCCGATCGTGGGCGAACTTTTCACCTCCGAAGGATGCTCCTCCTGTCCGCCGGCCGATGCGCGCATCGCCGAGCTTTCGAGGACGCGGCCGGACCTGCTTCTGTTGACCTTTCATGTGACCTATTGGAACAATCTCGGCTGGCGCGATCCCTTCTCGCTCGAAGCGGCAACCGCGCTTCAGCGGCGATATGTGGCGCTCGGGATCAGCCCGGAGGTATATACGCCGGCCCTCATCGTGGACGGCAAGCTGGACGCGATCGGCTCGGACGAGGAGGCTGTCAACGCCGCCCTGCGCCGCGCCGCCGCGGAGCGGCAGACCGCCGCGCAGATCCACCTGCAGCGCCGCGGCCCGTTGATGGAGGTGGCGCTCGGCGCCGGTGCAGGCCAGGGCCAGGTTTTGCTCATCGGTTACGACCGGCTGCATCGAACCGAGGTGCGCTCCGGTGAGAACGGCGGCCGCACCCTCATCGAGGCGAATGTCGTGCGGTCGATCGCGGCGATCGGAGATTGGCACGGAGAGCCCCTGCATCTGAGCGTTCCGCTGCCTCAGGGCCAGGAGGTCGCGGTCCTTTTGCAACAGCAGAACGGCCCCATCATCGGCGCCGCTCATACCGCCATCGAAGGAGCCGCCGGCGTCCGGTGAGCTTCCGAGCGCCATGAGCCTCGCAAATGCGGCTTGGTCGGTGTGCAATGCCCGGGCGGTGATCGCGCTGGCAAGCCGGGCCAGGATATTCGATCATGCGGCCCCCATCGGCCCCTGGTCCACAACGCTTTCCGGGCATGTCCGTCAACCCAAGGGAATATCCGCCATGCGCGTCCTGCCATGTCTCGTCGGTGTTCTGCTGGCCGCGTTCACCGGGATCGCCCCTGTCTCAGCGGCGATCGTGCAGAAATACGAGCAAAGCGCTTTCGCGGCCGCGCAGCGGCAGGGCGAGCCGATCCTCATCTTCGTCGAGGCGTCTTGGTGCCCGACCTGCGCCAGAGAGCGCCCAATCCTCAACCGCCTTTACGCAGAGCCGCAGTTTCGCAGCTTGCGGGTATTTGATGTCGATTTTGACACGAGTAAGCCGCTGCTGCGCCAGCTGCATGTCCAGATGCAGAGTACCCTCATCGTCTATCATGGATCGCAGGAGATGGGTCGCCTGACCGGCGCCACGGACCCGGTGGTGATCGCTCATCTTCTGGAAAAGTCCGGGATATAGGCGGTGTCGATCGCCGGTTTTGGGGCCAGTCTCGGCGCCGGGTTTCTCGCGGGCGTGCTCTCGACCTTGTCGCCTTGCGTCTTCCCGTTGCTGCCCCTGGTCGTGGGCGCGGCAACCGCTACCGGCCGCTTCGGGGCATTTTGGCTGGCTGCGGGCGTTGCCACCTCTTTCACCCTCGCGGGGCTCTTCGTGGCGACGGTCGGCTTCGCGATCGGCTTGGATGGCGGTGTTCTCCGCAGCGTCTCCGCAATTCTCCTGGTGATCCTCGGCGTCATGCTTCTGAGCACGGCGGCGCAGACCAGGCTCGGGATCGTCACTGGAACACTCACCAATGCCGCTGATCGGTTGAGCCGCATGCTCTCGGTTTCGGCGGCACCGGGACAAGCGATCATCGGCCTGCTGCTCGGCCTGGTATGGAGCCCTTGCGTGGGCCCGACGCTCGGCGCCGCCTCGCTTCTCGCCGCGCAAGGAAAGGACCTCCCCGGCGTGGCCGGCATTATGCTGGCCTTTGGCATCGGCACGACCATACCGCTGATTCTCGTTGCGATCTTGTCCCGGCATGTCCTGCTCCGCTGGCGTCGGCAGGCGCTGACGGTCGGGCGGGTTGGCAAGCTGGCGATGGGAGTGAGCGCGATTGCGGTGGGCCTGCTCATCCTTTCCGGCACGGATCGTTACATCGAGACGCGGCTCGTCCAGGCTTCGCCCGCTTGGCTGACGATGGTGACGACGTATTTCTGAACCTCTCCGCCGGCGCATCGCCTGGCCCGCCAAGCGTCGCTCGCTCGCTGCGGGCGATTACGCGGGGAGCGCCATCTTCGCCGCCATCAGGGCGGCGCCAAGGGCACCGCCCTGATCACCGAGCTGCGCGACTCTGAGATCGACCTTGACGGCGAAACCGGGAGCCCTTTCCAGGGCCGCCTGCAGACGGTCGTGGAACAGCGGGAGATAGGGCGCGACACTTCCCCCGAGGACCGTCACCTCGGGCATATAGAGGGTATGCAAAACCGCGAGGCCGCGCCCGAGGCGATTGCCATATAGCGCAAAGCAGGCGGCGATATCAGGCTCGCGGTCAGCGCGCGCTGCGGCTTCACCGATCAATCGGGCGGCGGGAATCTCAGCCGCGAGCTGGGGCCGCAGCATGGCCTGCAGGGCGGTGCGGGAGGCGAGGTGCTCCCAGCAGCCGTCAGCGCCGCAATAGCAGCGCTCGGTATTCTCCAAAATCGGAATGTGGCCGCCCTCCGGGTGGGCGCCGCGCGCGCCCCGGAAGGGGAGGCCATGGTCGAGCAGGGCGACGCCGATGCCGGTGCCGAGCGTTACCATCAGCATGCGTTCAGAGCGCCCGCCGGCGCCCGCTTCATATTCCGCGAAGGCTGCCACCGCGGCGTCATTATCCATGGCCACCGGCACGCCGCAGCGCGCTTCCAGCATCGTGGCGAGGGGCATCTCCGAGAACCATGGCAAGGTGTCCTGGTTATGCACCGTGCCGGTCGCACGATCGACCGGGCCGGCTGCGCCCACGCCGATCGCCGTCAGAACACTCGCCGCCGGCAGGAGATCGTGCAGGATGGCCGCGATGCGCGCGATCCTCGCATGCGCGTCGCCCGCGCCAAGCTCGGCCGTTGGCCAGACTTGGGCAGCGGAGATGGCACCCGCCTCGCAGATGACGAGGCGGCTCGCCGTCCCTCCCAGGTCGATTCCGGCGATGACGGGTCTCATATCTCGGCATGGCCTTTCTGTCGTCGTGGAAAGCGCGGGGGCACGGAGGCCGCCGCCCGCGCCTGCGCAGGTCTGCGCCCCGTCTCTAGCCGGCGCCGATGATCAGGCAAAGACCGGTGGCGATGATGATGATCCCCGTCAGCCCATGCATGCCGAAGGCGAGGGCTCTGCTTCCGCCGGAGCGCAGAACGCTCACCATGTCGCCGAAGGCGATCAAGCTCGCGATGAGCATGAATTCACCGAGCAGCCGCGGCGATCCGTTGGCGATCAGCAGGAGCACGAAGAGGCAGGACGCGATGTCGCGCGTGCCCTTGACCGAGAGCCAGGCGGCAAATCCGGCGGAGGGTGGGGGTGAGCCAGCGATGCCGAAGCCGGCTGCCGCGGTGGCGGGTGCCAGCCAAAAGCGGGCACCGAGGAAGAGGATGGCGGCCGCGATGAGGCCGGACAGGGCATATCCGGCGTCGAGCAGCAGGTGCGTCTGGGTCATTGGGGGTGCTTTCGTTTGTCGTGTGCAGATGATCTAGCGGCGCTAGAAAAATTGGTCAAGAAAAAACTGCCGTTGACAGAAAGAGGTTCGTCGATAGGATATCTCAATGTCGATTGCCGAACGCAAAGAGCGCCAGCGCGCTGAGCGCTATGAACTCATTCTGGCCAAGGCGGCTGAACTGGCAGAAGCCGAGGGTTGGGAGGCTGTCACCACCCGCCGTCTCGCCGAGTTGATCGATTACAGCCAGCCGGTTCTCTACAGCCATTTCAAGAGCAAGGCTGAGATCATGGCGGCGGTGGCGACGAAGGGCTTCGAGGAACTGGCGGCGCGGCTGGAAGGGGCGTTGCGGCACGCCGCGGGCGCCCCCCATCCGGTTCGCGAAGTCTCGCTTGCCTATCTGGACTTTGCCCGATCGCGGCCGGTTCTCTACGAGGCGATGTTCATTCTGCCGACGAAGATCAAATTCGCCAGCGAGGAAACGCCCCCGGCGCTTCGTGCGGCCTTTGCCGCCTTTCTCAAGGCAATCGGGCCGGATCGGACAGAGGCTCCGTTACTCGCCGAAGTCTTATGGAGCGCCCTGCACGGCATGGTGGTGCTGGAGCAGTCGGCGCGCATTCCGGCTCACGGCGCGGAGGAGAGGCTCAACATCCTCGTCGAGAAGTGGTCGTCAGCTTAGGTGTGTCAGTCTGACAAGCGCCAGACCGCAGCAGCCTTCGGCGGATGGCGGGCGATTGCCGGGCCAGGCTTGCATCCGAATGCCCGCGCACATGGTTGCGTCAGGCGCCTGAAACCAGGCGATGGCTATGCGCGCCTTACCCGGCTCACCGATCATCTAAATCATTAAAAAGATTGGCGGACCCGAGACGATTCGAACGTCCGGCCTTTGCCTTCGGAGGGCAACGCTCTATCCAGCTGAGCTACGGGTCCGTGTGCCGCAAGTGCTGACCGGCCAGTCTCTAGCGGGAAAGGGGAGCGATGAAAAGGGGGGATCGCGCGGGGGCCGCACCCGCCCCGGCCCGCAGGCTTGCGGAAGGCGCCCCGTCGGGGGTGGCAGGGGCGGCGCGCGCTGGCTATCATCGGCACCAATGGTCGGGCGGTCAGCGAGGAGCGGGGCGATGATGAAGGCGATCGAAATGCGCGAGGTATCCAACCGCGTGGTGAGCTGCGAAGGCACCGGCGGCCAGCTCGGCCACCCGAAGGTCTATCTGCGCCTGCCGGCGGTGCTCAACGGCCCCGATCAGGTGCAATGCCCCTATTGCTCGCGCCTTTTCGTGCTGAGCGGCGAGCCGGTCGCGGAAGGCCACTGAGGCGCGGAGCCGGCGAGAGAGCATCCGCGCATGGCCGAGGACGCCGCCGCCCCGCACCTCATCCTGATCGACGGATCGGGCTTCATCTTCCGCGCCTACCACGCCATCCCGCCGATGAACCGGGCCGATGGCACGCAGGTCAACGCGGTCTATGGCTTCTCCAACATGCTGGCGCGGCTGCTGAAGGATCATGTCGGCACGCATTTCGCGGTCATCTTCGATGCCGGGCGGCTGACCTTCCGCAACCGGCTTTATGCCGAATACAAGGCGCATCGGCCGCCGCCGCCGGACGATCTCATCCCCCAATTCGCGTTGGTGCGCGCGGCGACCCGCGCCTTCGGCGTGCCGGCGATCGAGCTTGAGGATTGGGAGGCGGATGATCTCATCGCCTCCTATGCCGCCGCGATCACGCGGGAAGGCGGGCGGTGCACCATCGTCTCATCCGATAAGGATCTCATGCAGCTCATCCGCCCGGGCGTCGAGATGCTCGATCCGATGAAGCAGAAGCCGATCGGGCCGGCCGAGGTGCTGGAGAAGTTCGGCGTGCTGCCCGAACAGGTGATGGACGTGCAGGCGCTGATCGGCGACTCGGTCGATAACGTGCCCGGGGTGCCCGGCATCGGGCCCAAAACCGCGGCAAGCCTGATGGCGGAATATGGCTCGCTGGAAGCGATCCTCGCCGCCGCGCAAGACGGCATGAAACCCTCCAAGCGGCGCGAGGCGCTGGTGGAGCATGCCGAGGCTGCCCGCCTTTCCCGCAAGCTGGTGGAACTCTGTGCCGAGGTGCCGCTGCCCGCGCCCATCCCGAGCCTCGTTGCCCGGCCCTGGGTCGGGGAAGAGCTGAAGGCGTTCCTCGCCGAGCAGGGATTTCGCTCGATCGCGACCCGCCTCGGTCTCGACGGCAACAAGGCGATGGCCGCCCCGGCGCCCCTGGCCGAGGGTGGCGCGCCCATGCCCTTCGGTGCGCCCGCGCCGCCGCCGGAACCGGTCGCGAGCGCGGCACCGGTGCCGAGTGCCGCGCCCTTCGGCCCTTATGAGACGATCCAGGATCTTCCCGCGCTCGCTGCCCTGCTCGCCGAGGCGACGGCCGAGGGCATGCTCGCCGTGACCGTCATCGCCGAGGGCGGGGAGGGGATGCGCGGGCGTCTGGTCGGGCTCGGCCTCGCCCCGCGCGCGGGGCGGGGCGGCTATCTGCCGCTCGGCCATGATCTGCTGGCCGGCGCCCAGGCGGAAGTCGGTGCGGCGCTCGCCGCCCTGCGGCCGGTTTTCGCCGATCCCTCGGTGCTCAAGCTGTTCCATGGCGCTAAGGAAGCCCTGGCCGTGCTGGAACGCGCGGGCCTGCCCGCCGGCACCGCGCCGCTCGACGATGTCATGCTGATCTCCTACGCCCTTGATGCCGGGCGGCACAGCCATGGCCTGGGCGATCTCGCGAGCCTGCATCTCGGCCATGGGATGGTGGGCGTCGAGACGGTGACGGGGGCGGGGCGGGGGCGCATCGCCCTCTCGGCCGCGCCCCTTGACCGGGCGACGGCGCTCGCCGGCGAGGCGGCGGATGCCACGCTCCGCCTGTGGCAGGTGCTGCGGCCGGGCCTTCGCCCCTGCAAGGCGCTCGCCCTCTACGAGATGATGGAGCGGCCGCTGGTGCCGGTTCTGCTCGCCATGGAGCAGGCGGGCATCGCCGTCGATGCCGATGAACTCCGCCGCCTCTCCGCCGACTTTGCCGAGCGCATGGCGGCCGAGGAGGTGCAGATCCACAGGCTCGCCGGCCGGCCCTTCAACCTCGGCAGCCCGAAGCAGTTGGGCGAGATCCTGTTCGACGAGATGGGCCTGCCCGGCGGCAAGCGGATGAAGACCGGTGCCTGGGGCACCGATGCCGCGGTGCTGCAGGATCTGGCCGATCAAGGCCATGAACTGCCCGAGCGGCTGCTCGCCTGGCGGCAACTCGCCAAGCTTAAATCAACATATACGGATGCGTTGATAGAGGAGATCGACCCCGGAACCCGCCGCGTCCATACCCGCTTCGCGATGGCGGCGACGAGCACCGGGCGGCTTTCCTCGATCGAGCCCAACCTGCAAAACATCCCGATCCGGACGGAGGAGGGCGGGCGTATCCGCCGCGCCTTCGTGGCGGCACCGGGGTCGCTCCTGGTCAGCGCCGATTATTCGCAGATCGAGCTGCGCCTGCTGGCCCATGTCGCCGATCTGCCGGGCCTGCGGGAGAGCTTCCGCAATGGCGAGGACATCCATACCCGCACGGCCTCCGAGGTATTCGGCGTGCCGATGCAGGGGATGGACAGCCTCACCCGGCGGCGCGCCAAGGCGATCAACTTCGGCATCATCTACGGCATCAGCGCCTTCGGCCTCGCCCGCCAGCTGCAAATCGAGCCCGGCCAGGCGCGGCGCTATATCGACGCCTATTTCGAGCGCTATCCCGGCATCCGCGACTATATGGAGCGGACCAAGCAGGAGGCGCGGGAGCAGGGCTTCGTGCTGACACCCTTCGGGCGGCGCTGCTGGATACCTGGAATCGCGGACAAGAACGCCGCGCGCCGCGCCTATGCCGAGCGCCAGGCGATCAACGCGCCGTTGCAGGGCGGGGGCGCCGATGTCATCAAGCGCGCCATGGTCCGCCTGCCGGCCGCACTCCGGCAGGCGGGGCTTGCCGGCCGCATGCTCCTCCAGGTGCATGACGAGCTTCTCCTCGAAGCGCCGGAGGCGGAGGCCGCAGCGGTTGCCGCGCTTGCCCGCACGGTCATGCAGGAGGTTGCGGTGCTCTCCGTCCCGCTCGTGGTCGAAACCGGGATCGGCCGCAGCTGGGCGGATGCCCATTGAGGCGGAGGCCGGCGGCGCCAGCCGCTAGCGATCCGCCGGCGTGTCATCGCTGATCGTGAAGCGGAAATCGCAGTGGCTGGCGCCTTCCATGATCGTCTGGGTGCGGGTGAGCTTGATCCGCGGATCGTAGCCCTCGCAGAAAGCCCCGTCGCGATTGCAGGAGAGGATCGCGCCGATCTCGCCCAGGCCCATCGCGTGGTAGGTCTCGGCATAGCGGCAGCGGCGGACGTTGAAATCGAAATGCCGCTCGTCCGCGCGCAACACCTCGAGGCGAAGCGCGTCTCCCCTGGTCCATAACTCGAACAGCTCCTGAAAAGCCTGCAAGCTCGGCCCGCCCGGCGTCTTGCCGGCGAAACTCCGCCCGCTCGCGATCGCCGCCGCGCGAATGGCCTGGGCGAGCAGGGCGCGGGCCCGCGCCTCGCCGAGTTCCGCCGCCAGCACCGGGTAGATCGACTGCACGAGTTCCGCCTCGATCTTGCGGCGTTCGAGGATGCCGATCTCCCCTGCGGTGGCCGCCAATTCCGGCGCCTCCGCCCCGTTTTTGCTTTCGTCTGCACGCATCCGCCTGCCTCCTCTGTCGGGCTCCGTCGGCCCTCTATCCTCCGGCCGGGCTCACCCGGGCGCGGGATTCGGTGAAGAGATGCTCCATCAGGTTGAGCGATCTCGCGAAGGCCGCTTCGGCATCGCCGAGGATGATCGCCTGGCAGACGGCGACATGCCCTTCCGTCGCCGCCTCCAACCCGTCCGCGCCATGATAGTGGAACCAGAAGCGACGGCTATGGATTTGCAGCGGGCTGAGGATGCGGGGCAGGAAGGGATTGGCGGAAGCCTGGCCGAGCGCCTCGTCCAAAGCCTTATCCGCGCGGAGATAGGCCCGCACCTCGCCGCGCCGCGCGGCACGCTGCATTTCCTGCACCCGCAGGCTCATCTCGGCGCGATCCTTCGGGCCGGCGAAGCGCGCCGCCGCGCGGGCGAGCAGCGGCTCCAGGCTCAAGCGCGGCTCCATCGCGCGCGGATAATCCTCAGGCCTGATCTCGGCGATCTTGATGCCCGAGCGCGGCTGCACCTCGACCAGCCCTTCCAGCGCCAGGCGTTGCAGCGCCTCGCGCACCGGGGTGCGCCCGAAGCCGATCTCGGCGATGATCGCCTTCTCGGTCAGCTTGGCGCCGGGCGCGAAGTCCAGCGTCACGATGCGGTCTTCGAGGGCGAGATAGGCCTCGTGGAACTGGGAAAGCGGGGTCGCGTCTGCCATGCGCCTCAACGCGAAAGGGGGGGAGCGACCGGTATAGAGGCACGGGATCGGGCCGCGCAACGGGGCATGATCGGCTTCTGATATATCATAAATAGCTTGCCACCGGCGCGGCGCTTTCCTAGGCTGCTCGCATGAACGGCGGCCGCATCGGCGGCGCGCGCGGGCTTGGTGAAGGAGAGGCGAAATGGCCGTGACGTGGCAAGGCGTGGTGCCGGCATTGATGACCGAGATGAAGGCGGATGGCGCGCTGGATCTGCCCGCCACCGCCCGCCATGTGGAGCGCTGCATCGAGGCGGGGTGCGAAGGCTTCGTCATGCTCGGCACGCTCGGCGAAAACAGCTCCCTCAGCCTCGAGGAGAAGGCGCAGGTGGTGGCGAGCGCGGTGGAAGCAGCCGCCGGCCGGGTGCCGATCATCGCGGGCGTTGCCGAATATACCACCGAGCTTGCGATCGCCAGTGCCCGGCGCATGCGCGCGGCGGGGGCTGCCGGGCTCATGGTTCTCCCCTGCATGGTCTATGAGCAGGACGCCCGCGAAGCCGTCGCGCATTTTCGCGATGTCGCCCGCGCGGCCGATCTGCCGATCATGATCTACAACAACCGCGTCTCCTACAAAGTCGATCTCAGCCCGGAGGACTTCGCTGAACTCGCCGACGAGGCGGCGATCGTCGCGGTCAAGGAATCGAGCCACGATAGCCGGCGCATCACCGACATGATCAGCCGCCTCGGCGATCGCTACCTGATGTTCTGCGGCGTGGACGATCTGGTGCTGGAAAATCTGCTCTTCGGCGCCGTCGGCTGGGTGGCGGGCCTCGCCAACTGCTTCCCGCATGAGGCGGTCGCCCTCTATCGCCTGGCGCGGGCGGGGCGGGTGGCGGAGGCGCTGGCCCTCTACCGCTGGTTCATGCCGCTCCTGCACCTCGATACGGCGGTGAAGCTCGTGCAATATATCAAGCTCGGCAACCATCTCACCGGCTATGGCGCCGAGCATGTGCGCCGCCCGCGGATGACGCTGGTGGGCGCCGAACGGGCAAGGATCGAGGCGATCTATGCCCGCGCGATGGAGACGCGGCCCGCCCTGCCGAAGGCGGCCTGACGCGGCGGCGATGGCCGATATCGCCATCATCGGGGCCGGGATTCTCGGCCTCGCCTGTGCGCAGAAGCTGCAGCGCGCCGGCCGGCAGGTGATGCTCATCGATCCGCATGGCATCGCCAACCGGGCGAGCGCCGGCAATGCGGCAGCACTCGCCTTTTCCGATGTGCTGCCGCTGGCGAGCCGCGGCCTGCTGTTCAAGCTGCCAGGCTGGCTCGCCGATCCGCTCGGCCCGCTCGCCATCCGCCCGGCCTATCTGCCGCGGCTGCTGCCCTGGTTCTGGCGCTTCGTGCTTGCCGGCCGCGCCGGCCCTATCCGGCGCTCGGTCTCGGCGCAGGCGGCGCTCATGCGCCTCGCGCGCGCGGAAATGGCGAGCCTCGTCGCCGATTGCGGGCTCGGCGGCATGATCCGCCAGGATGGCTCGCTCGAACTCTATGAAAGCGCGGCCGAGTTGCGGGCGGCGGAGGCCGGCTGGCGCCTCCGCGCACAAGAGGGCATCGCCTTCGAGCATGTGCGCGGCGCCCGGCTGGCCGCTTTGCAGCCGGGGCTTTCGCCGCGGTTTGTTGCCGGCACCTTCGTGCCGGGCTGGGAGACGGTGGCCGAGCCGCAGGTCTTCGCCCGCGCCATCGCCGATCATGTCTTCGCCCAAGGCGGCACGCTCCGCCAGCAGGCGGTGCGGCGGCTGGAAGCGGCGGAGGGGGCGGTGCGCCTGCATCTCGATGATGGGCAGACGATCCTCGCCCGCCAGGTGGTGCTGGCGGCGGGTGCCTGGTCCAAGCCGCTCGCCGCGCAGGCGGGGGAGACCATCCCCCTCGATACCGAGCGCGGCTATAACACGACGCTGCCGCCGGGCGCCTTTCCGCTGCGGCGGCAGCTCATCTTCGGCGGCCACGGCTTCGTCATCTCCGCGCTTTCCACCGGCATCCGCGTGGGCGGCGCGGTGGAATTCGCCGGCCTCGACCATCCCCCCAATTTCGCCCGCGCCCGCGCCATGCTGCGCAAGGCCAAGAGCTTCCTGCCCGAGCTGCGGACCGAGGGCGGGCGGGAATGGATGGGGCATCGCCCCTCGCTCCCCGATAGCCTGCCCGTGATCGGCCGGGCGCGCGCAATGCCGCGGCTGGTGCTCGCCTTCGGGCACGGGCATCTTGGCCTGACGCAATCGGCGGCGACCGGGCGGCTCGTCGCCGATCTCATCGCCGACCGGCCGCCCGCGATCGATCTCTCCGCCTTCAGCCCGGAAAGGTTCTAGAGTGCCATGGCGCGGTTCACCTTCTCCTGCATCGACGGGCATACCTGCGGCAACCCCGTCCGCCTCGTCGCCGGTGGCGCGCCGCCGCTCCAAGGCCGCACCATGCTGGAACGGCGCGCGCATTTCCTGGCGGAGTTCGACTGGATCCGCACCGGTCTGATGTTCGAGCCGCGCGGGCACGACATGATGTCGGGCGCGATCCTCTATCCGCCGACGCGCGAGGATTGCGACAGCGCCATTCTCTTCATCGAAACCTCCGGCTGCCTCTTCATGTGCGGCCACGGCACCATCGGCACCATCACCATGGCGATCGAGAACGGGCTGATCCGGCCGCAGACGCCCGGCGTGGTGCGGCTCGATACGCCGGCGGGCGTCGTCACCGCCGAATACCGTCAGGAAGGCCCCTTCGTCGAAGAGGTGCGGATCACCAACGTGCCTTGCTACCTGCATGCGGAGGGCCTTGCGGTCTCGATCCCCTCGCTCGGGCATGTCACCTTCGATGTCGCCTATGGCGGCAATTTCTATGCGATCGTCGATCCGCAGGAGAGTTTCCGCGATATCGCGGATGTCTCCGCCTCCGATCTCATCCGCTGGAGCCCGGAGCTGCGGCAGGCGATCAACGACGCCTATCGCTTCGAGCATCCGGAGAATCCGGCGATCAACCGGCTGACCCATATTCTCTGGACGGGCGCGCCCAAGGCCGCCGGCGCCACCGCGCGCAATGCCGTCTTCTACGGCGACAAGGCGATTGACCGCTCGCCCTGCGGCACCGGCACCTCCGCCCGCATGGCGCAATGGGCGGCGCAGGGCAAGCTCGCGCCCGGCGATCATTTCATTCACGAAAGTATCATCGGCTCGCTTTTCGATGGCAGGGTCGAGCGATCGACCATGGTCGGTGGCAAGCCCGGCATCGTGCCCTCTATCGGCGGCTGGGCGCGGCAGACCGGCTTCAACACGATCTTCATTGATGACCGCGATCCCTTCGCCCATGGTTTCACGGTCATCTGATGCCGATGCGGCGCGCGACCTGGGGAAGGATAGAGCAGTGAAGATCACGGCGATCACCGCCTGGCAGGTGCATCTTCCCTTGCGGGAGGGGCGCTATAGTTGGTCCAACGGCAATTTCATTGAGGTTTTCGACAGTACCGTCCTCGCGATCGAGACCGATGCCGGGATTACGGGCTATGCCGAATGCTGCCCGCTCGGCTCGGCCTATCTGCCCGCCTATGCCCAAGGCGTCCGCGCCGGGCTTGCCGAGATCGGGCCGAAGCTTCTCGGGCTCGACCCGACCAATCTCGGCGCCGTCAACGCCGCGATGGATGCCGCCCTGCGCGGGCATCCTTACGTCAAATCCCCCGTCGATATCGCCTGCTGGGACATTCTCGGCAAGCAGGCGGGCCTGCCGGTCTATCAGCTGCTCGGCGGCGCGATGCAGGAGAGCGTCCCGCTTTATCGCGCCATCTCGCAGGAAGCGCCCGAGGTGATGGCCGGCAAGATCGCTGGCTACCGCGCCGAAGGCTATCGCAAGTTCCAGCTGAAGGTGGGGGGCGCGGTGGAGGAGGATATCGCGCGCATCACCGCCTGCCGCGCGGTGCTCGATGCCGGCGAGTTGCTGATCGCGGATGCGAATACCGGATGGACGCGGGCGGAGGCGGCGCGCGTTGTCTCGGCAACCGGGCATCTCGACGTATTCTTCGAGCAGCCTTGCCCGAGCTACGCGGAATGCCTCTCCATCCGCCGGCGCACCGCGCGGCCCTTCGTGCTCGATGAAGTGATCATCGATGCGCCGATGCTGATGCGCGGCGTGGCGGAAGACGCGATGGATGCGATCAACCTCAAGATCTCCAAGGTCGGCGGTCTCACCCGCGCCAAGCTGATGCGGGATATCGCGGTGGCGAGCGGCGTGCCGATGATCGTGGAAGATAGCTGGGGCGGCGATATCGCAACTGCCGCGATCGCGCATCTGGCACTCTCGACGCCCGCCGAATTCTGCATCGCGGCGACCGATTTCAACAGCTACGGCACGCGGAGGATCGCGGCGGGCGCACCGCAGCGGGTTGCCGGCGCAATGCGCCCGGCCGAGGCGCCGGGCCTCGGCATCCTGCCGGATCTGCAAAGCTTCGGGGCGCCGGCGCTGGTTATCCGATGAGCGGGTTGGCCCGCTCAGCCCGGCAGGCCGTGGCTGCGGTCGTACCGGCTGGGGCGCGGCTGCTCCCAGCCTTGCGGCGGCCGCTCGGGCTTCCAGATTTCGACCGCGAGGGGAAAGCAGGCGGCGGCATCGGAGGAGTGTTCCGCCCCGCAATCTCCCCCTGGGCAGACCGAGAGGCAGCCGAGCAGATCGATCTCGGCGAAGAACTCCAGATAGTCGCCCGGCCGCACCGGGCTCGCCTTCATGAAATACTGCCCCGTATCACGGGTGAAGCCCGTGCACATGAAGACGTTGAGGACATCATGGATGAGCCCCTCGGCCTCCATCAGCGGGAGCGACCGTGCTTCGGCGAGCGCGCGGGTGAGGTTGGAGTGGCAACAATGGTGATAGATCCCGCCCTCATGCAGCAAGGCATGGGTATAGGGATCGCAGCGCGTGCCGATGACATCGTGGACCGCGCCGCCATCGGCATCGAAGCCGTACCAATCGAGCGTATCATGCGTGATCGTCGCCATCGCCCGCAGGAAAGGGAAGCTCGAATAGAGCCGATCGCCGCGGCCAAGATGCGTGCCGTTCAGGGCGCGGGTCTTGCCGGCGTAGAAGCGCTCGCTCAGATCATGCGCATTGAAGAGGTTGAGATCGGCGACCTGGGGGCCCTCCGGGCAGCAGATGCGGAAGAAATGACCGGCCGGCACCTCCCAGCAGGCGCCGGCGCGCGGCGGAATGACGAGGCGGGATTGCAGCGCGAGCCCGGGGCGGAGCGCGCGATAGGCGGCGAGGTCGGCCGCCGGCAAGGTCTCGCGCGGATAGCAGATGGTGGGCGGCGCGGCACGCCGCGCGGCGGCATCGGCGGGTGGGGCGGAGAGCGGCTGCGGCTTCATGGGCAAGGCCTTCGCGTGTGCGGGCGCCCGCGGCGCCATTCCGCCATGCTATGGCGCGAAGCCAAGCACGGCGAGAGTGGGCGGCGGCTTCTTCGCCAATGTTCAGCGCCACCGTCCGTTCCGGACAAGGGATAGGACGGCTCAGCTGGCGCATCATTCTCATCCGCTGACAGATGCGCCGCCGCGCGAAAGCTGTTCACTCCTCTGCGGCTTAACCCGCGTGTAGCCGTGGCACGAAGTCTGCAAGGATGCGTGGCGTCGCGTGCCGCGAGCGAAACATGCTGGGTGGATTTACCCTGCTCACTTGAATATGATTTCGTGACGTGAGTACTTCGTCTGCGAACCGGCCGGGCTTTCGGCCACATTCCGGAGAGATACATGATCAAGCCGATTCTTTACGCCGGCCTGCCCCTGATGCTGACCATCGGGGCGGCGAGCGCCTTTGCTGCCGATACCATCAAGTTCGGCGTTCCGGTTCCGCTCTCCGGCCCCTATGCCGAAGCGGGCGCCGATATCGTTCATGGCGCGCAGCTCGCCGCGGCCGATATCAATGCCAAGGGCGGCATTCTCGGCAAGAAGATCGAGATCGTGCCGGAAGATGATGGCTGCGACGCGCAAACCGGCGTGCAGGCGGCGCAGAAGCTCGTCGATGCCGGCGTGCCGGTCGTCACCGGTTCCTACTGCTCGGGCTCGGCCCTGCCGGAACTCATCGCCCTGCATCGCGCCGGCATCCCTTATGTGCTCGACGCCGCGACCAACCCGAAGCTCACCGAGATGGGGTTCGACAATGTCTTCCGGGTCATCGGGCGGGATGATCAGCAGGGGCCCTTCGCCGCTGCCTATATCGCGAACTATCTGCATGCCAAGACGGCGGCGGTGATCAATGACAACACGCCCTATTCCAAGGGCCTCGCGGACAATACGGTCGCTTCGCTGAAGAAGGACGGCGTCGATGTCGTCTACAACAATTCGATCACGCCCGGCCAGATGGACTACTCGGCCGTGCTCGCGCATGTCGCCTCGCTCAAGCCCGATGTGATCTACTATACCGGCTATTTCTCGGAAGCCGGGCTGCTGGCCAAGGAAGCGGCGGCGCTGCATATCAAGGCGCAGATGATGGGCGGGGACGCGACGAACGACGCGACGCTGATCAAAACCGCTGGTGCCGGCGCCGAAGGCTGGATTTCGACCACCGCGCCGCTGCCGCAATTCCTCTCCGGCGCCAAGGATTTCGTCGCCAATTTCAAGAAGGACTACAACGCCGAGCCGGGGCCCTATTCCGTCTATGAATATGATTCGGTGGGCGTCGCTGCGCAGGCCATCAAGAATGCCAATTCCACCGATCCGGCGGCGATCATCAAGGCGCTGCATGCGATCAAGAACTACCAGGGGCTGACCGGCAGCATCACCTTCGACAAGCAGGGCGATCGCACCAACGCCGCCTTCATCACTGTCATCGTCAAGAACGGCGCCTTCACGCCGGGGCAGACGATGAACACCGCCGGCAAGTGGGTGCAGGTGCAGTAACGGCAGGATGAGAGCAGCCGGTCGGAAAGACGCAGCATGAGCCAGTTCTTGCAGCTTGCCATTGCCGGGCTTACGACCGGCTCCTTCTATGCCCTCATCGCCCTCGGCTACACGATGGTCTATGGCATCGTGCGCCTTATCAACTTTGCCCATGGCGATATCTTCATGGTCGGCGCCTTCCTTGGATGGACGGTGCTTTCCGCGGTCGCCGCCTCGCATCTGCCCTGGGGGATCGGGCTCCTGCTGGCGCTCGTCATCGCCATGGCGCTGACGGGCGGGCTCGGCGTCATCGTCGAGCGATTTGCCTACCAGCCGCTGCTTTCGGCGCCGCCGCTCTCCATTCTCATCACCGCGCTCGGCGTGTCCCTCGCCCTTGAAAACGGCGTGCTCGTCATCGTCGGGCCGGGCTTTCAGACCTACCCGCACCTCATCTCGATGGCGGGTTTCAGCCTCGGCGGCGCCCAGATCAGCTACGCGCAGATCGGCATCATTGTGGTGAGCTTCCTGCTCATGGCCGGGCTTTACCTCTTCGTGCATCGCACCTTCATCGGCACCGCCATGCGGGCACTCGCGGTCGATCGCGATGCCGCGCGGCTGATGGGCATCAATGTCGAGCGGGTGATCCAGATCACCTTCTTTCTCGGCTCCAGCCTCGCCGCCGCGGCCGGGGTGATGGAGGGGCTCTATTATACCGAGATCAATTTCTTCATGGGCTTCATCGTCGGGCTGCGTGCCTTTACCGCGGCCGTGCTCGGCGGCATCGGCAATATTCCGGGCGCGATGGCGGGCGGCCTGCTCATCGGCCTGCTCGAAGCCTTCAGCGCCGGCTATATCTCCTCGCGTTGGACGGATGTGATCGTTTTCCTCGTGCTCATCGGCACGCTCGTCATCAAGCCGACCGGCCTCTTTGGCGAACGCGTCGTGGAGCGGATGTGACGATGCAGATGCTCCGCCGCAATCCCCTGGGCCTCGCTGGCATGGCGGCCCTCGCCATCGCCGCTCTCATCCCCTTCGGCTGCGAAAACTATATCGTGGACGTGGCGCTCACCATCGTCACCTTCGGTATCCTCGGCCTCGGCCTGAATATCGTGGTGGGCTATGCCGGGCTGCTCGATCTCGGCTATGCCGCTTTCTTCGCGATCGGCGCCTATACGACCGCGCTGATGGAGACGCTGCTCAACCTCAATTTCTGGGAGACGATCCCTTTCTCGCTGGTCTTCGCCGCGATCGCCGGGATCATCATCGGCTACCCGACGCTCCGCCTGCGGAGCGACTATCTGGCGATCGTCACCCTCGGCTTCGGCGAGATCGTCCGCCTCATCGCGACCAACCTCGATATCACGGGCGGGCCCAACGGGCTTTACGGCATCAACCCGGCACGGGTTTTCGGTGTTGAGCTGACATCGCCGAAGCAGGTCTATGCGCTCGGCCTCGTCTTCCTCGTCCTGGTCCTCTTCTTCGTCATCCGGCTCGGCGCCTCGCGCATCGGCCGCGCCTGGACGAGCATCCGCGAGGACGAATCGGCCGCCGAAGCCGTGGGCGTGCCCACCTTGCGGGTGAAGATGCTCGCCTATGTCATGGGCGCGCTGATCGGCGGGCTCGGCGGCAGCCTCTTCGCTGCCCGCTTCGGCGCGATCGACCCGACCTCCTTCACCTATGCGCAATCGGTGACCATTCTCATCATCGTGGTGCTCGGCGGGCGGGGCAGCATTCCGGGCGTGCTGCTTGGCGCCGTCATCGTCGCTGGCCTGCCGGAGGCGTTGCGCTTCCTCAACAATTGGCGTGAACTCGTCTTCGCGGTCGCGCTCATCCTGCTCATGCTGCTTCGCCCGCAAGGCCTGTGGCCGGCGCGGCTGCGCCATATCGCAGCACCGTCCGCCAGTGCGGCCGCGGCCGATCCGCATGCAGCCCCCGCCGCGCAGATCGCCGAGACGACGGCGGGCGAGCCGGATTGCCTTCTGGAGGCGCAGGGGGTGAGCCGGATCTTCGGCGGGCTGCGCGCTGTCTCGGGCGTTGATTTCGAGGTCAGGCGCGGCGAGATCCTCAGCCTCATCGGGCCCAACGGTGCCGGCAAGACCACCGTTTTCAACTGCCTCACCGGGGTTATTCCGCCGAGCGGCGGGCGCATCCTCTGGCAGGGTGCGCCGCTTGGCCGGCTCAAGCCGCACCGCGTCGTGGCGCGCGGCCTCGCGCGGACCTTCCAGGGCATCCGCCTCTTCGACAATCTGACCGTCTTCGAGAACGTGTTGCTCGGGCAGGATCACCGCTTTCACCTGCCCTTCTGGGCCGAGGTGCTCGGCCTGCCGCGGGCGCTGCGGGAAAGCCACCAGCATTATGCCGCTGCCCGCCGCTGGCTGGAATTCGTGGGGCTCGCCGAACAGTCCGGCCTGCGCGCCGGGGATCTCGCCTATGGCGACCAGCGGCGGCTGGAAATCGCCCGCGCGCTGGCCGGCCAGCCGCAGCTTCTGCTGCTCGACGAGCCGGCCGCCGGCATGAACCCGACCGAGAAGCAGTCTCTCATGGGCCTCATCCGCAGCATCCGCGATCTCGGCACCACGGTGATGTTGATCGAGCACGACATGCTGCTGGTGATGGGCGTGTCGGACCGGGTGATCGTCATGGATCGCGGGCAGGTCATCGCGGCCGGCAGCCCGGCCGAGGTGCAGGCCAATCCGCGGGTGATCGAGGCCTATCTCGGCGCCGACGAGGAGGACGAAGCGGGCGAGCCTGATGGCCCGCTGCTCAGCACGGGGGCGCTCGCATGACGCTGCTGGAGGTTTCCGGCCTCAGGGTCGGCTATGGCAAGGTCGAGGTTCTGCACGGGATCGATCTTGCGGTGGGTGCGGGCGAACTCGTGGCGCTGCTCGGCAGCAACGGCGCGGGCAAAACCACCACGCTCCGCGCGCTCTCCGGCCTCGAGCCGGTGCGGGGCGGCAGCATCAGCTTCGCCGGGCAGGTGATCTCGGGCCTTGCCGGGCACCAGATCGCCGCCCTCGGCCTCGCGCATGTGCCGGAGCGGCGGCGGCTGTTCGGCCCCCTCACGGTGGAGGAAAACCTCCGCCTCGGCGGCTATCTCATCCGCCGGCAGGCGCCGGAATTGAAGCGCCGCATCGAGGAGATGTACGAGCTTTTCCCCCGCCTGCGGGAGCGGCGGCTGCAACTGGCAGGCACGCTCTCCGGGGGTGAGCAGCAGATGGTGGCGATCGCCCGCGCGCTCATCCTGCGGCCCAAGCTGCTGGTCTTGGATGAGCCGTCGATGGGGCTCGCGCCGCTCGTCGTGCGGTCGATCTTCACCATCATTCGTCGTTTGCGGGATGAGGGGATGGGCATCCTGCTGGTGGAACAGAACGCCCGGCAGACGCTCAAGATCGCCGATCGCGCCTATGTTCTGGAAAGCGGCGCCATCATCCTCGCCGGTGCCGCGGCGGAGATGGCGGCGGACCGGCGGGTGCAGGCGGCCTACCTCGGCGGCGCGACCGCGGCCTGACGTCTCGTTCCTGGGCGGAGCCTCGCACCCCGCTGCCGCGCTTTCACGCGGCGGCTGCCAGCACGCGCATCACCGCCCAATCGAGCGGGGCGACGCCCACCGATTTGAAGATGCGCGGCGCACCGCTGGCCGCACGTGGCGGTGGTGTTTCCCCCGCATCCCGCGCGACCTCGCCGAGCGGGATCAGCTGCTCCCGCCCGATCCTCCCGGCGGCGAGCGCCGTGATGATCTCCCCGGATTCGACGAGGCAGGCCTCCACATCGTCCACATAGATCCGCCCCGCCGCCGCCAGCAGCTCCTGTGGCAATTCGTGCATATCGGGCCGGTAGGAGCCGATGGCGCCGATAAAGGCGCCGGGCTTGATCGCCTCGGCCGCGAAGAGCGGCGCGCGGGCGGTGGTGGCGCAGCCGACGATATCGGCTTCGCGCAGCGCGGCCTCAGGCTCCCGCGCGGCCAAGATGCGCAGCTGCGGCATCTCGCCCCGCAACCTCTCGGCGGCCGCGAGCGCGGTCTCATGGCTGCGGCTGACGAGGGTGAGGGCCGTGATCGGCCGCACCGCGACCAGGGCGCGGGCCTGCTCCAGGCCTTGCGCGCCGGTGCCGAAAATCACCGCGCGCGACGCATCGGGGGGCGCGAAGAGATCGGTCGCCAGGCCGAAGAGCGCCGCGGTGCGCAGCGCCGTGACCATCGGGGCATCGGCGATCACCGGGTCTTCAGCGCCGCCCGCCACGAGCGAGACGGTGCCCTTGATCAGCGGCACGCGCGCCGGATCGAGGGTGAGGGACTTGATGGCGAGGGTGCGGCTTTGCCGATGATAGACGGGCATGACGAGGCCGAAGCTCTGATCGAAGCTGAGGCGCTGCGGGCAATCGAACTCACCCTGCTGATGGCGGATCAGCGCATCGCGCACGGCTTCAATCACTGCCCGGATCGGGGCATGTTCACGTACGGCCGCGGCATCGAAGAGACGAAGGCTCATGGGGCGGGCATCCGGTAGCGGGCGAAAAGGGATGGAGGCTTTCAGATTACAGCAGGGCGCCGGCCCGTCCATCCTGCCGCCCGGCCCGCGCCCGCAAAAGTGGCACGAAAGTTTCATGCGGCGTGGCGGCCGCGCGGTTGTTCCGGCCCGGCCCGGCCAGTAGCTTTGGCAAGCAGGATGCGGGGCCTGGGCGCGCGCGCGGGGTGGAGCGGAGGAGGCAAGGCGGATGGTCATGGTTCCTTATCTCACCTGCATGCTCACCGTGGCCGCCACGCTGCATCTGCCGCCGCGCGTTCTGCCGGTGATCCAGGCGATCGAGGGCGGCCGCGTCGGCCTCGTGCATGAGAACAAGGATGGGTCGCAGGATCTCGGCGTCATGCAGGTGAACACGCTCTGGCTGCCGAGCCTCGCCGCCCGGGCAGGCTTCAGCCTGGCCGAGGCGCGGGCGCATCTGATCGACGATCCTTGCTTCAACATCGCCGCCGCCGGCCTCATTCTTCGCCACTATCTGGACGAGACGGGGGGCGCGCTGCTGCCGGCGATCGGCGATTACCATTCGCATACCCCGGCGCTCAACCGCAGCTACCGGCTGGAGGCGGAGGAGACGGCGCTCCGCCTTTTCGCAATCCGCCGCTAGAGGGTGTTATGCACTCGGGATGAGGAGAGCTGCCTGCTTTATCATGAAACAGGCGAAAGCGACGACGTGCAGGCCAGCGAGAGTAGCAGCATAGCGCTCGTAGTCTTTGACGAGACGTCGGCACCTGGTAGCCCAGGCGAATGAGCGTTCAACCACCCATCGGCGCGGCAGCAGCACGAAGCCGCGTTTGGCTTCGGGCAGCTTGACCACCTCAAGAGCGATCCCATGCTGCGCGGCTGCGGTGGCCGGTCGTTCGCCCGTGTAGCCCTGATCCACATAGGCGAGTTCGACGCTCTGATCAGTCGCGGCCTGGATAGCCTCCGCCAAGCGGCCAACCTCAGCACGATCATCGCGATCGGCGGGTGTCACGTGCAGAGCGAGCAGGTGGCCGAGCGTGTCGACCGCCATATGCAGCTTGGACCCGCGCTTGCGCTTGGCGCCGTCATAGCCTGCGCGGGTGCCGCTCTCTGGCGTCGAACGCAGAGTACGGCTGTCGATGATGGCGGCCGTGGGCTCGGGCGGCCGCCCATCTTTCATCCGCAGCACCGCACGAAGGTCATGCACTAACGCCTCGAAGCAGCCCGCCTGCAGCCAGCGCTGCGTCTGCTGGTAGACGGCGAACCAGGGCGGAAGGTCGTTTGGCATGGCGCGCCAGGCAATCCCGTAGCGGACCACGTAGCGCAGCGCGTTGAACAACTCCCGAAGAGAGTGCTGTCGTTGCGGTGCGTCCTCACGAACCAGCGTCAGATAGGAAACAACCAACGACCACTCGTCGTCGGACACGTCAGAGGGATACGGCTTGCGAACGCTCTCCATGCCCGCAGGTATGAATCAAACCAGCGCGAAAGTACATAACACACTCTAGGCTCGCCCGCCCGGAGCCGCTACTGCGCGGCGGTGGGCGGCCGGTAGCCATCCGTCAGCGTCTTGAGAAAGGCGATGATGTCCCGCTCATCCTGGGCCGTCATCGCCGGACGGTCGCCCAGGTGGCGGTTGAAGGGCGGGTCGGTCACGTCGATATTGGCGCGGTAGCGCGGCGGCAGATCGTTGAACTTGGCGATGCGGCCGTCTGCGCCGCGGGGATAGATCTTCGCCGGATCGGTATCACGGAAATCGTAGAAATCGAGCACCTGTTGCAGGCTGTGATAGACGCCGTTGTGGAAGAATACGTGGCGCGTGGCCACGTTGCGCAGCGTGGGCGTGAGGAACATGCCGCAATACTGCGTCTCTTTCGCGAGATCGCTGCGGAAGGGGCCGCAGATTCCGAGATCGTAATAATTTGGATCGCGGTTGGCGAGGAGCGCCCGGTTGCGCGGCAGGCCGAGCGCCTCGAACTGATGATCGGTGAAGAGCGGTGGCAGGCCGTCCTTGCTCGGCTGGTCGAGGTGGCAGGCCGCACAGTCGCCCTTGGCCGGGTCGTTGAAGGCGATGTAGCCGCGCATCTCGGCGCGGGTGAAGCGCGCGCGGCCGGCAAGCCAGGCATCGTATTTGCTCGAATAGGGGTGAAAGCTCGGATCTTCCACCTGGTAGCGGGCAACCGCGAAGAGCGCCTCGGAGACGAGGAGGCGCGGCTCGCTGAGCACGCTCGGGCCGAACAGCTGCACGAAGCCTTTCGCATAGGGTGCTGCGCGCAGCTTGGCGGCGACCGTCTCGATGCTGCCGCCATCCATTTCAACGGGGTTGAGCAAGGGGCCGAGCGCCTGGTCCTGCAAGGTATTGGCGCGGCCATCCCAGAAGAGGCCGCCCTGCGGCACGACGTTCGCCGCACTCTGCGCGGTGCTTGCCGCGGTCTTGATCGCGCGGCTATCGGCGCTTGCCTGTGCCGCGAGCTGGGGCAGCGGCGTCGGCGTATCGCTGTCGCCGCTCGGATCGGGGCCGATCGTGAAGGGCGGTTGATGCGCGAGATAGGCGAGGCTTGGCACCGCGCGCATGCCCTGGCGCTTGAGATCCGGGCCGCCGAAGACGGCAGGCAGATCCGAGGGCGGCCCATAGGCGCGGGCCGGATCGTGGCAGGAAGCGCAGGACAGCGTGCCTGAGGCCGAATAGCGGGGATCGTAGAAGATCCGGCGGCCGATTTCGGCGAGGGCCGAGAGCGGCGCGGCCTGCGGCTCGGCGAGCTGGACCGGGGAGGGGTTTTCCCCCTCCGCGATCTTGAAGCTCGCCACCGGATGGGAGAGCCAGGTGCCGAGCGGCACCGGGCTCTCCGCGGCATAGGCGAGGACGGCGGCGATGCCGAGCGCGCCGGCAACTGCGCCAAGAAGCAAAAGGCGCGTCAGTATGCGAACCGTCATCGTCCACTCAGCCGGTCAATGGTTCAGAAAGCGCCGTTGTCGTCGCTGCCGGGGAAGCCGTGATGATGACCGTGGTCATGGTCATGGTCATGATCATGGCCGTGGTGGCCGCCATGCGGGAAGGAGACGCGTTCGCCCGTCGTCGGGTTGAGGATCACCGGGGTCAGATGCGGCCGGGAGCCGAAGTCGAACATATTCATGATCGACTGGTCCTGCGCATCGAAGGAACCGCCGCCGAGGCGTTCGCCATGCAGCCAGTTGTCTTCGATGAAGCTGACCACGGAAGCCTGGCTCGTCTGTGTGTGGTCAACGTAGTTCTGGCGCGCCCAGGGAGAGATCACCATGAAGGGCAGGCGGGTGCCGGGGCCGCAGCGGCCGTTGACCGGCTGGCCGAGCAGGCCCTTGGGTCGCAGGCCGCTCCCGCAGGTGCCAGGCCCGTCGAGCTGGTCGGCGGTCGCGTCGAAGGAGCTGCTGGTCGGCTTATGGAAGACATGGTCATACCAGCCGTCGGAATCGTCCCAGGAGATGATCACCGCGGTGTTCTTCCAGGTGGGCTGCGTCTGCAGGAAGTTCACCAGCTTGACGATGCCCGCCTGTTCGTCGAGCGGGTCGGAATAGCCGGCATGGCCGTCCTGATAGGCCGGCAGCTTGATGTAGGAGACCGTCGGGAAATTGCCGGCCTTCACCGCCGCGTAGAAGTCCTGCAGGCCGTATTCGTGGTTCGCCGGATCGGGCTGGCCGTTCGCATCGTAGCTGTAGCCGATATCCATCACGGAAGCCGGGCGCGCATGCGTCGGGTTGGCGGTGGAGGCGAAATACTGGAACCAGTTGTGGTGCGGAATGTAATCCGCGACGTTCTGGCCGACGGTCGCCGAGTATGTCGTGCGGGCGCAGCCCGTGGTGCCGTTGGCATTGGTGCGGTTGAGGTTGAAGCCGCCCATGAAGCCGCCCCAGGTAATGCCCGCGGCGTTGAGCAGATCACCGATATTCTTGCCCGACATCATGACCTGGTTGGTCGTGCTCGAGCAGGTGTCGTAGGCAGGATCAACGTCGTTGACCATGGTATAGTCGGGCGAGCCGTTGATCTGGTTCGTCACGTAGTAGTGGGAGGTGGTGCTTTTCACGAGCTGAACGCCGTCCGTATTGCCGGATACGACTTCGAGCGCACCCGGCGTGGAGGGGCCGTAGGTGTTCGTGAAGTTCGCGTCGTCCATCGCGAAATTCTGGGCGTAGTTCCAGAGCGCGGTGACGGTATTGCCGTCGAAATAGCCCATCACCTGGCCGGTGGTGCCGAAGGCGCCGGCGCCGCCCGAGGTCGCGCTGCCGGTGTATTTCGGGAAGAGATCCATCTTGCCGCCGTCATAGGCCTGCTGTTCCGGCGTGTAGGCGTGATCCTGGTCAGCCGTCGCCGCCTGGCTGCGGTCGAGGCGGAAGGGGTTGGTGGCGCCCGTGCCGTTGGCGGCATTGGTCGCGTTCGGGTTGTTCGTCAGCAGATGCGCGGTGACGAGGTTGTTCACCTGCGGCGTCCGCGGCTGCGCGGTGAAGGCGGGCTCGCCCTGCGGATTGGTCGCCTGCGGATAGGTGGCGAAGTAATGATCGAAGGAGACGTTCTCGTCATAGATCACGACGAGATGCTTGATCGGCGTCGCCGTGCGCGTGAAATGATCGTTCTGCTCGGTGGGATGGAAAAAAGCCGGCGCGCGCGCGCCGAGGCGCTGCTCCCCGGCCTGCGCGGAGATGATGGTTGCAAGCGCAAGAACGGGGGCGCAGATCGTCGCGCCGAGGAGAGACTTTCGCAGTTTCATAATGCGTCCTTTGAGGAAGATCCGGTTGGCGGATGGGAGGCTTCCTAGCCCAACCTCCGGCAGGCGCGTGTGACGCATTAATGACTTGTTACCGAAATGTCACCTCGTGCCCGACCCCTGCGAGGCGCGCGCGCAATGCCATCATTTCTTAATTTGCGCCGCTTTCGGAACCGCCACATACGCGCAAGATGGAGGCTTTGATCGCGCGGCATGCCGCGCTTCCCGATTCAGAGACGGCGCTCGGCCTGCTCGTCGCGTCCGGCGTCTGTGATGCGCAGGCGGCCGAGCGCGCGCGCGCCGGCGGCCGCGAGGCGGGGATCGACAGCGTCGAAGCGCTCGTCAAGCTCGGTCTCGTGCCGGAGCGGGACCTGGCACGCGGCTGGGCCTCGCTGTTCGGGCTCGATCTCGTCAGCCGGGATCTGTATCCGACGATGCCGGTGCTGCCCGATGCGCTCTCCCCGCGTTTCTTGCGGGCGGCGCAAGCCGTGCCGCTGATGCTTGAAGCGGCGCCGGGCGGCGGGCAGCGCCTGGTCCTCGCGGTCGCCAATCCGCTCGATCGCTTTCTCGTCGAGGCGGTCGCGCAGGCAACCGGGATGGCGGTGCGCCTCGCGGTCGGCGTGCCGATCGAACTCGAAGCGGCGCTCGACGCGCTTTATCCGGAGGAAGCGGATGGCGCGGGCCGGCCGGCGGAGGCAGAGGCGATCGCCTCGGAGGATGATACCGCGCGGCTCAAGGATCTGGCGAGCGAAGCGCCGGTCATTCGCCTCGTCAGCCAGACGATCGCGCGCGCTGTGGAGAGCCGGGCGTCGGACATTCATTTCGAACCCTTCGAGGATCGTTTTCGCATCCGCTATCGCTACGATGGCGATCTGCAGGAGGCGGAGACCCATCCGGCGCATCTCGCGCCCGCCATCATCTCGCGCCTCAAGATCCTCGCCAAGCTCGATATCGCCGAGCGTCGGCTGCCGCAGGACGGGCGCATCACCATCGCCGTGCGCGGGCAGGAGGTGGTGTTTCGCGTGGCGACCGCGCCGAGCCTCTATGGCGAGGTCGTCGTGCTGCGCGTGCTCGATCGGAGCGCCGTCACCTTCGATTTCGCAGCCCAAGGGCATGATGCGGGCGTCGTCGCGCGGATGCGCGCGACCCTCGCCCTGCCGAACGGCGTCATGCTCGTCACCGGCCCCACCGGCTCGGGCAAAACCACCACGCTCTATACCGCGCTGCTCTCGATCAACGCGGTGGAGCGCAAGATCATCACGGTCGAGGATCCGATCGAGTATCAGCTGCCCGGCATCACGCAAATGCAGGTCAAGCCGCAGATCGGCCTCGGCTTCGCGCAATTGCTGCGCTCGATCCTGCGGCTCGATCCCGATGTCATCATGGTCGGCGAAATCCGCGATCTGGAAACCGCCGAGATCGCGGCGCGCGCGGCGCTGACCGGCCATCTCGTGCTCTCCACCCTGCACACCAACTCGGCGGCTGCCGCCATCACCCGGCTGCGGGATATGGGGCTCGAAGATTACCTGCTCGCCGCCGTGCTGCGCGGCGTGCAGGCGCAGCGCCTGGTGCGGCGCCTCTGCCCCGCCTGCAAGGCGCCCGCCGCGCTGCCCGATGCGCTGCGGCGGAAATTCGGCCTCGGCGAAGGCCCGCTCTTCCGCCCCACGGGCTGCGCCGCCTGCCGGCAGACTGGCTTTGCCGGCCGCCAGGCGATCACCGAATTCCTCACGCCCTCCCCGGCGGTGGAGCGGCTGCTGTTCGCCCGCGCGGATCAGGCGGCGATCGAGCAGGCGGCGGTCGAAGGCGGCATGAAGCCCATGCTGCAGGCCGGCATGGAGGCGGTGGCGCGCGGGGAAACCACGGTCGAGGAGATCCTCCGCGCGGTTCAGGCGCAGGACGCATGAGCGCCGGGCGAGGCCCCGGCTGATGGGCCAGTTCCGCTACCGGATCCTGCTCGGCGGCCTCGCCGAAAGCGGCCTCATCGAGGCGGCCGATGCGGCGGATGCCGCGCGGCAGCTGCAGAAGCGGGGCGCCATGGTGCTGGGCCTCAGCCCGGCTGGGCGGGAGATGCCGCTGCTCTCCTTCCGCTTCGGCGCGGAGGCCGCGCTGCGCCACAACGATCTCACGGATATCATGCGCGAACTCGCGAGCCTGCTCTCCGCCGGGCAGGATCTCGACCGCGCGCTGCGCCTCATCGCCGAGGAGGCGCCAAACCGGCGGGTGCAGCGGGTGATGCGCCGCCTGCACGAGCGGGTGCGCGATGGCGCGGCACTCGCGGCTGCCATGGAGCGCGAGCCGCGCAGCTTTCCCGCGGTCGCGATCGGCCTCGTCAAGGCCGGGGAGGCGGGGGGCGATCTCGCCGCGACCGTCGCCCGGCTGGCCGAGCTGATGGAGCGGCAGCGGAGCCTGCGCGCCAGCCTGCAATCGGCGATGATCTATCCGGTGATCCTGCTGATCGGGGCGAGCGGCTCGATCATCCTGCTGCTGACCCAGGTGCTGCCGCAATTCGTGCCGCTCTTTGCCCAGAACGGCGCCGCCCTGCCGCCATCCACCGCCTTCCTGCTCGCCGCCGGCCATGCCGTGACCGCCGATGGGCCCTATGTCGGGCTCTTGCTCGCGCTGCTGGCGCTCGGCGGGGAGCGGGCCTTGCGGCGGCCGGGGCCTCGGCTTGCCGCCGATCGGCTGCTGCTGCGCCTGCCGCTGCTCGGCGGCCTCATGCGGGAGATCATGGCCGCGCGCTTCTCCCGCACCTTCGGCATGCTGCTGATCAACGGCGTGCCGCTGCTCGGCGCGCTTGGGGTGACGGAAGGGGTGCTGGGCAACCACGCGGCGCGGCGGGCGGTGCGCGCGGCGGCGGAAACCGCCAAGGCCGGGCAGGGCGTTTCCCGGGCACTCGGCGCCTCGGGCTGCTTTCCCTCGCGGCTTCTGCACCTTCTGCGCCTCGGCGAGGAGACGGCGCAGCTCGGGCCCCTTTCGCTCCGTGCGGCGGATATGTTCGAGGAGCGGACGCGCCTTGCCGTGCAGCGGCTGGTGGCGCTCGCCGTCCCCGCCATCACCATCCTCATGGGGGCGGCGATCGCCGGCATCGTCTCCTCGCTGCTCCTTGCCATGCTGAGCCTCAATGATCTCGCGCATTAGCAAGCGGCAGGCCGGCTTCACCCTGATCGAGATCCTGGTGGTCGTCGCCATTCTTGGCCTCGCGCTCGCGATCTTCGCCGGGGCGCGGCCGCCCGGCCGCGGGCGGCTCGCCATGGAGGCGGCGGTGCGCTCGGTCGTGCTCGCCATGCGCGAGGCGCGCGGCGAGGCGATCGCGCGCGGCGCGGTAGTGTCGTTCCGGCTGCCGCGGCTGCCTGCTTTCGTCTCGGTCGTCGAGCAAGCGCCGGCCGGCGGCATCCGCTTCGCGCCCGATGGCAGTTCGAGCGGCGGGCGCGTGCTGATGGCTGGCAGTGGCGAGCATATGGCGGTGGAGGCCGATTGGCTCACGGGGATCGTCCATGCCGCCGCCTTGCCCTGAGCCGCGCCGGCGCGAGGCGGGCTTCACCCTGCTCGAAGTTCTGGTCGCCTTCGTGATCGCGGCCCTCGCCGCGATCGTGCTTTACCGCGCGGCTTTCGACGGCGCGGCCGAGAGCGGCACCGCCACCCTCTACCAGGAGGCGACCGAGCGGGCGCAATCGCGCCTCGCCTCAATCGGGACGCTGACGCCGCTGCACCCCGAGCAGGCGAGCGGCGCCGATGGCGGCGGCTTTCGCTGGCGGGTGGTGATCACCGAACGCGCGAGCGAGCCGCGCCTCAGCCTCTACACCGTTCGTGTCACCGAGCAGTTCGGCAGCCGTTCGGTGACCTTGACGACCGAGCGGCTGGCGGCGAGGGGGCCATGAACCGGCGCGAAGCAGGCTTCACCCTCCTCGAAATCCTCGTGGCGCTCGTCATCTTCGGCCTCGTCATGGCGGGTCTCGCGCAAAGCCTGCGCTTCGGCCTCGTGGCGCTCCAGGCAAGCGCGGTGCGCGGCGCCGGGGCGGAAGACCGCGCGGCGCTCGATCGTGCGCTCACCCGCCTTATCGAAGCGGCGGAACCCGGCAGCCTGACCGGCGGGCCGGGCGGATTCGCCTTCACCACCCGCCTGCCGCCTGGTGCGGGGCTTGGCGGCGGCCTCGCCGATGTCGCGATCGAGATGGCGCCGGGCCATCGGCTCGTGCTCCTCTATCGCGCGCATCCCCCGGGCCTGCCGCTCCGCCCCTTGCCGCCGCCGCGGCGCAAGGTGCTGGCCGCCGGCGTCGCGGCTTTCGCGATGAGCTATTACGGCGCGCGGGGCGATGCGCCCGCGGCCTGGGGCCCGCGTTGGGAGGACAAGGCCCTGCCGCTGCTCCTGCGGATGCATCTGGCGGCACCCGGCGCGCCGGCCTGGCCGGATCTCGTCGTCGCGCCCGATCCGCAGTCCGGCTGAAACCAAAGCTTCATTGTTCATGGAAGGGTGAAGCCACTAGGCACAGCCGTTCATTTTTCCGCAACAATGCCGGCTTCGTCTCATTCTTTGATGCTGTCCTACTTCCTCACCTGGTGGATGACGCAGATGCGGGCGCTTCTCCTGGGCGAGGGCGCCGGCATCCGCGCGCCGGACGGGCTGATCGTCGCGATCGACGATCTCGCGGGTGAAGCGCCACGCGGCATGCTGCTCCTCCGCCGCCAGGGCCGGGAGGCGCCGCTGAGGCCGCTCGGCGCCGCGCTGCCGGGCGCCACGGCGGCCATGCCCGTGGCCGCCCTGCCGCGCCTGCCGGTCATCCTTCGCCTGCCCGCCGGCCTCGTGCTCAGCCGCCAGGCTTCCCTGCCGCTCGCCGCGGCGCGGGATCTGCAGACGATGCTGGCCTTCGAGATGGACCGGCTGACGCCGTTTACGGCAGCCGAGGTCTATTGGAGCCTCGGCACGGTCGAGACGCATCGCGCGCAGGAGAAGGTCAGCATCCGCCTCCTCCTCGTCCTCCGCCGCAAGGTCGATGGGCTGCTCGCCCATCTTCGCGCCCAGGGCCTCGCCCCGCGCTGGATCGAGGGGCCGGGCGGGCTTATCGCGCTCGATGAGCGCGGCGGCGGGCGCCGTCTGCCGCGCCTCGGCCAGCCCCTCGCCTGGCTTTGCCTGCTGCTCGGCCTGCTGGTCATCGGCACGCCCTTCATCCGCCAGGAGATGGCGCTGGCGGCGGCGCGCCAGGCGCTCGCCCGCAGCAGCGCGGCGGGCGAGGAGGGTGCGGCCTTGCTCCGCCGCATCGCCATCGCCCATGACAGCCGCCTCATCATCGGGGCGGCCCGCGACCATGGGGATGCGCTCGCCCTGCTTGCCGCCCTCACCACGGCGCTGCCGGACGGCACCTGGCTCGACGATCTCTCGCTGCATGATGGCGCGCTGAGCATCGACGGCGAATCGACCGACGCGACGCGGCTCATCGCGCTGCTCTCCGCCGTGCCGCTGCTGCGGGCGCCGAGTTTCGCCGCTCCCGTGACGCGAAGCGCCGACGATAAGATGGACCAGTTCTCGCTGCGCGCGGCGATCGCGCCATGAGCGGCGGGCGCATGGCTTTGCCGGAAGGCCCGCGGGGGCGGATGCTGGCCCTTGCCATCACCATCCTCGGCCTCGGCCTTGTGTGGCTCGCCCTCGGCGCGCCGCTACTCGGCTGGTATCAGGCGCGCGCGGTCGCGCTTTCGGAGGCGCGGATGCGGGCGGCGCATCTCGCGCGGCTCGCGGCGGAGGTGCCGGCGCTGCGCCGCGCGGTGCTCCGCCTCGGCGGTGAGGGCGCGGATCGCGGCCTGCTCCTGCCCGGCGCCAGCGATGCGCTGGCCGGCGCCAACCTCCAGTCGGAATTGCAGGATCTCGCGGCGCAAGCCGGCGTCACGCTCGATAGCGCCGCGATGCAGCCGGCCGCCGCCGCCGGGGCGCTGCGGCGGATCACCGTGCAGGTCAGCCTCAGCGCGCCTTTCGCCCCGCTGGTGGTGTTCCTCGGCAGCATCGGCACTGCCCGGCCGCAGATCATCCTGGATGACCTCAGCCTCACCGCCATCCGACCGCCGGGCGGCAGCACGCCGCCGCTCGTGATCGAAGGCGGCAACCCTGCCGCCGCGCGCGATGCGGGCAGCAGCCCGCCGCCGGCGCCGACGATCGAAGCGAGCTTCTCCGTCACCGGTTTTCGCGCCGGGGATCGGCCGTGAGGCTTCGGCAGGCCGCGCTGCCTGGCCTCGCGCTGCTGCTGGCGGGCCTTTGGGGGATGGAGCTGAGCGGCCGGGCGCCTGCCAGCCTCACCCTGCCGCCGGGCCGGGTGCCAGCCGCGAGCGGCGCCATCGGCACGCCGGCGGGCAAGATCGCCGCCTGGCAGGCGGTGATCCTGGGCCGCCCGCTTTTCGCGGAAGATCGGCGGCCGCCGCCTGCGGCGGGCAACGCCGGCCTCGCCCGGCTTGCCGCCATCATCATCGCCGGCGGCAACCGCTGCGCGATTTTCGCACCCGCCGGCGGCAAGCCGCAGATCGTGCCCGAGGGCGGTGCGATCGGCGGCTATCGCCTCAGCCGCATCGGCCCGGATTGGGTGGCGCTGGATGGCGCCGCCGGGCGCCTTCTGCTGCATCCCGCCTTCGCCGCCGCACCTTCCGCGTCGGGTGGTGCCGCCGCCGGGCCGCAGAGCGACCTCGCCGCGGCCCCCCCACCGCTCACGGGCCCGACCGTGCCGCCGCCTGGCGCCCCGCCTTCGGCGATCGATTACGATAACGAGCATTGACCTTGCGCCACGATCTCACGCTTCTCCTCGCCCTTCTGCTGGCTCTTGCCGCTTGCAGCCCGCAACCGGTGGCGAGCTATCCGGCGCCGCCGCTCGGCAGCACGCCCGCGCTCGCTTTGGCCGAAACCGGGCCGGGCGGCACGCCGGCCAATGCGCG
This sequence comes from Acidisoma sp. C75, assembly GCF_054665095.1. Lineage (NCBI taxonomy): Bacteria > Pseudomonadati > Pseudomonadota > Alphaproteobacteria > Acetobacterales > Acidocellaceae > Acidisoma > Acidisoma sp. C75. The sequence goes on from NZ_BAAFHD010000008.1 coordinate 146,535, forward strand.
CATTCAGCCCGCCTATCCGCCGGGGCCGAGCTTCAGCGCGGGGCAGGGGGCGGAGGGCAGCGCGGGTGGTGCGGCGCCGGCCGGCGGTCTCGCGGCGAATGCCGGCGCGGGCGGGGGCGCGGGCGATATCACGCTCAACTTCGCCGATACGGATCTGCGCAGCGTCGTCGCCGAAATGCTCGGCTCCATCCTCCGCGTGAACTACACGATCGACCCGGGGGTGAGCGGCAGCGTCACCCTCCATACCGTGCGGCCGCTGACCCAGGCCGAGATCATCCCGACCCTGCAGACGCTTCTCGCCCAGAATGGCGCCGTTCTGGTGCAGAGCGGAGGGATGTACCGCGTCATGCCGGCGGGCGGCAAAGCGGGCGATGGCGGGCTTGCCGGCAGCGCCGCACTTGGCGGTTCCGCCGTTGTTGCGCTGCGCTACGCCTCCGCCCCCGATCTCGCGACGGTCCTGCAACCCTTCGTCACCAAGGGCGGCGGCATCACCGCGGACCCGACCTCCAACGCCGTGATCATCTCGGGCGACCCCTCGACCAGGGCGGCCCTCGAAGGTCTTGTGCAAGCCTTCGATATCGATGCGCTGGCCGGGCAGTCCTACGCCGTTTATCCGGTCTCCTCGGGCAATGTGAAGGATTTCGCGCAAGCCCTGCAGGCGGCGCTGGTGCATGACGGCGCGGCCAAGCCGGGGCAGAAGGTGGCATCCGCGCTCACCGTCATTCCCCTCGAACGGATCAGCGCGGTACTCGTCATCACCCGCAGCCCTGAGCTTCTGGATGAGGCGGCGCGCGCCTGGCGCGTGCTCGCCCAGGCGCAGGCGGAGACGGCGCGCAGCTGGCGCGTTTTCTACCTGCGCAACACGCGCGCCAACGATGCCGCCTATCTGCTGCAGGAGGCTTTCACCCCGGATAACGTGACCGCCCAGCCGACGCCCGACAAGGTGGATGACGGCTCATCCAGCATGTTCAGCAATTCCGGCACGAGCGGCGGCGCGGGCGGCTCCTCTGGCGGGGCCTCCGCCGGCCTCGGCGGTGGCAGCGGCGGTCTCGCCAGCGGCGCGGGCGGGCAATCGGGCATCGGCCAGTCCGCGCTCGGCGCTTCGGGCTCCGACGGCGCGCCGAAGAGCGCCGGCCAGGGCGGCAGCGCAGGCGCGAGCGCCCTTCTCGGCGCGCTTTCCGCGACCGCCACCAATACCGCGAGCACATCCGAGCCGCGGATCATCCCCGATCCGCAGAACAATGCCGTGCTCGTCTATGCGACCGCGGGCGAAGCGAACGAGATCACCGGCATGCTCGCCAAGCTCGACATCCAGCCCTTGCAGGTGCGGATCGACGCGATCGTCGCCGAGGTCGATCTCACCGGCAAGCTGCAATACGGCACGCAGTTCTTCTTCAAGTCGGGCGACATCAACGCCGTCCTCAGCAATGCCACGACCTCGGCGCTGGCGACGAGCTTTCCCGGCTTCGTGCTCTCCGGCAATGGCAGCAGCGCAGCCCCGCTCGCCATCTCGGCCCTGCAGGACGTGACGAAGGTGAAGGTGCTGTCCTCGCCCGAACTCATGGTGCTGGATGGCCAGGCCGCCAATCTCCAGGTGGGCCAGCTCGTCCCCTATCTCACCCAGACCTCGCAAAGCACCCAGACCGCCAATACCGCGGTGATCAACTCGGTCGATTATCGCGAGACCGGCATCATTCTGAAGGTGACGCCGCATGTCGGCAATGATGGACTTGTCACCCTCGACGTGCGGCAGGAGGTAAGCGGGGTCGCCAACGGTATCACCACGGCAGGGCTCGATTCACCGACCTTTACCGAGCGCGTCGTCACCTCCCGGATCGCGATTCAGGATGGGCAGACGGTCGGCCTCGCCGGTCTCATCTCGGATAATGATTCGCACGAGAATTCCGGCATCCCGGGGCTCAAGAACATCCCCCTGCTCAGCGGGCTCTTCAGCACGCAGACGAATAACCGCACGCGCCAGGAACTGCTTGTGCTCATCACCCCGCATGTCATCCGCAACCAGCAGCAGGCGCTCGATCTCACCGCGGATATGGAGCAGGTCATGCCCAATGCGGCGATGGTGAACGGGCAGTTGCAAACCTCGCCGGTCGGCGGCTCGCCGGACCCGACGGCCGCGCTCCGCGCCCGCTTCGCCCGATGAGGGCGGGGCTCGGCCCCGGTGGGCGCGACCGGGGCTTCGCCCTCCTCATCGTTTTGTGGACCCTGGTGCTGCTGGCCTTGATCCTGACCGCGCTGCTCGCCTCGGGGCGAAGCTCCGTCACCCTCGCGGGCCGGGTGCGGGATGCGGCGATCGGCCGCGCGGCGGCCGATGGCGCGATCGCGGAGGCGATCTTCCATCTCGCCACAGGCAGCGACTGGCGGCCCGATGGCGCGCCGCATCTGGTGCGGATCGGCGCTTTCACCGTCGTCGTCGAAGCGCGCATGCTGCGTGACAGGATCAACCCCAACCTCGCCTCGACCGCGCTGCTCTCGGGCCTGTTCGAGGCGGCGGGCCTCCCCGCACAGCAGGCGCGGCGGCTTGCCGAAGCGGTGGTCTTCTGGCGCGCGCCGGACACGGACAAGGCGGCCGCGGCGCGGCAGCTTGCCGCCTATCGGCGGGCCGGGCTCGGCTTCGCGCCACCCGGGCGCCCCTTCGCCTCGATCGCCGAGCTGGGCGCGGTGATGGGCATGACGCCGGCATTGCTCCAGCGCCTGCGCCCGGCGCTCAGCCTCGACCAGCCGGGCGATCCCGATCCGGCGGCGGCGCCTCCGCTGGTGCGGGCGGCGCTGCGGCTGTCCGGCGAGGCTGGGGCGCAGGCTGGCGCCTTCGAGGGGGCGTTTCCGGTGGTGGCGATCACCGCCACCGCCGCCGGACCGGGCCATACCGTGATCCGTCGGCAGGCGCTGGTGCGGATGATCAGCCTCCGCGCCCGCACCCCTTACGAGATCCTCCGCCAGACGGACGCGCCTGCGCAATGAGCCCAGGCGAGACAGGGGAATGGGGGAGCGGCATCGGTATCCTGGGCAAAGCCGACACGCCATCAGGCGGGCGCTGGACTAAGCTCGGGGGGAGACTGGTGCCGACACTCGGAATTGAACCGAGGACCTACTGATTACGAATAAGGGTATTATCGTGTTTCACCCGAAATCTGGATGCCACAAGACGCAGCACAAAATGCCGGAAAAGCGTTGAAAAAACTGCACTTCCTGCCTTAAAGATAAATCACCGTGCTTCACCCCACGTCACCCTATCCGGGTTGAAGTGAAGCACGGGCGAGGCACGGAGTGAAGCACAGTGACCGTTCATCTCACCGCAAGCGCGATCGATGCCGCTACCCGCAAGGCGCGGGAAACCCGGGCGCTGGTGGAACTGGTGGATAGCGCGACCGCCGGCTTACGGCTTCGCTGCTCCGCCCGTGGCCGGCGAGCGTGGGTTCTGGCCACGCGGGACACCTTCGGCAGGCTGCGCCGGTTTCCGGTGGGCGAATATCCGGCCATGGGCATCGCCGAGGCACGCGGCAGAGCCTCGGTGGTGCGGACCGAGATCAAGGGCGGGGCTGATCCCGTGGCGGAAGCCCGCCGCCGCCGCCAGTCCGCCCGCGAAGGGGTGGAGGGTATCGCAACCCTTGCCGATCTGCTTGCCGTCTATGAGACAGCGGAAGGCAGCCGCAAGAAGTCCTGGGCTGAGCAGAAGGCCCGTATTGAAAGCGTGTTCGGCAAGCTGCTCAAGAAGCCGCTCGCCACCGTGGCGCTGGTGGACTTCCAGCTAATGGCCGATCGCTGGCCGGCCATTAGCTCGGCCTCGGCCGCCTGCCGATATCTCGCCCCGATCTTGAAATGGGCGGGCGCGCCGGGCAGGGGCTATGTCTCCGCTACCATGACCGGCCTGCGGCCGCCTGCCGCCCCGGGCCGGCGGGATCGTGTTCTATCTCGCGATGAGCTGGCCCGCCTTCTGCCGGTGCTGAAAGCCTCGCCGCGTCCCTATGCCGCTTGCCTGCGGCTCATCCTGCTCACCCTTGCCCGGCGGGAGGAAGCCGCCGGCGCTCGCTGGCGGGATATCGACCTAGAGGCGGGCATCTGGACGATTGCCGAGACGAAGAACGGCCAGCCTCATGCAGTGCCGCTCGCCCGCCAGGCCCGCGCTCTGCTGGCCTCGCTCAAGCCGGAAGGAGCCGACCCGCTGGCGCTGGTATTCGCCACCCGCACGGGGGAACGCTTAGGCAATTTCGATAAGGAGACGCGGGCGCTCCAGGTAGCGAGCCAGACCGAGGGCTGGACCCGGCATGACCTCCGCCGCACAGGGGCGACCATGCTGGGTGAGATGGGCGAGCTTCCTGATATCGTGGAAGCGGCCTTGAACCATGTCGCCATCCGCTCCCGGCTGGCCGCTACCTACAACCGAAGCCGCTACCGTCCGCAGGTGGCTGCCGCTCTGCAACGTCTTGCCGATGCGCTGGACGGGATCGAGGCCGGCGGGGCGGAGATCGTGCCGATAGGCGGGAGGCAATGAGCGATGCCGAGGCTGTGACACTGTTGACACTATTGACAGTATGAGGGCGAGGCCGCCGGCTGATCCTCGTTTTCGAGAATTTCCCTCGATGCCAAATTGCCAAAACTGCCGCTGAGGGGCTGACCGGGCCGCGCGGAACGCGGTGAAAGGGTGCCGGGCGGTGCTGGAACACCAGCCCAGCGTGATCCTGAGATACAGAAGGATGGAACCATCATTACCAGAACCGAGACGGAAGATAACACGGCAGCCGCCGCCCTTGCCAGCAGCAGCCAGAACATTGGCGCGCAAAGGGCCGCGCGGTGAACGCGGGGGGTGAGGGGTCGAAAACGAAGAGGCCGCCGGCGGTGCGGACCGCATCACCGCCAAATTCCCGCGCGGGCAAAATGAAAGAGAAAGATACTCCGGCATCGCCAGCCCATACGCCGGCCTTGCATTCCAGGTTGCCAAGTGAGGCAGGGGAAAAGCCGGGCCGCAATATAAGGAACGGAAAGGTGGCCATGCCTATAGGCCGCGCCGGCAAGCATGATGTCAGGCTCCCTTGGGGCGGCGCACTCGAAACGGCCCCAGTTTGCGCCGCGCCGTTGTTCGGTGCCTTGGATATCAAGGCCCTTGCCGACGCGGCGGGCTATCCCGAGCCGCCCGATTCTCCAGCATCGGCCAAATGGCTGGACCTAGAAATACGCGTTGCGGCTTCCGGCGCGATGATGGCGTGGAACCGCGCGCTGCCACAGGATCATCACGCGTGGAATGCCCTGGTTCATCTGCGCGCAACTGAACTTCTCAACGCCTTCGGTTTTGTGGACGCGGATGACGTTCTTAACCGAGAAAGGATTGAGGCGCTGCATGGAAGCGGGTTGGCGCTGGGTGGCGCTGCAATGCAATTTAATTGGGAGGCACGCAAGGCAAAGCTGCGTAATTCCCCCATTTGCGTATCGGCGGAGGTATCGAGACTTTTGCAGGTTAAGCCGACACGCCTTGATGATGAAGACGCGTTCGTGTTTGTGACGCAGATGTTCGCTGCTTTGCCTTGGCTTATTGGGGCGCTTGCCAAAGGTGCTGGAGCAACTAAGGGAATGACTATCGCCAGCACTCCCCGAAGGAGAGGCAACACGCCAAAGCACTTCCAGGGGCAGGTTTTCAACTTCCTACGACAAAACTTCCAGAACATCACCGGGCAGCCGCTTTCCGGCTTACGAAAAGCCGACGATGAAGGAGCGGGTACGCGCAACCTCAAAGCGCCGCCCGTGCTCTGGTGCAAGGTATTTTTTGCCCTCATTGCGGAGCGTGTTCCTGCGAGAGTGCTTAACGCACCGCCGGCCTTGATCGAAGAGGCACGGGGGCTTGCTGCTTTGTCGCAAGGCTCTATTGCCGAATACCTGGCGCGGAAGCCGAAAGGGCGCAGTAAGTCCACTGCAACAACAGAATAGCCAAAAAATTTGGCTATTTCGTTGGCTTGGTCCGGCCTGCGAATCCTGAGTAAATCACCTCGCATCCCGCCGCCCCGCATGCGGCAACTGGCACAAGGATGCACACGCAATGCCAAAACTCTCCGCCCCCGCTAAGCCGATTGACCTGACTGCGCCGCCGGCCCTGGCAACCATCGCCGAGACCTGCGCAACGTTGCGCATCTCCCGCGCCACCTGCTGCCGATGGATTGAGGCTGGCCGTCTGGAATCCGTGAAGCTCGGCACCGCCGTGCGGATCAAGGTTCCGAGCATCGCCGCGATTGCCGCCTGAGCAAAGAAAAACCCCGCCGCGCGGTAACGCGGACGGGGCGGAAACTCTCAGTCCGTGCAACGCCTTACTTAGAGAGTATCCGCTTCCTGTCAAGCGATTTTCGCCCGGCCATCCCGAAAGGGCAGCCCATGGCCACCGACTTCAAAGCCTCTGCTGATCGCCTTCATAGCCGCCGCCTGAACGCCCTGGACCGCCACCAGCGCTGCCGGCTCGCGGACACCCGCCGCGCCGCGATTGCGGAGGCTGCTCGATGAGCGAGACAATCACGCTTCTGCGCTGCGCCCGTGGTCTCGCTCTGGCAAAGCGCATTACGCCCGCCGGCATCAACACCTATGACCAAGCCAAGCGGTTCGATGGATTCACCCGGTCGCTCTCCGGCCTTGATGACATGCAAGACCTGCTCGGCCATCTGATCGATGCACCGCGCTTCTGCGTGGTGCGGGGGGCGCTTGCCGCTGGTGAGACGGCAACGGGAATCCGACGCCTGATCCATGAAGATCGGGCAACCGGCGATGCCGCCACGCTACGAGACGTGCCGCGCCGCTGGCTCGCTCTCGATATGGAGGGGATCGATCGCCCCGCCGATCTGCCTGCCGCCGATCTGCCAGGCTGCGCCGCGCTCGCCATCGCCACCTTGCCTGAAGCCTTCCGCGTGGCCGGCCATATCGCCCAAGCGACGGCCGGCCACGGTATCAAGCCCGGCATCCGCCTGCGCCTCTGGTATTGGCTCAGCCGCGCCACCAGCGGGGCGGAGGTTCGCCGCTGGCTCAAAGATACCCCGGCTGATCCCTCCATCTTTGGCGCTGCGCAGCCGATCTATATTGCCGCGCCGATCTTCTCAGAGGGGGCGCGTGATCCCGTGCCGCAGCGCCTCCATAGCCGCCCTGGCGGGCTTGTTGAGGTGCCACCGCCCGAAGCCCTGGCTCCGTCCCCCGCGCCACCAGCAAAGCCCCTGCCGGCGCCTGGGAATAGCCGCGCGGAACGCTATGCCCTGGCTGCTCTCCGTCATGCCGCCGCCGCTGTGGCATCCGCCCCGGTGGATAGCCGGCATGTCACCTGCCGCAGCCAGGCGCGCGGCCTGGCTCGGCTGGTGGAGGCCCGGCTTCTGGCATCAGCGGATGTAATCTCCGTGCTGGACGCCGCATTGCAACAAGCGGGCAAACCGAAAGGCGAGGGGGCCAGGGTTGCCGCCTGGGCTATCGCGCATCCGTCCACCGCCAAGCTGCCGGAGGGCATCGCCTGATGGACGCGCTTATCACCGATCCCACCGCCTTCGTGCAGAACGCCGTGGCGGCATCCCAGCCGGAGCCCTGGGGCGAGCCGGACATGAGCATATTGCGCAATGGCCGCCGCGAAGCGCCGGCCTTCCCGCTGGACCTACTGGGTGACGAATGGGCCGCCTGGGTGACGACCGCCGCCGAAGCTGCCGCAGCGCCGATCGATTACGTGGCCCTGCCGCTGCTCGCTAGCGCCTCGGCCCTCATCGGCAACGCCCGCTGGGTGCAAGCCGCACCTGGCTGGGCGGAGCCGCCGCATCTCTGGTGCGGGGTGGTGGGGGATTCTGGATCGAGCAAAAGCCCTGGCATGGATTGCCTGCTTCGCCATGTTTTGCCGCGGATCGAGGCCCGGATGCGGAGTGACCACCCGGACAAGCTGGCGGATTGGCGCGCGGCGGCTGAGATGCGCGCGGCGCAAGAGGAGGCATGGCAGAAGGACGTGCGGGCCGCCGCCAAAGCTGGCAATGCTCCGCCCCAGCCGCCCCGCGACCAAGCCCCTGTAGAGCCGCAGGAGCCTCGGCTTCGGCAGAGCGACGTGACGATTGAGAAGGTGGCCAGCCTGCTCGCCAGCGCCGCGCCCAAGGGCCTCTTGATCGTGCGGGATGAACTGGCCGGCTGGCTCCTCGGCATGACGAACTACAACGATGCGGGCCGCGCCTTCTGGCTGGAAGCCTATGGGGGCCGCCCCTATCGGGTGGAGCGCCAGAAAAGCCCGCAGCCGATCGAGGTGCCGCGCCTGGCCGTTGCCGTGATGGGCGGAACGCAGCCGGATAAGCTGGCGGAAATGTTCGCCGATGCCGATGACGGCTTGCTAGCGCGCTTCCTCTGGGCCTGGCCGGAGCCGAAGCCCTTCCGCCTCGGCCGCGCCGCGCCGAATGCTGGCTTCGCGGTGGAGGCGCTGGACCGGCTGCGCCTGCTGGATCTCATTGCCGCCACGGGGGAAGCGCCCGCTGCCCCGATTATGGTGCCGCTCGCTGCCGAGGCATTGCCCATGCTGGAAGCCTTCGCGCGGGAGATGCAGGAGACCCAAGCCAATGCCGGCGGCCTGCTCCGCTCGGCCTATGGCAAGGCGCGGGGGCTCGCCGTGCGGATTGCGCTGGTGGTGGAGTTTCTGCGCTGGGCTGCCACCAGCGGGCAGGAATCGCCGCCGCGCGTGGTAAGCAAAGCTGCCTTCGCCGATGCCTGCGATCTGGTTGCCGACTACTTCATGCCGATGGCGATGCGCGTCTATGGCGATGCAGCCACCCCACCAGCGGAGCGAAACGCCACCACGCTCGCCCGGTGGATCATGCAGCAGAGGCCGCCGGAGGTGCATATCCGGCGGCTGCAACGGGAGGTGCGCCTGCCCGGCCTGCGCGCGGCGGAGGATATCCGCGCTGCCTGCGCTGCGCTGGTGGAGGCCGATTGGCTCCGCCCGCCTGCGCCGGGTGCTTTCCAGGCGCGCAGCAAGACGGCTTATCCGGTTAATCCGTCCATCCTGGGGGCGGCGCGGTGAGGTGGTCGCAAGCCTACAAGGCTCGCATGCAGACGCCTGACATTGTTGACACAATGGACACAATGGCCGGACTGCCCATCCCGCCGCCCCATACTGTCAACAGTGTCAACAGTGTCACGCACGGGGACGAGGGAGAAACGGCATCGGAGGCCGCCTTCCTCGCCACGGAACGCGCGGCACTGGTGGCGGAGGGCGAGCGATCAGACGCGCGCGCGGCGATACCGCACCGCCTGCCGCCGTCATGGGCGGAGCCTGCGATAGAGCCGACACCCGGCGCGCGCTGCGTCATGAGCGGAGATCATCGCCGCTGGTGGAAGGAGCGCATCGCGCCGAAGGGCTGGCGCTGCTGGGCCTGCCATCCGCCTTTGCACCTGCCGGGCGATGCGGTGCGGGAGGTGCAGACCTGAAAGGGTTTCCGCGCCGTTTGCCATTGACATGTGACAACCATAAGTTTACAGATTGCTCCGATGATCAGATCATTCCGCAGCAAGCCGCTTGCCGACTTCTGGAACACCGGGAGCACGGCAAAGCTTGACGCGCGCATGGTCAGCCGTATTCAGGCGAGGCTTTCACGTCTGCATGTCAGCAAGCGTCCGGAAGAGATGAATGTGCCGGGGTTCAGGTTCCATTTGCTCACTGGCACGCGAGCGGGAACCTATGCCGTCTCGGTCAATGGCCCGTGGCGCATCACCTTCCGCTGGGACAATGAAGACGCTGTGGAGGTGGATCTTGAGCAATACCATTGATGGGGGCCGATCATGAGTGACACCTACCGCGCCGCCGCTTCTCCCGCCTGGCGCCCCACGCATCCGGGCGCGCTGCTGCGGGAGGAGGTGCTGCCCGCGCTTGATCTGAGCGTGTCCGCCGCCGCTGAGATGCTGCATGTCTCCCGCCAGATGCTGCACCGTATCCTGGCCGAGGAATCCGCCGTCTCGCCTGAAATGGCCGTCCGGCTGGGCAAGCTGTGCGGCGATGGCCCGCGCATCTGGCTAGCGATGCAGCAGGAGCATGATCTGTGGCAGGCCGAGCGTGACCTGGCCGAGGAGATCGAAACCATCCCGACGCGGGCGGCCTGACGCTGCACCCAAGCCAGCCAGCGGATGGAGGAGTTCTGAAACCCGGGCGCTGTTCCTTTTTGGTCCGCGCGCCCTTGCCCATGCTCAGCACGGCGGGCAAGGATGGCAGCCGCCAACAAACAGCTAAGTGTGCCCATGTCTGCTCTCGCCCAACTGCTTGATTCTTTTAGAGGCTGTTTGAAAATGGTTGTGGCGGCTCGGTGCGGTCTGATTCAAGCTTAGGATGTGGACCCAAGAGAGCCGAGGCCGGATGGCCGACATCGCCCGCAAGACCAAGCGGTATCCGACTGACCTGACCGACGAGGAATGGGCGCGCATTAAACCGCTACTGCCCGAACCGCCGAAGCGTGGGCGCAAAGTCAGCGTCGACTTGCGCGAGATGCTGAACGCGATCCGCTACATGGCGCGCAGCGGCGGTGGCTGGCGCATGCTGCCTACCGATTTCGGCCCGTGGCAAACTGTCTATTGGTGGTTCCGGCGGTTCGTGCGCCGCATGCTGTTCCAGACCATTCACGACGTGTCGTTGATGCTCGACCGTGAGCGTGCCGAGCGTGAAGCTAGCTGTATGGTCCCGGGATGTGGTGGTACACATTTCCATCATGCCTTGAGGGACGATCTATGGGCCAGATTCTTCACGGAAGCGCCCGCACGACAGAGGCGGTCCGTCGCGCAATTCAACTACGTCAAGAGAGCGTAAGGGTCCTCGCGAAACGCTTCGGCGTCAGCCCTACGACCATCCAGAAATGGCGAAAACGAGAGACCACCACCGATGCCCCGATGGGACCGAAAGTACCCCGGTCCACCGTGCTGACGGTTGCGGAGGAGGCGGTTATCGTCGCCTTCCGACGACATACGCTGCTGCCACTTGATGACTGCCTCTATGGCCTTCAACCAAGCATCCCACATCTCACGCGATCGTCGTTGCATCGCTGCCTCGCGCGGCATGGCATCAGCCGCTTGCCCGAGCTGCTTGGTGACAAACCTAAACGGAGCAAGTTCGCCGCCTACGCAATCGGCTACTTCCACATCGACATCGCCGAGGTTCGAACGGAGCAAGGCAAGCTCTACCTGTTCGTCGCCATCGACCGCACCTCAAAGCTGGCTTTTGCAAAGCTCGAGCATGAGGCGACCCGATACACCGCGTCCGATTTCCTCCGTGCCCTCGTCGAGGCGGTGCCGTATCACATCCACACTGTCCTCACCGACAACGGCATGCAGTTCTGTCACGCGCCTCGTAACAGGTCAGGCCCGACTGCCCAATACAGCGTGCACATGTTCGATCGCGTCTGCCGCGAGTACAACATCGAGCATCGCCTAACCAAGCCTAACCATCCTTGGACGAATGGGCAGGTCGAGCGGATGAACCGCACGATTAAAGAGGCGACCGTCAAGCGCTACCATTATGCGACTCACGACCAGCTGAAATCGCATCTGCAGCTCTTCGTTGACGCCTACAACTACGCGCGCCGTCTGAAGACCCTGCGCGGCCTCACTCCCTACGAATATGTTTGCTCGACCTGGATCACAGAGCCAGATCGATTTAGGATCAATCCGTCACACCACATCCCGGGACCATACACCTGGCACAGATTGCTAGGCAATGCCCGCGGGTGATACTCCTGCTGCTAACGTTCCTATCTCATTGGCGTTCGCGAGATTACGAAAGGCAAGCGCCGAGCGAGTAAACTGGCGACGTCCTCACTTTTCGAGAACGTCGCCAAACCGGCACTGTCTTTGGGTTGCCGAGCCCACACGAAGAGACTTTTGCTTGCGAAAAGCAGCCCTTCTCGTTCTGCTAGAGCACCTGGGTAGCATAACGGGAAAAGAAAACAAGCATGCCTACTGAACTCGTCTTCGGCTTCGATATTGGCACCACCTCCATCGGCTCCGCCGTGGTCAGAATGGACAGCAGCGCCGGCACCGGCGACATTGCTCATCTCGGGGTGCGCATTTTTCCGGAAGCGCGCGATCCCGGCGGCATACCGCTCAATCAGCAGCGCCGGCAGCGGCGGATGATGCGCCGCCAATTGCGCCGTAGGCGCAACCGCCGCCAGGATCTAAACACGCTGCTCAACGAAGCTGGCCTGCTGCCGCCCTTCAGCAAGGCGTCCACCGCACTTTGGGTCAGGGTTATGGCGATGGATCCTTGGGCGCTCCGCACCCGGGCGGTGGCCGATACACTTGCGCCGCATGAACTCGGCCGGGCCCTATATCACCTCGCTCAACGGCGGCACTTCAGGGGAAGGGATCTGGAAAGTACCCAAATCATCGAGGAAGGCGGCCGGATTGAAGTCACCGCAGATGAGAAGGCCGCGGCTAATCAGCGGGAGCTCGACCGGAAAGGTCTCAAAGCGTCAGGCAAGTCCCTCGGCGCATATTTGGCGGCGATCCCCGAGCGTGAACAGCGGCGCCGCGGCCACCACTTTGCCCGAGAGGATGTGGCAGTCGAGTTTCGCAACATTCTGCAGGTGCAGGAACCCTATCACACTCCGCTGCGGGACCCCGATTTTCTGGCAAATCTTGAACAGGTGATTTTCGATCAAAAGCCGGTCTTCTGGAGGCGTGCGACACTCGGGACATGCCGCTTCGTTCCCAGTGCTGAGCTTGCGGCCTCGGCCTCCTGGGTCGCGCAGGAAAAGCGCATGCTGGAAAAGCTCAACAACCTCCGCATCGAGGAAGGCAACGGGCGGCCGCTCGACGATCAGGAGCGTGCGGCTATCCTCGCCCTGCTGCGTAAGCAGGATAGCGTCAGCTGGGCGGGCATTCACCGCCACCTCAAGCTTTACTGGCGCAAGCATGACTTGCCCGAAAAGCCGACGTTCAATCTCCAGCGCGGGGGTGAAAAGGGTCTGGTCGGAAATCGCCTCGAAAATCGTCTCGCTACCATCATGGGCGGACGCTGGCAGAGCGATCCGGAGATGCGGGATAGGATGCGGCGGGAGATCCATGACCGACTGTATAAGGCTGATTATGGACAGATCGGCGGGCGCATCGTCATTCTTCGAAAGGAAGAGAGCGAGCGGCATCGCGCCGAGGCGCGCGACACGTTGCGGCGTGATTTCGATTTGACGGTGGAACAGGCTGACCAGTTAAAGGCCTTGAGCTTCGCCCCTGGCTGGGAGCCGTTTTCCGTCGAAGCGCTTTGGGCCTTCCTGCCGCGCCTGCAGGCGGGCACCCCGTTTGGCACGCTGCTCAGCGGGCCGGAAGAGGAGGCTTGGCGCGTTAAAACCTTCCCCAAGCGTGATCAACCGACTGGCGCCTGGGTCGACCGGTTGCCGACGCCGGGCAACAGCCTGGAGGAGAGCAGCCGGCAGAAATCTGTTCGTAACCCCACCGTGCTGCGCGTGCAAAACGAATTGCGCAAGGTCGTGAACAACCTGATCACGGTATACGGGCGCCCCCATCGCATCCGCGTGGAAGTCGCGCGCGAGGTCGGCAAGTCCGCCCGCGAACGTGCCGAGGATCTTAAGCGCAATGGTGACCGGGAGACGCAACGCAAGAAGGCGGCAGAGGAATTGCGCAAGGGCGGCATCGCGGAGCCCACACGCGACGATGTCGAGAAGTGGCTACTCTGGCGGGAATGTAACCACCAATGCCCCTATACCGGGCGAATGATCGATTTCGCTTCCCTCTTCCATACTGGAGAGTTCCAGGTCGAGCATATCTGGCCGCGCTGGCGCTCACTTGATGACAGCTTCGGCAATAAGACCCTCTGTCATCGTGATTTCAATCTGCGGAAGTCCAATCGCACGCCGTTCGAAGCTTTCCAGCATGATCAGGCAGGTTGGGAGGCGGCGCTTGCGCGTGTTCGTGCCTTCGCGGGTCAGCCGGGTTTGATGGCGGCCAAGGCGCGTCGCTTCGCCGCCACTGAAATCCCCGCCGATTTTGCCGCCCGCCAGCTCACTGATACCGGTTATGCCGCGCGCCAAGCCGTCGGCTTTCTCAAAATGCTGTTTCCTGATCTCGGGCAGGCGGGTGAAGTGCGCGTGGCCACCCTGTCCGGCCGGGTTACGTCGCGCCTGCGCCACAATTGGGGCTTGAATGGCATCCTGTCGGATAGCGGCGATAAAACCCGTGCCGACCACCGCCATCATGCGATCGATGCACTGGTTGTGGCGCTCGCGCACCCTGGCTACACACAACGTCTATCCCGCTGGTTCCAGGCGAGGGATGCGGCGACCCCGGAGCCTGAACCGGCGCTCGATCCGCCCTTCCCTAATGTTAGGGCGCTTGCCGAGGCGAAGGTTCCATCCATCACGGTCTCCCACCGGGTAAGGCGCAAGGTCTCGGGGCCGCTGCACAAAGATACGACCTATGGCGATGCCGGCCCGGCGGAAGGAACGGGTCACGCTTTCTATCGTTGGTTCGTCACGCGTAAGCCTGTTGAAGCGCTGACGCAGGCGCTCCTCGCAAAGGGTGATGCCTGGCCTGATGAGCATATTCGCGAGGTAGTGCGCTCATGGGTTGCGGCCCATGGAGGTGATCCGAAGAAGGCCTTTGCCCAAGCCTACCCTACTGTGTCGGAAGGTGGCCCGCCGATCCGCAAGGTCCGGATCCGGGTGAAACAGCAGGAAAAGCTGATGGCCAACCTGAAGAACGGCTACGCCGATCTGGGCAACAATCATCACGCCGCTGTATTCCGGGGCCCAGTTGGTGAAATCGATACCGAAGTTGTCAGTCTGTTCGAGGCGGCAAGCCGCCTGCGTCGTCGCGAGCCGGTCATCACGAAGTCTTTGAAGGGAGCGCGGTTGCTGATGTCCCTGGCCCAAGGGGACAGCGTTTTCTTTCCTGAAGGAAAGTTTAAGGGCTTATGGATAGTTCAGAGCGTGTGGTCCGCAGGCCCGATCGTTCTTTGGCGCGCTGAGGATGCAAACGGCGGTTCGGTCTTTCGCCCCACGCCCGCAGCAATTCTAAAATCCGGCGGCCGCAAAGTGTCGGTCGATCCTATCGGCCGTATCCGGCCTGCGGGGGACTGATGTTGCGCAAAACGATTGAGGTAGCGACTCCTGGAACTAGACTTTCGGTGAGCCATCGGCAGCTTGTTATCGAACGACCTGAAGTGCCGAAGGCGACAGTCCCGATCGAGGACATTGGGGTTCTCCTCGTCGATGATCCCCGGGCAATCTACACGCAGGCGGTCTTTATTGACTGCTTGGCTGCGGGCGCCACGGTCATCGTCGCCGGCAGGGATCATCTACCCACCGGCATGATGTTGCCGATGGACGGGCATCATGCGCTGACTGAACGGCACTGGGCACAGGTGGAAGCGAAAGAACCATTGCGGAAGCGACTATGGCAGTCAGTGGTGGCTGCCAAGCTGCGCCAGCAGGGACGGGTGATGAAAGAGGCCTCGGGGCAGGATATCGGCTTGTCGGCGCTCGCCGCCCGTGTGCGCTCGGGCGACCCGGATAATTTCGAGGCTCAGGGCGCGCAACGCTACTGGCCGAGGCTATTCGGCCGGGACTTCAGGCGTGATCGTGATAGCAGCGGCACCAATGCGCTTCTTAATTACGGCTATGCCATTATCCGCGCGGCCTGCGCCCGCTCGCTCGTTGCCTCGGGCTTGATCCCTTCGCTCGGGATTTGGCATCGCAATCGCTCAAATCCCTTTTGTCTCGCCGATGACCTGATGGAGCCATGGCGCCCCATCGTGGATTGGACAGTGCGCGGCCTGCACCGCCGTGGCGAATACGCACCAAGTCTAGACGAGCGGCCGACGCGCGCGGCCTTGCTCGCCATTTTCAACGAAACGGTGATGGTAGGCGGCAAGCGCTGGCCGCTTCTGCTTGGTATCGAGCAATCCGCCGCAAGTCTGGCTAAGGCGCTCACGATGAATGACCGCACGGCGCTCATCCTGCCAGAAAGCCTGGCGCTGCAACCGCTTCTGGTCGAAGATGGCGCGGCCTGAACCGTCGCCGCGCTATCCGATCCAACCCTGGGGATGGCGGAGCGTGTGGATAATCGCGATGTTTGACTTGCCGGTGGATACGAAAGCCGCGCGGCGCGCCTATGCCCGGTTTCGGAAAGAGCTGCTCGATGATGGCTTCACCATGATGCAGTTTTCTATCTACATTCGACACTGCGCTTCGATCGACAATGCCGAGCTGCACGCCGCACGTATGGGTGCGCGAGTGCCACAGAAGGGGGAGGTGCGCTTACTCACGATCACCGACAACCAGTTTGGGCGCATAAAAGTTTTTTTCGGTAAAAAGCGCGAAAGCCCGGTGGTGGCCCCAGCTCAGCTTCAGCTTTTTTGACAGCGGAAATGAAAAAACTCTCGCGCTTCCAATTGGTTACGCGAGAGTAGTTCTAGCAGAACGAGAGAGGGCTGCAATCCGCAGCGTGAATACAGTATCCCCCGCGTGCAGGCCCGTTCTAGCAGAACGAGAGAGGGCTGCAATCCGCAGCCGCCAGCGCAGGAGATACTTGCTGGCGCAGGTTCTAGCAGAACGAGAGAGGGCTGCAATCCGCAGCCAGCCTTAGATGCTCCCACCGCAACCAAAAGTTCTAGCAGAACGAGAGAGGGCTGCAATCCGCAGCATGAATGCCATGAAACCATTACTCGTAAACGTTCTAGCAGAACGAGAGAGGGCTGCAATCCGCAGCCGTTCTTGACAGACCCGGACTGCCACATGCGTTCTAGCAGAACGAGAGAGGGCTGCAATCCGCAGCTATGTCGAGCATTTCCTTACATGGCGCCAGGTTCTAGCAGAACGAGAGAGGGCTGCAATCCGCAGCCCTTGAGCACGCGAGTGTCGTGCGGCTGAGTTCTAGCAGAACGAGAGAGGGCTGCAATCCGCAGCTCCCGGCTGCGGCGCGTGCGCAATCCGCATGTTCTAGCAGAACGAGAGAGGGCTGCAATCCGCAGCTAACTATATCGTCAATCCGATTGTTGATCCGTTCTAGCAGAACGAGAGAGGGCTGCAATCCGCAGCCCGTAGCGTCGGCTCATACCACCACCTCCGGTTCTAGCAGAACGAGAGAGGGCTGCAATCCGCAGCTGATTATCAGCACCTACGATGCGCCGATCGGTTCTAGCAGAACGAGAGAGGGCTGCAATCCGCAGCAGATCGTTGCGCCGCGCTCCTTCACGCTGCGTTCTAGCAGAACGAGAGAGGGCTGCAATCCGCAGCAGATCGACCACCACCTAGCCGGCCCGAGCGGTTCTAGCAGAACGAGAGAGGGCTGCAATCCGCAGCCGGGTGGCGTCGGTGGCATCGCCGCCGGGGGTTCTAGCAGAACGAGAGAGGGCTGCAATCCGCAGCAGGAGTGCCGTCAGGTGACTGGCGGGATGGGTTCTAGCAGAACGAGAGAGGGCTGCAATCCGCAGCTGGATCGTCGCCATGCTCCTCCCTATCAAAGCGCCGGCTACCCGAAGGCAACCCGCCAGAGCGTCAACAATATCATGTTGGCCGAGGGGCAGGGTGGCTCACTCTGCGTCACCCTATCCGCCCTTCCGTGAAGCACCGGCGAGGCACAGTTTTTATGGAAGCAGGGCGGATGAGGCGAAAAGCGCCTCTAACCCATTGAAAAGAATGGTGCCGACACTCGGAATTGAACCGAGGACCTACTGATTACGAATCAGTTGCTCTACCCCTGAGCTATGTCGGCCACGCGCGGTCATGTATCGTGATCGGCAGCAGAGTGCAACACCCCTTTGGCCCCACCCTGTTCAAGCAGCGCAGCGTGCCGGCGGGGGCGAAGGAGGCCAGTTCATGGGCTATGCCGAAGACGGGATCTGGCATACCGGTTGGTATGATACGAAGGCCCATGGCGGCCGGTTCGAGCGGACGGTGACCCGCTATCGCAACTGGATCACCCCGGATGGCGCGGCGGGGCCGAGTGGCGAAGGCGGCTTTGCGGCCGAGCCCGGGCGCTACCGCCTCTATGTCTCGCTCGCCTGCCCCTGGGCCCACCGCACCCTCATCTTCCGCGCGCTCAAGGGGCTGGAGGCGATGATCCCCCTCTCCGTCGTCAACTGGGTGATGCGCGAACGCGGCTGGACCTTCGATCCCGCGCCGGGCGTGGTGCCCGATCCGGAGGGCGCGGCTACTCTCTTCGAGGTTTACCGGCGTGCCGATCCGCGCTTTTCCGGCCGCGTGACGGTGCCGGTGCTGTGGGATTCCAGCCGTCGCACCATCGTCAACAACGAGAGCGCCGAGATCATCCGCATGCTGGGCAGCGCCTTCGATGGCATCGGTGCCGCGCCGGGGGACTATTATCCGCCGCCGTTGCGGGCGGAGATCGACGGGCTCAACGAGCGGATCTACCGCACGGTCAATAACGGCGTCTATCGCGCGGGCTTCGCGACCACCCAGGAGGCGTACGAGGAGGCGCTCGCGCCCCTTTTCGAGACGCTCGATTGGCTCGAGGCGCGGCTGGCGGACCGGGCCTATCTCTGCGGCGCAGCGGTGACGGAGGCGGATTGGCGGCTTTTCACCACCCTTATCCGCTTCGATGCCGTCTATGTCGGCCATTTCAAGTGCAACCTGCGGCGTATCAGCGACTATCCCAATCTTTGGGACTATACGCGCGGGCTCTACCAGTCTCCGGGCATCGCGCAGACGGTCGATTTCGCCCATATCAAGGGCCATTACTATCAGAGCCACGAGATGATCAACCCGACCGGCATCGTCCCCGCGGGTCCGCTGCTCGATTTCGACCTTCCGGCCCGCCGCCCACAACCCCGTCCGGCGGGGTTCTGACCAGGGGCCTGGCGCCGCCGATCGTCTCCGCCGGCCTCGCTTGCGGCGCGCTTCCCCGGCCCGCGAGGCCCTTCGCGCTCGACCGGCCATCGGCTCTCGCCTGGCCGAAAGCCGCTATGCTACGGGTGGGGCCGGGTATGAAGGATCAGCACTGGCGGACCGGGCCGATGCTGTCTTGCAGAGGAGATTGCCGATGGGTCTGGTTCGGAAACGCGTGCTGGTGACCGGGGGGGCCGGCTTCCTCGGCTCGCATCTCTGCGAACGGCTGCTCGACCAGGGGGATGACGTGCTCTGCGTCGATAACTACTTCACCGGCCGCAAGGATAATATCGCGCATCTTCTCGCCCATCCCCGCTTCGAGGCCATGCGCCACGATGTCTGCTTCCCGCTCTATACGGAGGTGGACGAGATCTACAACCTCGCCTGCCCGGCATCGCCCGTTCATTACCAGTTCGATCCGGTGCAGACGACGAAGACCAGCGTCATGGGTGCGATCAACATGCTCGGCCTCGCCAAGCGGGTGAAGGCGAAGGTGTTCCAGGCGAGCACCAGCGAGATCTATGGCGATCCCGAGGTGCATCCGCAGACGGAGGACTATCGTGGCAATGTCAACACGCTCGGGCCGCGCGCCTGCTACGATGAAGGCAAGCGCGCGGCGGAGACGCTGTTTTTCGATTACTGGCGCCAGCACAAGGTACGCATCAAGGTGGTGCGCATCTTCAACACCTACGGCCCGCGCATGCATCCGAATGATGGGCGCGTTGTCTCCAACTTCATCATGCAGGCTTTGCAGGGAGAGCCGATCACGCTGTACGGCGATGGCAGCCAGACGCGCGCCTTCTGCTTCGTGGACGACCTGGTCGAAGGCTTCCTCCGCCTGATGGCGACCGGAGACGAGGTGACGGGGCCTGTCAACATCGGCAATCCGCACGAGATCACGGTCAAGGAACTGGCCGAACATGTGGTGCGGCTGACGGGCTCGAAGTCCAAGATCGAATACCGCCCGCTGCCGCAAGATGACCCGACCCAGCGCTGCCCGGACATCACCCGCGCCCGCGCGCTGCTCGACTGGGAACCGCGCGTGCCGCTGGAGGAAGGGCTCACGCGGACGATCGCGTATTTCTCCAGCCTGCTGGCGCGCAACTAGCCATTCTGCGCCGGGTCGAAGCTTTCGCAATCCGGCGCGAAATAAGCCGCCGCTAGGACAGCAAGCCATCGCTCGGAGAAGACGCGGCAAGGGATTTGCCACGTCAACGCCCGGCGAGCAAGCATGCGCCGATCGCGCGGATCGGCCGCCCTCCGCTCGGCAGCGCAGTGTCTGAAGAGGGATGCGCCAGGCGCCTGCCGCGGCCGGTTACGGTCGCGGGGCATCCGCCCGTTACGGCGCCCGGACGGACAGAAGCCAGGCATGACGAGGTTGCGGCGATTGAAGCGGCGTCTGACACACTCCGAGAGCCTTTGGCGATCCGCCAAGGCTGCTATGGGAGCAGGAGAGAGGGGAGATGCCGCAGATCAGAAACGCGATCAGGAATGGTGCTGCTGGAGGGGATTGAACTCTCGACCTCTCCCTTACCAAGGGAGTGCTCTACCACTGAGCTACAGCAGCGCCGGTGCGGTGGGCGGCTTCATAGGCCGCCCGCGCGCGGCTTGCAAGCCCCTCCCGCCGCGGGGCGCTCATCCGGGCGGGGGCGGCGGGTCGCGGTCGAAAACCCGGTGGGTCAGCGTCGCCGAGGGCAGGGTCGAGCTCATGATCGTCCCATCCCGCTTGAGCGCGACCCAGCCGCCCCACAGGATGAGCGCGATCACCGGCAGGCTCGCGATCGTCACCGTGCCGTTCGGCCAGTCGAAGGCCATGAGCACCACGACCGCCGCGAGGCAGGCGAGCGCCACCCAGGAGGAATAGGGCGAAAGCGGCATGCGGAAGGCGACCGGCTTGTTCTCCCCCCGCTCGATCGAGGCGCGCAGCCGCAGTTGGCAGAGCAGGATGAAGGCCCAGGTGCTGAGCACGCCGACGGAGGCGACGTTCAGCACCAGTTCGAAGACCTGGCTCGGCACGAGGTAGTTCAGCAGCACGCCGATGGCATAGACCACGACCGTCACCAGGATGCCGCAATAGGGCACCGCCTGGCCGTTGAGGCGGGCGAGCAACGGCGGGGCGGAGCCGCCAATGGCGAGCGAGCGCAGCACCCGGCCGGTGGAATAGAGGCCGGAATTGAGGCTCGAAAGCGCGGCGGTGATGACGATGACGTTCATCACGCTGCCCGTGCCTTCGATGCCGAAGGCGTGGAAGAAGGTCACGAAGGGGCTCTGCCCCGCCTTATAGGCGGTCCAGGGCAGCAGCAGCACCAGGAGCACGACGGAGCCGACATAGAAGATGGCGATCCGCCAGATCACGCTGTTGATGGCGCGCGGCAGAATCTCCCGCGCGTTCTGCGCCTCGCCGGCGGCGACGCCGAGGATCTCGACCCCGGCATAGGCGAAGATCACCCCCTGCGTCAGCACCACGGCGGCGAGCAGCCCGTGCGGGAAGATGCCGCCCTGGTGCGAGATCATGGCGAGCCCCGGGTGATGGCCGCCGACCTTGAGCCCGGCGCCCAGCACGACCACGCCGAAGAGCAGGAAGAGCGCCAGCGCCGCCACCTTGAGGAGGGCAAACCAGAATTCGAGTTCCCCGAACCAGCGCACGCCGACGAGGTTGGTGGCGGTGACGATGACGAGCGCGATGAGCGCGAAAACCCATTGCGGCACCGGGCCGAAGGCGGGCCAGTAATGCATGTAGAGGGCGACGGCGGTGATATCGACGATGCCGGTCATCGCCCAGTTGAGGAAATAGAGCCAGCCGGCGACGTAGGAGGCGCGCTCGCCCATGAATTCCCGGGCGTAGGAGACGAAGCTGCCCGAGGTCGGCCGGTGCATCACAAGCTCGCCCAAGGCGCGCAGGATGAGGAAGGCGAGGATGCCGCAGACGAGATAGACGAGGGCGAGGGCAGGGCCCGCCAGCTGCAGCCGCGCGCCGGCGCCGAGGAAGAGGCCGGTGCCGATGGCCCCGCCGATCGCGATCATCTGGATCTGGCGGTTGCTCAAGCCTTGCTTGTAGCCGCCCTCATGGGAGTCGAGCCAGGCGAGCTGGTCCTGATGGTCACGCGGTGCGCCTGTCATTCGTCTCCCCATCGGCTGATTGGCGTTCATTACGGCGCGAGACTGGCACGGGGGTGAAGCGGTTGGGAAGAACTCTCGCGCGGGCCGGCGCGCTCCGGGGCGGCATCGCCGCGGGAGGTGAATTGACAGGGGCGGCAGCCCTCTGCCAAGCCCCGGCGCGTGACAGAGGATGAACCCCCGCGCCCGAGGCTTTCGCCCGCCGCCCAAGCTGCCGAGGCCGAGCGGGAGCGCCGTCGTGCCGCCGCACTCCGCCAGAACCTCCGCCGCCGCAAGGCGCAGGAGCGTGGGCGCGGGCAGGGCGGGGATGGCGAAGCCTCCCCGCCGCGCGCCGCGCCAGAGGAGCCTGGGGAGAGCACAAAGGGCGAGGATAGCGGGGCGGAGCCACCGGTTTAGCTCGCGTGCCGCGCCGCACACAGCTTGTTTCCAAATATTTCAAACTGCCTCTAAGATAGTCGCCTCACCCAGGCGCGGCCCCCGCCGCGTGCGATCCGCCCCGTTCCGAGCCGTGGAGCCCTTGTTCATGCCTGTCCTGCCCGATCACGAGATCCGCCGCCTGGCCAATGAACAGGGAATGATCGATCCCTTCGTCGAGACCCAGAAGCGGGACGGCGTGGTGAGCTACGGCCTTTCCTCCTACGGCTACGATGCGCGCGTCGCGGAGGACTTCAAGATCTTCACCAATGTCGATTCGGCGGTGGTGGACCCGAAGGCCTTCAACCCGTCGAGCTTCGTCGATCGCCGCGTGCCGGTCTGCATCATCCCGCCCAACAGCTTCGCCCTCGCTCATACGGTCGAGTATTTCCGCATCCCGCGCGACGTGCTCGTCATCTGCCTCGGCAAATCGACCTATGCCCGCTGCGGCATCATCGTGAACGTGACCCCGCTCGAGCCCGAATGGGAAGGCCAGGTGACGATCGAGATCAGCAACACCACGCCGCTGCCCGCCAAGATCTATGCCGGGGAGGGGATCTGCCAGTTCCTCTTCCTGCGCGGGGAGAGCGCGCCCGAGGTGAGCTATGCCGACAAGGCAGGGAAATATATGGGCCAGCGCGGCGTCGCGCTGCCGCGGATGTGAGCGGCTGGGCAGAGGCGGAAGAGAGCGAGGCGCGCATGGACAGTATTCGGATCATCGGCGGCCAGCCGCTTGCCGGGGAGATCGTGATCGGCGGGGCGAAGAACGCCGCCCTGCCGCTGATGGCCGCCGGGCTGCTCACGGATGAGCGGCTGGTGCTCTCCCGCGTGCCGCGCCTCGCCGATATCGTGACGATGACCGACCTGCTCTCCCAGCACGGCATCGCGGTGGAGCCGGGAGAGGGCGGGCGCAGCCTCTCGCTCGGCGGGCGGATCAGCAATACCGAGGCGCCGTACGACATCGTGCGCAAGATGCGGGCATCGATCCTCGTGCTCGGGCCGCTCCTCGCGCGCTGCGGGGAGGCACGGGTTTCGCTTCCCGGCGGCTGCGCCATCGGCACCCGCCCGGTCGATCTCCATCTCAAGGGTCTTGAGCAGATGGGGGCCGAGATCACGCTCGATCAAGGCTATGTCGCGGCGCGGGTGCGCGGGCGGCTTCGGGGGGCGACGATCATCTTCCCCATGATCTCGGTCGGCGCGACCGAGAACCTGCTCATGGCGGCGGCCCTCGCCGAGGGGCAGACGGTTCTGCGCAACGCGGCGCGCGAGCCGGAGATCACCGATCTCTGCCACTGCCTCACCGCCATGGGGGCGCGCATCGGCGGGATCGGCACCGGCGAACTCGTCATCGAAGGGGTGGAGCGGCTGCACGGCGCGCACCACGCCATCATCCCCGACCGGATCGAAACGGGCACCTATGCCTGCGCCGTCGCCATCGCCGGCGGAGAGATCGTGCTGCGGCATGCGCGGATGGATCACCTCGGCGCGGTCGCGCGGGTGATGGAGGAGGCCGGCATCCGCATCACCGAGGTGCCGGAGGGCATCCGCGTCCAGCGCCGCAACGGGCTGCACGGGGCGGATGTGATGACCGAACCCTATCCCGGCTTCCCGACCGATATGCAGGCGCAATTCATGGCGCTGATGGCGGTGGCCGAGGGCGCTTCGATGATCACCGAGTCGATCTTCGAGAATCGGTTCATGCATGTGTCGGAACTGGTGCGCATGGGGGCGCGGGTGAATGTGCATGGCGCCTCGGCGATCGTGCGCGGCGTGCCGCAGCTCACCGGCGCGCCGGTGATGGCGACTGATCTGCGGGCGTCCTCCTCTCTCATCCTCGCCGGCCTCGCGGCGCGCGGTGAAACGATCGTCAGCCGCGTCTATCACCTCGACCGCGGCTATGAGGATGTGGAAGGCAAGCTCTCCGGCGTCGGCGCGCGGATCGAGCGGATCGGCGGCTGATCCCTCAACGCGTCTGGCCGCGGCGGGCGCCCAGGGTGGGGCGCCCCTGGGGTTCGGCGGGAAGGCCGATCGGCGCCTCGGGGCGGAGCGTGGCTTCGGACAGCCCGGAAGGCGGTGCTCGGCGCTATGACCTATGATGAGTTCGACGCGTTCTGCCGCTCGCTTCCCGCCAGCCGCTTTTCCGTGCAATGGGGCGGATCGCATGTCTGGAAAGTCGGCGGAAAGGTCTTCGCCATCGGCGGCTGGCAGATGGACGAGCCAAGCTTCACCTTCAAGGTCAGCGAGATCGCCTACGAGATGCTGAAGGAGCAGCCAGGCTTGCGCCCGGCACCCTATCTCGCCTCGCGCGGCCTGAAATGGATCCAGCATTTCGCGCGGCCCGGATTGGCCGAGGATGACCTGCGTGCCTACATCCGCCACTCGCACCGTATCGTGGCGCAAGGCCTCTCCAAGAAGAGACGGCGGGAACTCGGGCTCGAGTCGCTCTGAGGGCGGCCGCCGAACCGCGTGGCCGGGCGCGAAGCCTTTGGCTACCGCGCGCCGAATCGCTTGGCGGAGTGCGCCGCGCCATGCGGCTCAGGCAGGTAGCGCAGCAGAAGCGCCCGCCAATCGAAGGCGGCCCGGCTCGGCTCGCTCATCGCGGCGCGCTCGGGCGTCGCCTCAGGCCGCGGCTCCCTGGCCCTCAGTTCCTTCCGCGCCCGGCGCGGCCCATCGCTCTCGTCTCGCGCTTGCATGGCAGCGATTTCGTCGGACGACGGTGACGATCCTGTGGCGCCCGTATGTCGAAAGATTGCCGCTTGCGCACGAGGGCGTGCGGCTGCGGCAACGTCAGGCAAAGCTGGCCGGGATGTAGATTGATAAAGGGGAAAAACGGGATGGTGGAGCTGAGGGGGATCGAACCCCTGACCTCGTCATTGCGAACGACGCGCTCTCCCAGCTGAGCTACAGCCCCGTTCCCGTGGGCGGCTTTTTGCGGGGGTTGCCCCCCGATGTCAAGCGCACCCGCCCGAGCATTGGTTGCATGGCTCTCCCGCCGCCGTTAGGGTCCGCCCCGCACGCAATCGCAAAGGGATCTTATGGGCGCGCTGATCTGGCTGATCGAAAAGGTGATCAGCCTCTACATCTGGGCAATCATCATCGCCGCCGTGCTCAGCACGCTGGCCTCCTTCGGCGTGATCGACACGCGCAACCGGATTGTGTGGACGGTGATGGACTTCCTTGACCGGGTGACGGCGCCGATCCTCAACCCGATCCGCCGCGTCATTCCCTATCTCGGGAATATCGACATCAGCCCGATCATCGCCATTCTGCTGCTCGGCGCGCTGCAACGCCTCATCGCCGAGCTCTATATCCGGGCGATGGTCGGCGGGTTCTAAGGCCAGGCTGAACAGGGAAGGCGAATCGGCGTCGGGGCGGAACGAGGGCGCTCTCCCCGATGCCCTGCCGCCGGCAAGCCGCGCGAGAGACCGGCTGAAGCCCGGTCAGAGCCCGCGTTCGCGGCGGATACGGTCCCACGCGGCATTGACCCGCGCCGCCCGCTCCGTCGCGCGGGCGATGAATTCCGGCGGCACGCCGCGGGCGGCGAGGCTATCGGGATGGTTCTCCCGCATCAGCCGCATCCGCGCCTCGCGCAGCTCGTCATTGCTGGCGGCGCGGGTGAGGCCGAGTTCCTGGTACGGATCGCCCTCACTGCTCGCGGCGGCGCGGGCGGAATTGTTCATCGCCTGATCCCAGGCCAGCCGGTCGAGCCGCAGGCGGCGATGCACTTCCTGCAGGAAGAGCGTCTCGGCGCCGTTCACCGGCCCATCGGCGCGAGCGATGGCGAAGAGCGAGCGCAGCACCTCTTCCAGCAGCACGCGGTTATCGGCGCTGAAGGCGGCGGCGAGTTCCTCGGCGAAAGGCTCGAAGCCCGCCGCCG
The DNA here is from genome assembly GCF_054665095.1 of Acidisoma sp. C75. Lineage (NCBI taxonomy): Bacteria > Pseudomonadati > Pseudomonadota > Alphaproteobacteria > Acetobacterales > Acidocellaceae > Acidisoma > Acidisoma sp. C75. The sequence continues at coordinate 172,782 of NZ_BAAFHD010000008.1, forward strand.
TCTTGCGCGCCTCGTCGAACAGCCGGCCGACCACCGGCAGGTTCTGCGGCGGCACATGGAAGCTGCGCTTGAAGGCATCGATCTCGGTGCGGTTCACCGGCCCGTCGCATTTGGCGAGCTTGGCCGAGAGGGTGACGGCGGCGATCGCGAAAAGCTGCTCGCGCTGGCCGAGCATGGCGGCAAGGCGGGCAGAGTTGAGCGAGGCGGAGGCGCTGCTCGCCCCGTTGCTGGCGAAGCCGCGCAAGCCTTTGCGAATCTGCGGAATGGCGCCAGTATCGGCCGCATGGCCGAGGGCCGCGCCCATAACCGCGCCTGCCGGACCGCCGACGGCAAAGCCCGCGACGCCGCCGATGATCTTTCCCCAGAGCATGGCAAGGGTCTAACACGATGCGCCGGATTGGGCGATATCAGAACGCGGAGAGCGGCGTGGCGGCTATGGGCCAAGGATGGGCGGGGTGACGGGCTGGCGCTTCTGGATCGATCGCGGCGGCACTTTCACCGATATCGTGGCGCAAGCGCCAGGCGGGGAGCGTCTGGCGCGCAAATACCTCTCCGAAAATCCCGGCCGCTATGCCGATGCGGCGATCTTCGGGATACGCGACATCCTCGGCCTTGCCCCAGGCGCGCCGATCGCGCCGGGCGCCATCGTGCATGTGCGCATGGGCACGACGGTCGCGACCAACGCGCTTTTGGAGCGGCGCGGCGTGCCGGTGCTGCTCGTCGTCAACCAAGGGCTCGGCGATCTTCTGATGATCGGCAACCAGGCCCGGCCACGTCTCTTCGATCTCGATATCCGCTTGCCTGGCGTGCTCTATCGGGAGACCTTGGAAATCTCGGCCCGCGTCGCGGCCGATGGCGGCGAGATCGCCCCGCTCGACGAGGCGGGGACGCTCGCCGCGCTCCGCGCCGCCCGCGCGCGGGGGCTGGAGGCGGTCGCCATCGCCCTCATCCATGCCTGGAAATATCCCGAGCAGGAGCAGCAGGTTGCGGCCCTTGCCCGCGCGGCGGGCTTCACCCAGGTCTCCACCAGCCATGAGACGGGCCCGCTGCTCCGCCTCGTGCCGCGCGGGCAGACGACGGTGGCGGACGCCTATCTCTCGCCGATCCTGCGCCGCTATGTGGATCAGGTGGCGGACGCACTGCCGGGCGTCGATCTCTTCTTCATGCAATCCCATGGCGGGCTCGCGCGCGCGGATCGCTTCGCCGGCCGCGATGCCGTGCTGTCGGGCCCGGCGGGCGGCATCGTCGGCGCCGCCCGCACCGCCGCGGCGGCGGGCTTTTCCCGCGTCATCGGCTTCGACATGGGCGGCACTTCGACCGATGTGGCGCTCTATGACGGGCATTTCGAGCGCACGACGGAAACCGAGATCGCCGGTGTCAGGCTCCGCGTCCCGATGCTCGCGATCCATACCGTCGCGGCGGGTGGCGGCTCCATCCTCGGCCGGGCTGGTGCGCGCCTCACCGCCGGCCCGGAATCGGCCGGCGCCAATCCCGGGCCGCTCTGCTACCGCCAGGGTGGGCCTTTGACGGTGACGGATGCGAACCTGCTGCTCGGCCGCATCCAGGCGGCCCACTTCCCGGCGATCTTCGGCCCGGGCGGCGATGAGCCGCTGGATCGGGCGGGCGTCGAGGCGGCTTTCGCCGCCCGCGCGGCGGAGGTGGCGGGGGCGACGGGCCAGGCGCTCACCCCGCGCGATCTCGCCGAGGGTTATGTGCGCATCGCCGTCGCCCATATGGCGAGCGCGATCCGCGAAATCACCACCCGTCGCGGGCATGACGTGACGGGCTTCGCCCTCGCCTGTTTCGGCGGCGCTGGCGGCCAGCATGCCTGCCTGGTGGCCGAGGCGCTGGGGATGACGCGGATCTTCATCCATCCGCTGGCGGGCGTGCTCTCGGCCTATGGCATGGGGCTCGCCGACCAGTCCCTCATCCGCGCCCAGGCGGTGGAGCAGCCTTTCGAGCCGGCGCTGATGGGAAGGCTCGCCAGCCTTGCCGAGCGGCTGGCCGCCGAGGGGAGGGCGGCACTTCAGGCGCAGGGCGCGGCGGTGGAGGGGCTCGCCACCATCGCCACCGCCGAAGTGCGGCTGGCCGGCACCGATGCGCCGCTGCCCGTGCCGCTCGGTGAGCATGGCGCGATGCTGGCGGCCTTCCGCGCGCTGCATGCCCAGCGCTTCGGCTTCCCGCCGCCGGATCGCCCGCTCATCCTCGAATCCCTGAGCGTCGAGGTGATGGCGCCGGCCACAATCCCCCCCGAGGCGATGCTGCCGCCCCGGCCCGCCGGCACCGCGCTCGCACCGCTTGAAACCATCGCGCTCTATAGCGGCGGGCGGATGCACCAGGCGCCGGTTTACGACCGCGCGGCGATGCGCGGGGGAGACCGGATCGCCGGCCCCGCGCTGATCCGGGAAGAAAACGCGACGACGGTGATCGAGCCCGGTTGGGCGGGCGGGATGACGGAGGCGGGCGGGCTCGTCCTCGAACGAGATGCCGAGGCGGCGGCGTCCTCTGTCTCTGGCGCTGCCTCGCCCGCTTCCGCCGCCGCCGATCCGGTGCTGCTCGAACTCTTCCACAATCTCTTCATGAGCATCGCCGAGCAAGCCGGCGTCGTGCTGCAGAACGCCTCCCTCAGCGTCAACATCAAGGAGCGGCTCGATTTCAGCTGCGCCCTGTTCGATGGCGAAGGCCGGCTCATCGCCAATGCCCCGCATGTGCCGGTGCATCTCGGGGCGATGGGCGAGAGTGTCCGCCATGTCATTGCCCGGCGGGGGCCGCGCCTGCGGCCGGGCGATTCGGTCGCGCTCAACGATCCCTATGCCGGCGGCACGCACCTGCCCGATATCACCGTCGTCACCCCGATCTTCGATGCCGAGGGGCGGGAGATCCGCTTCTTCACCGCCAATCGCGGCCACCATGCCGATATCGGCGGCACGACGCCCGGCTCCACGCCGCCCGATTCCCGCAGCCTCGTGGAGGAGGGGGTGGTGATCGACGATTTCCTGCTGGTGAGCGCGGGCCGGTTCCAGGAGGAGGCCTTCCGCGCGCTGCTTGCCGGGGCCCGCCACCCCGCCCGCAGCATCGACACCAACATCGCCGATATCGCGGCCCAGATCGCGGCCAACCAGGCGGCGGCGCGCGAGATGGCGCGGATCGAGCGGGAATGGGGCTGGCCGCTCATCCGCGCCTATATGGATCATCTGCGCGCCGATGCGGCCGAGGCGGTGCGGCGGGTGATCGACGGGCTGGCCGATGGCCGCTTCGTCTATCGCATGGATGATGGCGCGCCGCTCGTCGTGAGCATCCGCGTCGATCGCGCGGCGCGCCGCGCGGTGATCGATTTCACCGGCACAGGGCCGCAAAATCCCGGCAATTTCAATGCCCCTCCGGCGGTGACGCGGGCGGTGGTGCTCTACGTCTTCCGCTGTCTGATCCGGGCGGATATCCCGCTGAACGATGGCTGCCTGGAGCCGCTCGATATCCTCATCCCGCCGGGCAGCTTCCTCGCCCCGGCGCCTGGGGCCGCGGTGGTGGCGGGCAATACCGAGGTGAGCCAGGCCGTGGCGGCCGCGCTCCTCGGCGCGCTCGGTGTCGTGGCCTCCTCCCAGGCGACGATGAATAACCTGCTGTTCGGTGATGCCAGACGACAGTATTACGAGACAATCTGCGGTGGCGCCGGAGCGGGGCCTGGATTTGAGGGAGCCTCGGCGGTCCATACTCACATGACGAATACGCGAATGACCGACCCCGAGATTCTCGAACTGCGCTATCCGGTGCGGGTGGAGGAATTCGCCCGCCGCGCCGGCTCGGGCGGGCCGGGGCGGTTCCGCGGGGGGGACGGTGTGCGCCGCCGGCTCCGCTTCCTCGAACCGATGACGGCGGTGATCGTCGCCTCCCGCCGGTCGGAGGGGCCCTTCGGCCTTGCCGGCGGGGCGGCGGGCGCGCCCGGCCGGCAATGGGTCGAGCGGGCGGACGGCCGCCACGAAGCGCTCGGCGGGCGTGACCGGGCGGAGCTTGCCGCCGGCGAGGTGCTCGGCATCGAAACCCCGGGCGGCGGCGGTTACGGGCGCGCATGAGGCGAATGCCGCATAGGCGCGGGCGGTGAGGCGCCGGCCCCTGCGGGAGCCGCGGCGGATGACGCACCGGCCGCGGCGCTCGCGCCTCGTTCCGCTCGCGGCCGTGCTGGCGGTGCTCGGCGCGTTGCTGGCGCTGATCTGGATCGGCCCCGGCCTGCTCGATTGGAGCAAGCATCGCGAGGCGGTGGAATCTGCCGCGAGCGAGCTGATCGGGCGGCAGGTCGATATCGACGGCGCGATCCATCTGAGTCTCTTGCCGCAGCCCTCGATCAGCGCCGAGAAGGTTTCGGTGCGCGGCGAGACGGATGGCGTGCGCCTTGCCGCGCGGACGCTGACGCTCAACCTCTCCCTCGGCGCGCTCATCACCGGGCGAATCGCGGTGACGCATCTCGCCCTCGACCATCCCGATCTCCGCCTGCCCTGGCCGCTGCCGGAAGGCCCGACCTCGGTGGAGCCGCCGCCCTGGCTTTCCACCCTCTCGGCCGATATCACCAACGGCACCGTCTCGATCGGCCGGCTGACCATCACCCATGCCGATTTCAGCGTGACGACCGGCGCAGTCGCGAATGCGCTGACGATCGACGGCACGGCGCAGGCGGCGGGCCTCGGCTGGAAGGGCCAGCTCAGCCTCGGCTGGCCGGAGGCTGATGGCGCCGCCGCCCTCCGCATCGCCCTGCAAGGCCCGGACAGTCCGGCAAGCAGCTTCGAACTTGCCGGGCGGATGACGCCGCAGGGGGTTATCTCTGGCCAGTTTTCGGCCCATGGGGCGAAGCTTTCGGCGCTGCTGCCGGGGCCGCCCGTCGCCTTCGATGCCTATGGCCGGATGCAGGCGGATGGGCGCCGGCTGCGGTTCACGGGTTTGCGCCTCAACCTTGGCGATGTCGCGGCGGAGGGTGAGGGCGATCTGCGCCTCGGGCCGCCGGCCGCGGGGCGGGGCGGGGCCGCGACGAGCGGCAGCACCGCCGCCCGGGCGAGCCCGCCGCTTCACCTCAGCCTGCATACGCCGATGTTCGATCTCTCCCCCTGGCTCGCGAGCTTTCCCAAGGCGAGCCAGAGCATCATCCCGATGGCGCTGACGCTCGACGCCGATTCGGCGATCTATGGCCAGGGATTGATGCGCCATTTCAGCCTGCGGCTCGAAACCTCGTCGAGCGCGGTGAAGGTGAACGCCTTGCAGGCGACCCTGCCGGGCGAGGCCGATATCACCCTCGCCGGCCTCTACGATCCGGATGCGGCGCTCTTTCGCGGGGCGATCAAGCTTGCGGCGCCGTCACCGCTCGTCACCCTGCATTGGCTTGCCGCGGCGCATGGCCTGCCTGATGTCTCGGGCGCCCTGCTCGGCCTGCGGACGCTGGCGCTCGATGCGAATCTCTTCGTCGATCCGAAACAGGTCGCGCTAACGACGATCGACGGAACGATGAACGATACGGCCTTGAGCGGCGGCCTCGCCATCACCCGCGGCGCCGTGCCGCGCATCTCGGCCGGGCTCGCGCTTGGCCGGATCGATCTCGATACCTGGCTGCCGCCCGCCTGGATCGCCGATCCGCCGGGGCCGGATGCGCTCGCCCGCGCGCTCGGCGGGATCGCGGCCGATCTGCGGTTGACGGCGCGGCAGGTATGGATTGCCGGGGCCCGGGTGGACGATGCGCTGCTGGACGCCGATCTCGGCAGCCGTGGCCTCAACCTCCGCCAATTCGCCGGTCGCTATGGCGGCATGCAGATCCTCGCCTCCGGCGTGCTCAACCCCAAGGGCGCCGTGCAGGATGGCCGGCTGGTGCTGGCGGCACCCGATGCGGCGCCCCTCGCGGCTCTGCTGCCGGCCCCCGCGCGCGCCCTCAGCGCCGCCTTCCGCCACCAGCCGCTGGCCCTGACCTTGACCGGCAGCGGCCCGGTGGACCGGCTGCAACTGGCGCTGCAAGGCAAGCTCGGGGATCTCATGATCTCTGCCCAGCCGCTGCTCGACCTTCCGCGCGGCAGTTGGAAGGGCGTGCTGACGCTGCAGCATCCGAGCGCGCGGCGGCTGCTCGCCCTCATCGGCTTCGACGCAGCGGGAAGCTGGCTCGGCGAGGGGTCGCTCTCCCTGGTCGGCAACCTTGCTTATGGACAGGCCGGCTGGTCCGTCTCACCGCTGACTTTCAGCCTCGGCCAGCTGCATGGCAGCGCGCGGCTGGCCGAGGCGCGGGGCGCAGAGAAGATCCTCGGCGCGATCGCGATCGATAGCCTGCCCTGGCCGCAGCCGGATGCGGACCAGCCGCTGCCGCTCTCGGTGCTGAGCGGCTGGCAGGCGAGCCTCGGCATCACCGCCCAGCAGGTGGTGCAGGGGCTGCGGCCGCTTGCCCGCAAGGTGCAGGCCTATGCGGACCTCACCCAAGGCGTGCTGCGGCTCTCGATCGCGCATGCCGCTATCCTGGGGGGCGCGGCGAATGGCACGATCCGGCTGACGTCCGCAGACCCGCCGCAGCTCAGCCTCGATCTCGCGCTCCGCGGCGCGCATCTCGCATCGCCCGCCGCTGACACGCCGGCGCCGAGCCTCGTGGACTGGCTGCCGATCGCGCTGACCGCCCAGCGGCTCGACGCGCAGATCGGGCTGACGGCCGAGGGCTATAGCCTCAACTCCTGGCGGGCGAGCCTGGGCGGGCGCGTCGGCTTCATCGCCGAGCATGGCAGCCTCGGCGGCATCGACCTCGCGGGGGCAGCCCCGGCCCCGGTGGACGCCGGGGCGACGCCGGGCCGTCACGCGCCTGGCGCCGCGGTCTTCACCGGCGCGACACCTTTCGATGAATTCGGCGGCTCGGGGAGCGTCGCGCTCGGCAATCTCAGCATCACATCGATGAGCCTGAGCGGACCGGCGGGGGCGATCTCGATCGGCGGGCAGGTCGATCTGGTGCGTGGCACTTGCACGCTGGCGCTGGCACTCAGGCCGCATAGTCCCGCGGCTGGCGGCGGGGCCGCCGCAGGCGAGCCGCCGCCACTCACCGCTGTCCTGCAAGGGCCGATCGGCCGGCCGGCCGCCTCGCTCGTGCAGGGGATGGCGCCGGGGATGGCCACGGCCACGGCCACGGCTCAGGGCGGGGTACCGGCCCCGGGGGTCGCTGAGGGCGCCCCCTCCACCCCGGGCAAGGGCACTGGCTCCGGTCCGGCGGCGGCGCGGACGCATTGAGCCGGCGGCCCGCCGCGCGCCGCGGCGGCGAGCGCGGTGAGACGGAGCGCCGAAGCGAGGGGCCGCCCGGCAAGGGGCTGCGCCGAGGCGCGGTTCGCATCCACGGCGACGACGAGAGCGCCGAGCGCCAGGCCCTGCATGGCGGCCATGGCTTCCAGCACCTGCCAAAACTCCGCCTCAAGCGCGACCGAGGTGCGGTGCCCGGCGATCGTGAAGCTTTTTTTCACCAGCATGGCTTTACCACCTGAATCTCCGCCGGGCCCGAGGGTGGTTGGCCGCATGGTCTGGCCCAACCGTCTCTCCCAAGGCTTGTCGGCGTGGTGTGGCAGGTTGCGCGGGGATGACAAAGGGATGAAGAAGGCAGAGCGGCGCTGTCCACCCGACCTTGCCGGATGTATTGACGGGCCGCCAAGGCGCGCCATCTCCCCGCTGCCGAGAGAGGGGTGAGATGGCGAGAACCCAAGGCTGCGCAGGCAAGGCCGGCCAGCCGGGAAGTTTGTTCTGCGCCAACTCATTTGTGATATGAAGATGCTCTCCTAGAGCCTTGGTCACAAATAGTTTTCTTTCCTGCTGAAGGTGTATAGCTTAGAGCCGGGAGCGGCGGAAAATTGGCTCGAAGAGGCTTTATCCGCCGAAAGACTTCGCCAGGAGACCAAGGTGAAACAGTCCTACGTCATCGAGATCGACGGAGTTTTCGTCGGCGCCGCGGCGCGCTACGGTGATCGCTACCGCTTCGTCGGTGTTGATTCACGCCTCAAGGAAATCGACGGCCAGCAGTTCGCGGAACTTTCCGATGTGCGGGAAGCGGCGAGCCGAACCTATCGCCGCGCGCCCTTCGTGGCCGCGAAGCCAGCTGCCCCGCCGCATGTTCTTGCCTTCCCGCCGCTCTCGGCGGCCTGAGCGCCTCATCCCACAGGCTCCGCGCAGACGGCCATGATGGCCATGCGCGGAGTTGGGCTAATGGAGCCGCAAGTTCTGGTGCGGGCTGTCGAGGCTGAAGGTGGGGATCGTCACGTCGAATGCCTCGCCCGAGGCGAGCGCGACCATGTGATAGACGCCACCCATGAAGCCCGAAGGCGTATCGAGCGGCGTGCCGGAGGTATATTCGAAGCTCTCCCCGGGATCGAGCACCGGCTGCTCTCCCACCACGCCCTCGCCATGGACATGCTGCACCCGGCCGAGACCGTTGGTGATCGCCCAGGTGCGGCGGAGCAGCTGCACCGTCTCGCTCCCCTGGTTCTCGATCGTCACCCTATAGGCCCAGACGAAGCGGCCATCCTCCACCTGGGATTGGTCATCGAGGAAGAAGACGCGGACGCTCACCCGAATATGGCGCGTCGTCTCGGTATAGGCGTTGGACATGGCGCTCAGCCGGCAGCCGGCTCTCTCTCTCTCAACTCGCGGTCGCGGGCGCACCCCGAAGCGGCGGCGCCGGCAATGTGCCAAGGCTAGACCAGTTCCGCGCCTGAGGGAATCTCATCCCCGTTCGCCCGCCCCCCGCCAGGGCGCCGCTTCAATGCGCCGGCAGCGCGCGGCCGGCGGCAATCTCCTCGATCTCGGCAGCCGGCCGCTCCCCGGTGATGCCTTGGGCCGCGAGCTCACCCGTGAGCATCGAGAGCTTGAAGCCATGGCCGGAGCAGGCGCTGATGAGCCAGCCGCGCGGCCCGATCGGCCGCTGGATGAAATGCTCATCCTCGGTGATGGTATAGTAGCAGGCCTTGCGCTCCAGCACCTGGTAGCGATCGAAATCGCGGAGCACCTGGCCGAGCGAGCGCAGCAGGCGAGCGACGTCCTCGTCGGTCGCCATACGGTCCTGATCGGGGTCTCCCTTGCGGGTAAAGACATGATCGCCGATCTTGAGGCGGGTGCCGCGATGCGGCGGCAGGATGTAGCAGCTCGATTCGGCGCCGAGATCGGCCATCACGCAGGCATCGGCCCAATCCTCGGTATATTCGGGCGGGGGCAGCAGGAACATCACCGCCTGGCGGGAGGGCAGCGCCTCGGGCCGCATCTCGGGCACCAGCCGATCCGCCCAGGCGCCGGCGGCGACGACGATATGGTCGCCCGAAAACTCCCGCCCGTTCGCCGTCAACCTGCCCTGCTCGGTATCGATCGCCGTCACCTTGTGCATGGCGTGGAAGCGGGCGCCGCCGGCCCCGAGGAGGTTGATGAGCCCCCGCATGATGCGGTGCGGAAAGAGCAGCCCGGCGCCGTTCGTCTCCACCACCTTGGTGACGGGATCGAGATTGATCATCGGATAGCGCCGCCGCGCCTTGTCCATCGGCAGGTCGCGGAAGCTGATGTTCATGCTGGTCAGCGCGTGGGATGTGCCCTCCAGCCAGGGCGTATCCTCGCGAATGAAATAGGTCGCCCCGGTCGGCTCGTAATGGGTGGCGCCGAGATCGCGCCAAAGCTCGCCCCAGAGCGAATAGGCACGCGGCATGAGGGCGGCATAGCCGGTGAACTCGCCATAGGCGTGGCGCGTGATGCGATGCTCGTCCCAGGAGGAGCCGATGGGGTTGGGGATCGGGCCCTGCTCGAAGATTTCCACTTCGTAACCACGGCGGTGCAGCCGCCAGGCGGTGGCGAGCCCCGCGATGCCGGCACCGATGATGAGAATCCGTCCCTTGGCGGCCATCGCTCGCTTCCCCTTCAGGCTGAGGCTGTCTCTTCTCCCTGTACTTCATAATACCGTTTTGTCGATGGCACCCAGCCCTGTCTTGCACGCCAATCGCGCGGCAGGTTGGCGAAACGGCCGAGGCCGAGCTTGCCGATGTCGGTGAAGGTGCAGCGCCCCTCCTGGACGAGATCGCGGATAGCGTGGCCGGTGGCGGGGGAGAGGCCGAAACCGACCGAGCTCATGGTGCAGAGGGTGAGGTTGCCGGGATCGGCGAGCCGTTCGATGACCGGGCGGCCATCGGGCGTATTCTCGATGATCCCGGCCCAGGAGCGGATGACCCGCAGATGCGCGGCTTTCGGGAACAGCTCGGCGAGCCGGCGGGAGAGGTTCTGCAGAAGGGGCGTGGCCGGGCGGGCAAGCGGCCCGCCTTCGGCCGGCCTGCCATCGGCCGCGGTATCCTCCAGCCACTCATGCGGGCCGCCGCCATAGGCCAGGTTGCCGCGCAGGGTCTGCCGGCCATAGAGGCCGTTGCCGTCGACGCCGCCGATCTTCATGAGCGGCGCCGGCTCCGTCACGATCATCTCGGCCCGCGCCGGCGCCAGCGGCAGGTGGAGGCCGATGGAGGCGAGAAGGGCTGCCGTCTGCGGCCCGGCGGCGAGCACCAGATGGTCGCAGGCGAAGCGGCCGAGGCTCGTCTCCACGCCGCGGATGCGGCCGCCTTCGAGGATGAGGGAGGAGACGGCGGTATGCTGCAGAATGCGCCCGCCTAAATCCTGCAAGGCCCAGGCATAGGCCTGCACGGTCCGCTGTGGATTGGCCTGACCCCCGAAATGGTAATAGACGGCGCCGACGCAGTTATCCCCGGCGAAGGGCACCAGCTCCCGCGTCTCTTTCGGGTCCAATACCTCATACTGGTATCCCATGCCGGCGCAGATATCGCCATGGTCCCTGTATTGGGCGAGCTGCGCCTCGGTCAGCGCCATGATCACCCGCTCGCGCCGGTATTCCGTCGGGTAGCCGAGGAGCTCGTCCATCATCGGCCATAGCCGCTGCTCCTCATGGAACAGCGGGCTCTGGTAATGCGTGCAGCCGCCGCCATTGCGGCCCGAGGCTTCCCAGCCGACGATCCCCTTCTCGATGACGAGGACATCGACGCCATCGCGCGCCAGCCACCAGGCGGCGGAAAGGCCGGTGACACCACCGCCGATGACGATGACGGAGGCGCTTTTCTTGATCTCGCTCATCGCACCCGCCCTCAGAAATGGCTCATGCGGCCGGCGCGCTCGGCTTCGCGCTCGGTGCCGATATCGGCATAGGGAATCCACTGCGTGCGGATACCGAACCAGACGTTCCAACCGGCTTCCATCTCCGGCGTCTCGGCGGTCGCGCCGAGCTGCCCCAAGGGCAGGGGGCGCACCGGCGCGCGGTAGCCGGCAAGCGGGATGCTATCGAGCGGCCGATCGGCGCCGAGCGCCATCATCATCGCCACCTGCTCGCGGCAGCGGCGGGCCTGGCAGGGGCCCATGCAGGCACGGGTGAGGCGCTTGATCTGGTCCTGGTTGACGGGCCCCTCCTGCGCCAAGGTTTCGAGGCTGCGGCCTTCGATTGGCGCGCCGAGATAGCGGGGCGGCTGCACGCCGAGGAGATCCCGCCGTGTCACCTCCTCGCAGCTGCAGGCGATCACATCGAGGCCGCCGGTCTCGATCAGCGCTTCCATCCATTCCATGCGATAGGCATCGGTATCGGCGGGAAGCGGCGGCTGAGGTGCGGGCTCTGCGGCGGGTTCTGCCGTGAGGCCAAGGGAGGCAAGCGCCGCGGCGGCGGCGGCCCGGCCGGAGGCGGCGGCATCGCGCCCCACGCCTGCGCAATCACCCGCGAGATAGACGCCCTCGGGCAAGGTGCTGGCCGTGAAATCTCCGCCCTGCCGCGCGATGCGGGCGCCGGCGACATCAGCGAGTTCGATGACCGGCACCTGGCCGATCGCGAGGCAGATGGTGTCGCAGGCGATGCTCCGCGTGTCGCCACCACCGACCGGGGCGAGCAGGGCTGCCGTCACCCCCTCCGCATTGCCTTCCGCTTCCAGGATGGCGTGGCCGGTGATGATTTCGACCCCACGCGCGAGGAGGCCCGCGACATCGGCCTGCGGCTCGCCGCGCACCTCCACGAGTGCTGCGACCTCAAGCCCGGCATCGAGCGCGAGGGAAGCGGTCTCCACGGCGAGCTTGCCCGAGCCGAGGATGACGATGCGCTGGCCGTTGAAGGCCTGATAGCGGCGGATGAGCGTGCCGAGGGCCAGCGCGCCGACCACGCCCGGCGTCTCGAAGCCGCGGAAGGCATAGACGAGATCCCGCGCGCCGGCGGCGATAATGAGCCGGTCGAAGCTCATGAGCCAGGAGCGGGTCTCGTCCGCCAGCCCCACCACCGGCGCCGGCAGCGCACGCAGATTGGGGCCGGCGACGAACGCGCCCCAGGCGATGGTGCCGAGGTGCACATCCACCCCAAGCTCGAACGCCTCCTCGATCCCGGGAGAGGCCTGCAGCATCTGCCCCAGCATGCGGCCCTGGTTCTGCACCGCCGGCGTCCAGCGATTGCCGAAGAGGAGCGGCACGTCAATGCCGATGAGGCCGCTGCTCAGCGGGTTCTCATCGATCAGCGTCACCTGCGCGCCGGCTTTGGCGGCCGTGAGCGCGGCCCCGATCCCCGCTTCGCCGGCCCCGATGACGAGGATCTGCGCATGGCCCTCGGGCTTGCCGAACTTCTCGCCGATCGCATGAAAATCGGTGGGCGTGGCATTGTCCATCAGACGGCCTCCAGGGCTTGCGCGAGATCGGCGATGAGATCGGAGGGGGCTTCGATCCCGACCGAGACGCGCATGGTCGCCGGCCCGATATGGACCGCCGCACGCTGCGCTTCCGGCACGGCGTAATGCGTCGTCGTCGCCGGGTGACAGATCAAGGTCTCCGTCCCGCCGAGCGAGACCGCGAAGCGCAGCAGCCGCAGGCGATCGAGGAAGCGGAAGGCGCCAGCCTCGCCGCCCTCGACATCGAAGGAGAACGTCGAGCCCGCGCCTGCGCATTGCCGGTCATAGACCGCGCGCTCCGGTGTGCCCTCGGGCAGGAAGCCGAGATAGGTGATGCGCGTCACCTTCGGGTGGTCGCGCAGGAAGGTCGCGATCGTCTCGGCGTTCGCCACCGCCCGCTCGGTCCGCAGCGCCATGGTTTCGACCGAACGCAGCAGCATCCAGCAGCTATGCGGATCGGCGTGGTTGCCCATCAGCGTGCGGAGCTTGCGGAGGCGGCCGACCAGCGGCGCCGCGCCGCTCACCGATCCGGCCATGAAGTCGCTATGCCCGCCGGCATATTTGGTGAGCGAGGTGAGGCAAAGATCGGCGCCATGCTCCAGCGGGCTTTGCAGGAAGGGACCGAGGAAGGTGTTGTCAACCGAGATGACCGGCCGCCGCCCTTGCGCGAGCGCGATGCGGTCTGCCAGCCGGCTGATGAGCGCGATATCGGCGATCGCACAGGTGGGGTTCGCGGGGCTTTCCACCATGATGAGCGTGAGCGGGCCCTTGGCCATGGCGGCATCGGCGACCTCGCGCAGATGCGCCTCGTCCACGCCATCGGTAAAGCCGAAGGGATGAACGCCCATCTCCGTCATATGCGTGTTGAGCAGCATATCCGTGCCGCCATAGATCGGGCGGCTGTGCATCATGCTATCGCCCGGCCGCAGGAAGCACTGCGCGATGGTCGAAACAGCCGCCATGCCGGTCGAGAACAGCGCCGCATCCTCTGCCCGGTCGATCGCCGCGATGCGGGTTTCGGCCATGCTGAGGTTGGGGTGGCCGAGGCGCGCATAGATATAGCCGTGCTCATGCCCGCGCTCGGGCACCGCGCCATCGAAAAACGCCTGATGCACCGCCCGCGCTTGCGCTGCCGAGGCATAGACGAAGGTCGATGTCATATAGATCGGCGGCTTGGCGGCACCCTGATGCTCGGCCGGATCGTAGCCCGCGCCGATCGCCAGCGTTTCGAGCGCGAGGCCCGGTTTGTCCTCATGCGCCATGGTCAGACCTTCAGAACGAGGGAGGAGCGGGGATAGCTGCAGCAGGCGAGGATATCGCCCGCTGCGATCTCATCCTCCTCGATGCCGCCCTGGTGGTTCATCTCGACCTCGCCTTCCAGGCAGTGGATGCGGCAGGTGCCGCAGATACCGTCCGCGCAGGCGTAAGGGATGGCAAGGCCGAGCCGCTGGGAGACGGTGAGCACGCTCTCCCCCGGCCGCGCCTCGGCTTCGCGGCCCGAGGGCTCGAAGCGCAGGCGGAAAGCTGCGCCTGCTTCCTCCGCACGCGCTTGCGCGAATTCCGGGATGGGGATGGCGGTGAAGGCTTCCGTGCGGAACCGCGCGGCAGCGCCGCCGGCGCGGGCATGGGCCTCTTCCACCGCCGCCATGAAGCCCTGCGGGCCACAGCAGAAAACCTCGCGCACCGCGAGATCGGGGGCGAGGCGCGCGAAGGTCTCGGCTGTCGGGCGGCCATCGGTGCTCGTCAACCAATCGAGCTTCCAGGTTCCCAAAGCCGCCGCGATCGCCTCAATCTCCGGCTTGAAGAGCCAATCCTCTGCACGCCGGCCGAGATGGAGGTAATGCACCGGCGTATGGTCGTCGATGTCTCTTAGATAGCGGGCGATCGCCGCCATGGGCGTCGCCCCGCTGCCGGCCGAGACGAGGAGCAGCGGGTGCTGAGGCGGTGCCGTCAGGCAGAAGGGCCCGGCGGGCGGCCGCGCTTCCAGCGCCATGCCGGGGCGCAGCGTCCGGTGCATCCAGGCGGTCGCCGACGCATTCAGCGTCTCGGTCTGCGCCTTGATGGTGAGTTCGATCACCTCGGTCTGCGTGGCCGAGGATGCGATGGTGAAGCAGCGCCAGGCGGTGCCGGTGTCGAGCGGTAGGCCGAGGGTCACGAATTGCCCGGGATGGAAGCGCACCGGCGCGCCGCTGGCGGGCGCAAAGCGGAAGGTCTTCACGCCTGGCCCTTCATCCCCCACCGCCTGGCAGACCAGCCGATCGGCGCCGCCGGCCCAAAGAGTTTCCGTCATGCTACTCGGCAGCCATTGACTGCACGTGCGGGGCCTCGATCTCGTCCAGATAGGTGAGCGCTTGCCGCACATAGTAATCCGTGAAGCGCCGCACGAGAGATTCGGCGACTTCCGAATAGGGGCCCGGCCGGTAGCCGGGGCTATCGACGCCCCGCTGGTTGAGCTCGCAGAGATCGCGATCTTCGAGGTTGGTCACGTCCCAGAGCTTCACGAGGTTGTCGAGATCGTAATCCACCCCCTCCACCGCGTCGCGATGCACCACCCATTTGCCGAGCACCAGCGTCTCCTTCGGCGCTACCGGGATCGCCGTGAACATGAAGGTGAAGTCGGCTGTGGAATGGCAGAAGCTATGCGGCTCGATCGCCCAGCGCAGGCTGCCGATATCGCCATCGCCGATCGGGCACATGAGCTTGGAGACCGCGCGGGCGCCATCCATCGTCATCGAGACCATGCCGGGGTTGAGCGGGAAGCGGGAGGCCTGCCACCAGCTCCCTTCCACCGGCGCGCCCGACAGCCCGAGGGATGCCATCCGCGCATCGAAGGCCGCTTCATGGTCGGAGACGGGCTCGAAATTGCCCTTGGCAAAGATCGGGAAGGTGACGGCGAGTTCCGGATGCCGGCCGGCGCAGTGGTAGCATTCCCGCGCATTCTCCATCACGATCTTCCAGTTGGCGCGTTCGACCAGCGTCGCCTGATGCGCGACCTTCGCTTCCCGGAAATTGTGGGCGGCGAGCATGGGCCCCACCGCCGCGCGATAGGGCGCGAAATCGGGCGGCGTCTCGGCAAGGCAGACATAGACCGTGCCTTCCAGCGTCTCGACATGGATGGGCGCCAGGCCGTGCGCCGCCGGATCAAATCCATCCCCCATGCGTCCGGCAAAGAGCAGCTTGCCGGTGAGATCGTAGGTCCATTGATGATAGGGGCAGACGAGCCGGGCGGCCTTGCCCGAGCCTTCGGCGCAAAGCTCCGCCCCGCGATGGCGGCAGGTATTGTGGAAGCCGCGCAGCACGCCATCCTTGCCGCGGATGATGATGATGGGCGCGCCGCCGATCTTCAGCGACTGGTAGCTGCCGGCTTCCGGGAATTCGACCTCGAAGCCGATGAGCATCCAGCCGCGGCGGAACAGCGCCTGTTGGTCGAAGTCGAAGACGCCGGGATCGTTGTAGAGGAACTGCGGCAGGCTATGCCCCGCCGGCCGCGCTTCGAGCGCCGCCCTGATCCGCTTGCTATCCACGATCCGCATGCTCCATCGCAGGGAAAACCTGGTGCGCCGCAACCACCCTGAGCGACCGTCGCGCCCCTTGAGGTAATCCGCCCGGCGCAGCATGGCATGAGAGGCCCGGCGCGGGGCAAATCTCATTTCCTCATGCCCCTATCGCGTCGCGGCATTGTGCGCCGCAGCGGGGGCGGGGACGCCTCGCCTACCGCGAAGATCGGGCAAAAAGCGGCGGTTTGCCGCGAATTTCGGCTAGCCAGCCGGGCAAGAAACGGTCATAGATGGCAGTGGCGCTTTTACAGTTTGGGCTACAAGTGTTTCGGTACGCGGGTTCCTCTCGCCTCCGGCGCCTCCCCCCAATGCAAAAGTCAGTTTGGCCCGCATGTTGCGGGTTGCCAGGTGCGAGGAGAGACCCGATGTCGGTCGGCACGGTTAAGTGGTTCAATGCTACCAAGGGCTATGGCTTCATTCAGCCGGAAGAAGGCGGCGCGGATGTGTTCGTGCACATCTCCGCCGTGCAGCGCGCCGGTCTTGGCGGTCTGAATGAAGGCCAGCGGGTCAGCTTCGATCTGGAGCGGGGCCAGAAGGGCAAGATGGCAGCCGTGAACCTCAAGGTCTGATCGCTCCTTCGCGATCAGTCTTGCGAGCCGAAAAGCGGCGGGCCCGATGCCGGGTCCGCCGCTTTTTCTTTGGTTTATCGGCCGGGCGGCCGGCGCGTGGCGGAGGGTGCCTCCGCCCTTCGCTTCAGATAACCCATTCCCCGGCGCGCATCAGAGCCTCCGCCTCGCCCTGCGCGCCGATCCCGTCGATATCGACGGAGCCTGAGCCGATCATCCAATCGATATGGATGAGGCTACGATTGGCCCCGGCCTCGACCAGCGCCTCCTCGCTCTTCTCCTCGAAATTGCGGATGCATTTGTTATAGGCCTGGCCGAGGGCGATATGGCAGGCGGCATTCTCGTCGTAGAGCGTGTTGAAGAACAGGATGCCGCTTTGCGAGATCGGCGACGAATGCGGGACGAGCGCCACCTCGCCGAGGCGGGACGCGCCGGCATCGGTCTCCAGCACTTTGCGAAGCACCTCCTCGCCACGCCGCGCCGAGGCCTCGACGATGCGCCCGCCCTCGAAGCGCACGGCGATATCCTCGATCAGCGTGCCCTGGTAGGAGAGCGGCTTGGTGCTGCGCGCCGTCCCTTCTACCCGGCGGGCATGCGGCGTCGTGAAAACCTCCTCCGTCGGGATATTTGGATTGCAGGTGATGCCGTTGCGGGCAACCTCGGAGCCGCCCGCCCATTCATGCTCGTCGGCGAGGCCCACGGTCAGATCCGTGCCCGGCCCCTGGAAGCGGAGTGCGGCGTAGCGCCGCTCGTTGAGGAAGGTCTTGCGGTCGTGCAGGCGCTGGTTGTGCGCATTCCAGGCGGCCACCGGGTCCGCCTGATCGACGCGAGAGGCCGCGAAGATCGCATCCCAGAGCCGCATGACGGCATCGGCCTCCGACAGGTCGGGGAAGACCATGCGCGCCCAGGCGGGGCTCGCGAAGGAGACGATGCTCCAGTTGATATGGAAATCGACGATATGCTGCAGCGCCGGCTGATAGGCGCGGGAGCGGGCGCGGTTGGCGCGGCTGACCTTTTCCGCGTCCTGCCCGGCGAGCAGCGCCGGGTTCTCGCCCGAAATCGCGAGCCGCGCGGCGCCCGCGCCATAGGCTTTCGCCATGCCCTCGAAGAGCCAGGCGGGGGCGGTGTCGAAGCTTTCCGGCGCCGCTTCCTCGAAGCGGGCGAGGGTTGCATCCTCATCCGCATAGAAGGTGGTGACGAGCGAGGCCCCCGCCTTATAGGCGTGGCGGGTGATGCGCCGCGCGAGGGGCAGGCTTTCGAGCGGCGCCGTCATCACCACTTCCTGGCCCGCGCGCAGCCCGAGCCCCACCCGCACCGCGACCTCCGCCAGACGATCGAGCTTGGTTTCGAAATCCATCACACTCTCCCCGTTCACCGGGGCCAAGGTCACCCCCGAAAGGCGGTCCCGGTCAAGAGCGGGGCGCCGTCAGAGATGGATGCCGCCCGCGACCTCGATCCGCTGGCCATTGACCCAGCCGAGATCGGGCGAGAGCAGCGCCGCGATCACCGGCCCGACATCCTCGGGCAGGCCGACCCGGCCGAGCGCAGTCACCTGGGAGATCATGCGATTGACCTCCGGATTGTCCCGCACGATGCCGCCGCTGAAATCGGTCGCGATCGCGCCGGGCGCGACGACATTCACGGCGATGCCGCGTGGCCCGAGTTCGAGCGCCATGTAGCGGGAGAGGGCTTCGACGGCCGCCTTCATGCTGCCGTAGCCGATGCGCCGGGGCATGGCGAAGCGGGCGAGGCCGGAGGAGATGTTCACGATCCGCCCGCCATCGCGCATGAGCGGCAGAAGCGTCTGGGTGAGGAAAAAGACGCCCTTGAAATGCACCTGATAGAGCGCGTCCATCTCGGCTTCGGTCATCTCCAGAAAGCCGGTATTGGAGGAGGTGCCCGCGTTATTGACGAGGAAATCGAACCGCTCGGCGCCGAGCCTGGAGAGGGCGGCGGCGAGTTCAGCCGCGAAGGCCGGGAAGCCCGCGCTCTCGCCGGTATCGAGCGGCAGGGCGATGGCGGGCAGCCCCGCCTCTTCGGTGAGTTGGCAGACGGCTTCCGCCTCCGCTCGGTTTTGGCGATAGGTGAAGATCGAGCGGACGCCGCGCCCGGCAAGGGTGAGGACGGTGTTGCGCCCGATGCCGCGGCTGCCCCCGGTAACCACGGCGATGCGGGCGGGGCCCGATTTGGTTTCGTTCGGCATGAAGCCCTCCTGAAATGAGACGCCGGTTATTATGGGTGCCGGCCAGGGCCGGATGAATGCCGGAAGCCGGCGCGTTCTTGCCTGTTCCTGCTCGGCGGCTATCATGGGCGGGAGAAGGAGCCTCCCCGTGGTTCGAGACCTCGCCGCCGCCCTGGCCCGCTTCACCGCCCGCCAGAGCGGCGAAAGCCCCTACGAGACCGCGATCCCCGGCGTTATCGTGCTGCGCGCGACGGAGCCGCATCCGCCGATATGCCGGATGGCGCAGCCGACGATCTGCATCGTGGCGCAAGGCGCGAAATGGGCGACCTTCGGCGGCAACCGCTACACCTATCGCGCGGGCGAGGCGCTGGTGGTCGGCGTCGATGCCCCCGCGATGGGCCGGGTGACGGAGGCAAGCCCGGAGGAGCCCTGCCTTTGCCTGCTCATCGGGCTCGATCTCGATCTCATGCGCGGCGTCGCCGAGGAACTGGGCAGCGGCGGCGCGCCGCATCAGGGTGTGCCGCGTCAGGCCGGGCCGCGTCAGGCCGGGCCGCGCGGCGTCCTCGTCAGCAACTTCGAAGGCCCGCTTGCGGATTGCGCGCTCCGCATGGTGCGGCTGCTCGATACGCCGGAGGCGATCGGCACGCTCGCCCCCATCATCATGCGGGAAATCTGCTACTGGCTGCTGAGCGGCCCGGATGGCGGCGCGATCGCCCGCATGTGTTGCGCGGCCGGGCCTTCGCAGCAGCTGATGCGGGCGATGCGCCACCTGCGGGAGCATTTCGCCGAAACGCTGCGCATCGCCGATCTCGCCGGCATCGCGCATCTCAGCGTCTCGGCCTTCCATCGCCAATTCAAGGCGCTGACGGGGTTGAGCCCGCTGCAATACCAGAAGCAGATGCGGCTGTTGCGGGCGCGCCAGCTGATGGCGGCCGAGGCGATGACGGCGGCGCAGGCGGCACTCAGCGTCGGCTATGAGAGCGCATCCCAGTTCAGCCGCGATTATGCTCGCCAGTTCGGGCTGCCGCCGAAGCAGGATGCCCGGCGGATCGCCGCCAGCCTGCCGGCGATGGTGGCGCCGGATGCCGCCCCGCCCGGCAGGCGCGCGGCGGTGCCAGCCGCCTTGCCGTCCGCGTGATGGGCCGCGCGGCTCGCTTGCGGTGCCGGCTGACGGCGGGGCCAGGCCCCGCTATGCTGCCGGCATGGACGCGATGACCCTGCTTGCCCCCGACGAAGCCCGGCCCGTGATGGTGGACCATCCGGGCGGCTCCTCCGATCTGCTGCTCACCTGCGATCACGCCGGCCGCGCGATCCCCCGCCGGCTCGGCCAGCTCGGCCTGCCGGATGCCGAGCTTGAGCGCCATATCGCTTATGACATCGGGGCGCGGGCGGTGGCCGAGCAGGTCGCGGATGCCCTGGACGCGACCCTGATCCGGCAGGTCTATTCGCGCCTGGTGATCGACTGCAACCGTGATCCTGGCGTGCCGAGTTCGATCCCCGAGATCAGCGAGACGACGCGCATTCTTGGGAATGAGGGGCTGACAGAGGCAGCACGGCAGGCCCGTATCGCCGAGATCTTCACCCCGTATCATGCGGCGATCGCTGCGACGCTCGATGCGCGGGCGGAAGCCGGGCGGGTGACCGCGCTCATCTCCGTCCACAGCTTCACCCCGGTCTTCAAAGGCACCGCGCGGCCCTGGCACGCGGCGGTGCTCTATAACCGCGATGCCCGCCTTTCGCGGCTGCTGAAGGCGCGGCTGGAGGCGGAGGGTGGCCTCGTCGTCGGCGATAACGAGCCCTATTTCGTGAGCGACCTGACGGATTACACCATCCCCGTGCATGCCGAGCGGCGGGGGCTGCCCTATCTCGAAATCGAAATCCGCCAGGATCTGATCGGCAGCGCCGAAGGCCAGCGGGAATGGGCCGGGCGCCTCACCCGCCTGCTTCCCATGGTGTGGCAGGCGTTCCGCGCGGGCGAAGGCTAACCGCCCCGGAGGCTCGGGCCCCGGCTCGGCGCGCCTATGGCTCGCAGCCCGCCTCCCGCAGCAAGTCCGTCACCGCCTCGCCGGGCACCTCGCGGCTGGTGAAAGCCTGGCCGATGCCGCGCAGCAGCACGAAGGCGAGGGCGCCATCCCGCATCTTCTTGTCCCGCCGCATATGGGCGATGAGGCAAGCGGCCGAGAAGCGGCGGTTGAGCATGGCAAGCTCGGAGGGCAGGCCGACCGCGGCCAGGTGGTGGCGGATGCGGGCGGGGAGATCGGGCGGGCAGAGCCCGAGCTTGGCGGAGAGGCCGGCCGCGAGGCCGAGGCCGATCGCCACCGCCTCGCCGTGTAGCAGGCCGCCGCCATAGCCGATCTCGGCTTCCAGCGCATGGCCGAAAGTATGGCCGAGGTTGAGCAGCGCCCGCCCGTCATTGGGCTTTTCCTCTCGCTCGTCATCGCCCACTACGCTCGCCTTGAAGGCGCAGGCACGGCGGATGGCCTCGGCCTGGGCCTGGGCATCGCCACTGACCACGGCTGCGCCATGCGCCTCGCACCAGGCATAGAACTCCGCATCGCCGATGAGCCCGGCCTTGACGATCTCGGCATAGCCCGCGCGGAGTTCCCGCACCGGCAGGCTCGCCAGCACATCGGTATCGGCCAGCACCATGCGCGGCTGGTGGAAGGCACCGATGAGGTTCTTGCCGTGGCGGCTGTTGATGCCGGTCTTGCCGCCGACGCTCGAATCGACCTGGGCGAGCAGCGTGGTCGGCACCTGCACGAAGGGCAGGCCGCGCAGCGTCGCCGCGGCGGCAAAGCCCGCGAGATCGCCCACCACCCCGCCGCCCAAGGCGATGATGGTGGTGCGGCGCTCCACCCCCTGGTCGAGCAGCGCGGTGACGAGGCCGGACCAGCCCTCGATCGATTTGCTCGCCTCCCCAGGCGGCAGGATGACCTGCCCGGTCGTGAAGCCGGCTTCGGCGAGCCCGGCTTCGAGTGCGGCGAGATGCAACGGCGCGACATGCGCATCGGTCACGATGACGGCGCGGCGCTGAGGCAGCACGGTGCCGAGAAGGGCGCCGGCACGGGCGAGCAGGCCGGGGCCGATCACCACCTCGTAGCCGCGTTCGGCGAGCGCCACCGGCACGCGGAGCGGCGGGGCGTGGCGGGCGATGCGCTCGGCCAGGCGGGCGGCCATGCTGTCCACGGGTTCGTCACGGGAATCGATCACGATATCGGCCTCGGCATAGACGGGGTGGCGGAGCGTCATCAGCCGCTCCAGGACGGTGGCGGGGTCGCCGGCATTGAGCAAGGGCCGGTGGCTGCGGCCGGCCACGCGCTTGAGGAGTAGGGGCAGGCTGGCGCGCAGCCAGATGGAGAGGCCATGGTCGCGGATCACGGCCCGCGTCTCGGCATCCATGAAGGCGCCACCGCCGGTCGCCAGGACCACGCGGGGGCCGGAGAGCAGGCGGCGGATCACCCGCCGCTCGACATCGCGGAAGGCCGGCTCGCCGAATCGCTCGAAGATCTCGCTGATGCTCTGCCCCGCCGCCTGTTCGATCTCGTGATCGGCATCGACGAAGGGCAGGCCGAGAAGGGCGGCGAGGCGCCGGCCGACGGCGGTTTTCCCCGCGCCCATGAGGCCCACGAGCACGATGCTGCGGGGCGGGGGCAGGGGCAGGGCGCCGGGCGCGGAGGCTGGATCGTCGATATTGCGCGTCATCGGCCGAGGCATTAGCACAGCCGCATCACTCACGGGCAGGCCACCGGATGCGCAGCTTCCTCCTCATTCTCGTTATCCTCTTGCTGGTCGTGGCGGGTGGCGGATTCGTCGCCCTCGGCATGTTCCCGCTGCCCCTGCATCAGACGCAGGTGCACCAGATGCTGCCGACCCCCACCGCCGCCCAGGGCTGAGCGCGGGCGCCCGGCGATGGAGCGGTCGCTGGAGGCGTTTCTCGAAATGATGGCCGCCGAGCGGGGGGCGGCGCCGAACACGCTCGCCGCCTATCGCCGCGATCTCGAGGATCTCGCGGCCTTCCTGGCCGCCCGCGGCAGCGATGCGCGGGGCTGCGCCAAGGCCGATCTCAGCGCCTATCTGGTGAGCCTCGCCGAGGCCGGGCTTTCCCCCCGCACCCAGGCCCGCCGGCTGGCGAGCCTGCGTGGCTTCTTCACCTTTCTGCTGCGCGAGGGGCTGCGGCCGGACCATCCCGCCCGCCTGCTCTCGGCGCCGCGCAGCGCGCCCGCCTTGCCGAAGAACCTGACCGAGCGGGAGGTGGATGGGCTGCTCACCAGCGCCGCGGCGGCGGCGGTGGAGGGGCTCACCGGGCTGATGATGCAGGCGGGGCTCGAAATCCTCTATGCCAGCGGTCTTCGCATCTCCGAGATGCTGGCGCTGCCCGCCCAGGCGCTGACCGCGGACGCCGAGATGCTGATGGTGCGCGGCAAGGGTGGGCGGGATCGGCTGGTGCCGCTCTCGGCCGCGGCCCGGGCGGCGGCAGCCGCCTATCGCGGCGCGCGGTCAGGGGCGAAGGCGCCGCCCTCGCGCTGGCTCTTTCCGGGCCGCGACCCGCGCCAGGCGCTCACCCGCCAGGCCTTCTTCCTGCAGCTCAAGCGGCTCGCGGCCAAGGCCGGGATCGATCCCGCCCGCGTCTCCCCCCATGTGCTGCGCCATTCCTTCGCCTCGCATCTGCTGGGGCGGGGGGCGGATCTGCGCAGCATCCAGATGCTGCTCGGCCATGCCGATATCGCGACGACGGAGATCTATACCCACCTGCTCTCGGAGCGCCTGCAGAAGCTGGTGGAGGAGCGGCATCCGCTGGCCCTTGCGCATCAGGGGGAGGAGACGCCGGGGGGCTGAGGGTCGGCCGCTCTCCCGCCGCATCCGGCCGCACCGCTCGGGCGTTAGGGAAGAGACGCTCCCGGAGCTGCCCGATGAGACTTCTCTCCCTGCTCGGCCTCGCCTTCGCGCTCTCGGGCCTCGCGGCCTGCGCCCGCCAGCCGGTGACGGCCTTCGCCGGCCGCACGCCGCCCTTTCGCGTGCAGGATTTCTACGCCGGCCACTCCAGGGGCTACGGCTTCTTCTTCGACCGCGACGGCAATGTCGTGAAGCAGTTCACGGCCGATGAGAACGGCACCTGGGATGGCCATGTGCTGCATCTGCACGAGCATTACGTCTTCTCCGACGGCAAGACCCAGGATCGGGACTGGACCTTCACCCGCGCGGCGGATGGCAGCTGGATCGGCCGCACGCCCGAGGTGGTGGGCGTCGCCCGTGGGCAGACCTCGGGCAATGCCTTCCGCATGCACTATGTGTTCGACCTGACCAAGAGCGGATCGCCCCATACCCTGACCTTCGACGACTGGCAGTGGATGGTCGCGCCGAAGGTGATGATGAACCGCGCCTGGGGCAGCAAGCTCGGCGTCACCCTGGGCGAGATCGAGGCGGTCTTCATCCACGATTGAAGGCGGGCGCGCGGTGCAGGCCGGCCAGCCGATCCCCCAGGCCGCGGACCATGCGGCGGCCCGGCACCTCGATGAAGTGATGGAGTGCGAAGGCGGTCACGCCGAGGCTCGCGATGAGGAAGCCGGCGGAAAGGCTCTGCGCGACGAGCGGCGGCATGGCCATCGGCAGATGCCGGATCTCCCAATGCACGAGGCCGATCCAGACATTGTGGATGACATAGAGGGTGTAGCTCAGCACGCCGAGTTCGAAGACCGGACGCCAGGCGAAGAGGCGGGCGAGTGGCCCGCGATCGCAGGCGAGCGCGAGGACCAGGGCGGGGAAGGCGGGATAGATCGCCTGATCGGGCCAGCGCAGCAGCAGGCCAAGGGCGATCCAGCCGAGCGCCGCCCAAGCGAGGCCGCGCGCGGCGAAGCGCCGGACGGAGCCCAGGGTATAAAGCCGGTAGGTCAGCAGGCCGAGGGTGAAGCCGCCGAGGCAGCGGATGAGCGGGATGAGGGTGCGCCCATCATAGGCATCGAGCGCGCCGTTATGGTGCAGCCCGTCGGTCGCGGTCAGCATGCTCGCCAGCAGCACGAGGCCGATCGCGCCGGCGAGCGCGAGGAGCGCCTGCCAGCGGGCGCGAAAGAGGATCGCGCCGACCACGAAGGGAAAGACGAAATAGGCGCCCCATTCGGTGCTGATCGACCAGGTGGGCGTGGTCGCCGCCTTGGCCAGCCCCCAGGACTGGACCATGACGATATTGGCGAGCACATCCTTCAGCGGATGCGGCAAGGTGAGGGCGAACCAGCCATCCGGCACCTGCAGGCTGTGATAGACCGCGAGCGAATAGGCCAGCCGCAAGGCGAAGAAGGTGATGTAGAGCGGATAGAGCCGGGCGACGCGGCGGGCGAGGAAGGTGAGATAGGCGGGCGCGCCCACCCCTTCGCGGAACATCTGCCCATAGGTCAGCGCCATGACGAAGCCGCTGAGGACGAAGAAGACATCGACGGCGAGATAGCCGCGCCCAACCAAGGGGCTGAGGCCGATCGGGAAATCGGAAGCGGGATAGATGTGATAGGCGATGACGATGACGGCGGCGATGCCGCGCAGGCCGGTCAAGGCCTCGATCTCGTCTCGCCCGGCGGGGGTGATCCGATCGTCCCGGATGCGGGACGTGGTCTGCTTCTCCAGGGTCGTGCTCATGGGGCAGAGGTGGGCAGCGCGGCGAAGGCGGCAGGGCTCGGCGCACGATCCTGTGATCGGATGGCTCGGCAGCTTAGGTCAACTCGGCGCGAGGGCCCGCCGCACCTCGCCGGCCGCGCCTCGCCGGCTGCACACGGCAGACGCCCGCTCCAACGAGAGGAGCCGGCAAGCGGAAGGCGCTATCCGGCCGGCATCGGCCAGGGGGTCAGGACGGGAGTTTGAGCCAGGGCCCGCCGACCTGGTTGCGCCCGGCGCGCTTGGCGAGGTGCATGCCCTTCTCCGCCGAGTCGAGGATGCGGCTCGGCTCGTCACAGGGCACGATGCCGGTGACGCCGATGCTCACCGTCATCCGGATCAGCTTGGTGCCGACCATGAAAGGAAAGGTGGCGACGGCGACGCGCAGCCGCTCGGCCACCAGGATAGCATCCTGCATGACGAGCCCGTTGAGCAGCACGCCGAATTCCTCGCCGCCCATGCGCGCCAGCAAGTCGCCATCGCGCAAGGCGGCGGCGAGGCAGCGGCTCAGGTCATGCAGCAGCCGATCCCCCACCTCATGGCCGTATTGCTCGTTGAAATCCTGGAACAGGTCGATGTCGATCATCAGGAAGCTCGCCCGCACCTCCTCCTGATCGCAGAGCGCGGCCAGCGCCGCGTCCATCCGCTCGCGATTGGCAAGCCCGGTCAGCGGATCGACGAAGGCGGAACTCCGCTCGCCCTGCGCCTTCTGCAGAACTTCGTGCAGGTAGAGGCGGCGCGCCCCCCGCTCCAACCCATGCAGGGCGGTGAGGGCGAGCAGCGTGAGGATGATCTGGCAGGCGAGCGGAAGGAGGGCGAGGTTCCACGGCAGGGGGAGGACGCCGAGGAGTATGGCGGCATAGAGGACGAGGCTCGCCCCGCTCAGCGCAGCGGCGCGGCGAACGGGCAGCAGCAGCAGCAGCGGGAGAAAGGTCGTGCCCAGCGTCGCGAGCGCCAGAGCATCGACCCCAGGCCTCTCGCCGCCCCAGACGAGGCTGAGGCTGACGGCGAGGGCAAAGGCGAGGCCCAGGGCGAAGGCCGCCCCCTCGCGCCGCTGTTGCGGAATGGTGGAGCCGAAGAAGCGCCGCAGCCCGGCGGTGAGGGCAGCGAGCGCCAGGCAGGTGACGAGGAGCGGCATCCAGGCCGCCGCGCCGGAGACGAGGAGCCCGACGAGGATGACGAGCAGCGAAGCCGCGGCCCAGCCGATCATGGACAGCTTGCGCAGCTGGGCCGAACGCGCTTCCGCCCAATCCTGCTGGTAGCGGCTTTCGAGGAAGGGCGGGAAGGTGAGATCCAGCCGGCTCTCCCGCAGTTCGGCTTCGACGGCGGCGGTGAAGCTGCCGTGCAGGTTCGGCTGATCAGCCCCATCACTCCACATGCACGACGGCTCCCGGCTCCTGAACGGCCTGTCGCGCGACGCGGCAGGTCCGATCAAAGACTTACCTCGGCAGGTCTTGTTTTTTCGTTAG
Source organism: Acidisoma sp. C75 (assembly GCF_054665095.1). Classification (NCBI taxonomy): domain Bacteria; kingdom Pseudomonadati; phylum Pseudomonadota; class Alphaproteobacteria; order Acetobacterales; family Acidocellaceae; genus Acidisoma; species Acidisoma sp. C75. The sequence continues at coordinate 199,845 of NZ_BAAFHD010000008.1, forward strand.
CGAGGCGAACGCATTAACCAAATGGCAATTATATGCGCCGCCGGATGGATGCGTGCGGCGAATGACCCCGCTCGCGACCTTCCCTCGCTCCGCCGGGCGGGCTTAAAGCAGGACGAGATCGTCGCGATGGATCAGTTCGTCCCGGCCGCGCCAGCCGAGCAGAGCCTCGATCTCCTCAGACCGGTGGCCGGCGATGAGGCGGGCATCCTCGGCACCATAGGCCGAAAGGCCGCGCGCCATTTCCACCCCCTCGGGGCTCAGCACACGCACGGCATCGCCGCGGGCGAAATCGCCCGAGACGGCGCGCACCCCCGCCGGCAGAAGCGAGCGGCCGGCGGCGAGGGCCCGCGCCGCCCCGGCATCGACGGTGAGGCTGCCGAGCGGGGCGAGGCTGCCGGCAATCCAGCGCTTGCGGGCGGAGCGGCCGTCTTCCCGCGGCAGAAACCAGGTGCAGGCCGCCCCGTCCATCAGGGCGCGCAGCGGATGCGGGCGGTGGCCGAGGGCGATCGCCATGGCGCAGCCGGCATTGGTCGCGATCCGCGCGGCGACGAGCTTGGTGCGCATGCCGCCCGATGAATAGCCGGGCGGCGGCTCGCCGCCCATGGCGTCGATTTCCGGTGTCATCACCGGCACCACCGGAATATGCGCGGCTTGCGGGTTGCGGCGCGGATCGGCGGTATAGAGCCCGTCGATATCGGAGAGCAGGACGAGTTGATCGGCCTCGACCATTTCGGCGACGCGCGCGGCCAGCCGGTCATTGTCCCCGAAGCGGATTTCGGCGGTCGCCACCGTGTCGTTCTCGTTGATCACCGGGACGCAGCCGAGGCCGAGCAGGGTCGCGAGCGTCGCGCGCGCATTGAGATAGCGGCGCCGATCCTCGCTATCCTCGATCGTCAGCAGAAGCTGGGCCGCCGTGATCCCCTGGGCGGACAGCGCCTCCGTCCAGGCCTGGGCGAGGCGGATCTGGCCGACGGCGGCGGCCGCCTGCTTTTCCTCGAGCTTGAGGCGCGGTTGGGTGAGGCCCAAGCTGCGGCGGGCGAGGGCGATGGCACCCGAGGAGACGAGGATGACTTCGGTGCCCTGGCGGCGCAGCGCGGCGACATCCTCCGCCACCTGGTCGAGCCAGGCCTGCCGCGGCGTCGCCGCCGCCTGATCGACGACGAGGGCGGAGCCGAGCTTGACGACGAGGCGCCGGGCGGCGCCGAGGCGCGGCAGGATCACGCCTCCTGCCCGCGGCCGCCGCCGGCCGTCTCCGAACGGCTCTCCGAGCGGGTTTCAGCCTCGGCCCGGCGCCCCTGAGCCGCCTGCCGCTCGGCCCGCGCCGCGTTCACGATCTCCATCAGCGCGCGGAGGATCTCCGGCACGCCCTGGCGGGAGACGCCGGAAGCGACGAAGACCGGCGCGCCGGAGGCGCGGGCGAGGGCCGTGCGGCGGGCGGAAAGCTCGCGCGGGCTCATCGCATCGGCCTTGTTGAGCACCAGGATCTCGGGCTTGGAGGCGAGGCCGCCGCCATAGGCTTCCAGCTCACCGCGGATGGTGCGCCAGGCATCCACCACATTGCCGGCCGCGCCATCGACGAGATGCAGCAGTGCCGCGCACCGCTCGACATGGCCGAGGAACCGATCCCCGAGCCCCACGCCCTCATGCGCGCCTTCGATGAGGCCCGGAATATCGGCGAGGATGAATTCCTCATATTCGGTCGGCCGTACCACGCCGAGCTGGGGCACCAGCGTGGTGAAAGGATAGTCGGCGATCTTCGGCCGCGCGGCCGAGACGACCGAGAGGAAGGTGGATTTGCCGGCGTTCGGCAGGCCCACGAGCCCGATATCGGCGATGAGCTTGAGGCGCAGCCAGACCCAGCGCTCCTCCCCCGGCCAGCCCTTATCCGCCCGGCGCGGCGCGCGGTTGGTGCTGCTCTTGAACATGGCATTGCCATGCCCGCCATCGCCGCCGCGGCAGAGCACGACGCGGCTGTCCGGCCGATCGAGATCGGCGAGCAGGGTCTCGCGGTCATCGTCGAGGATTTCGGTGCCGACGGGGACGCGGATGGTGATCGAGGGGGCATCGCGGCCGGTGCGGTCCGAGCCCGCGCCATTGCCGCCCTTCGGCGCCTTGAAATGCTGCGTATAGCGGAAGTCGATCAGGGTATTGAGATCGGGCGAGGCTTCGAAAATGATATCGCCGCCACGGCCGCCATTGCCGCCATCCGGGCCGCCGAACTCGATGTATTTTTCCCGGCGGAAGGCGACCACGCCATCCCCGCCATCGCCGGAACGGACATAGATCTTGGCCTGGTCGAGGAACTTCATCGGGGCAGCACCGGTCTCAAAAAAATAAAGGGGCCAGCGGAAAGCCGGCCCCTTGGCAGTCTCTGGGGCGGGCCGCAGGGCGGCCCGCGAAAAGGCTCGGGGCCTTGCTTACTCGGCGGCCTGCGGCAGCGGCGTCACCGACACATGCACGCGGTCTGCCTTGGTCTCGAACTGCACGCGGCCATCGATCAGCGCGAAGATCGTGTGGTCCTTGCCGAGCCCGACATTCTGGCCGGGCTTCATCTTGGTCCCGCGCTGGCGGATGATGATATTACCGGCGACGACGCTCTCGCCACCGAACTTCTTGACGCCGAGGCGGCGGCCGGCGGTATCGCGGCCGTTGCGGGACGAGCCGCCTGCTTTCTTATGTGCCATCTCTCAATCTCCTACGGAAAGCGGGGCTCAGGCCGCGACGATATCGGCGATGCGCAGCACGGTCACGTGCTGGCGGTGGCCGTTCTTGCGGCGGCTGTTCTGCCGGCGGCGCTTCTTGAAGATAATGATCTTGTCGAGCCGGTCCTGCGCGACGACCGTGGCCGTCACGCTCGCGCCCGCCACCAGCGGCGCGCCGACCTGGGCGGCGATGCCTTCGCCGCCGACCGCGAGCACTTCGCTGAAGGTGATGGTCTGGCCGGCCTCGGCCTCCAACTTCTCGACCTTCACGATGGCGTTCGGTTGAACGCGGTATTGCTTTCCGCCCGTGCGGATCACTGCAAACATCAGTCTCTCACTTTCATGCTGCACCCTCGTTGGGGCGGCTTCTTTTTATGAGGCAGGCGGTGGACGCAGGAACACCCGCGCGGCCTTTGCCAGCGGGCGGGGTCTATCCAGCAGCGGCGGCGGTGTCAATCTGATTACAGGTCAAGGGCTTTGCGAGCAAAGCGGGGCAGGGGCGCTCAGGCTTGAGGAGCGGTCGCGCGGAGGGCCCGCTGGCCGTAGGGGATGAGCACCAGCAGCGCCGCAATCGGCAGCAGCAGGCCGAAATCGCCGAGGTAGCGCCCGCCGATACCGGCAATCACCGCGCCGATGAGGAAGGAGAGCAGCGTCAGCAGCATGCGGAGCGCCTGCCGTTCCAGAATGACCTTCTCGCTCTTCGTGTGGCGAATCGAGGGGAAACGGCAGGCGAAGGCCACGATATCGCTCAGCACCTGGGTGAGGTTGCCGGTCATCACCGTCGTCGGCGGCAGGTTGTTCAGAACGAGCCGCATGAGCGTATTTTGCAGCGCCATGGCGAGCACGACGAGCGTGCCGGTGACGATATTGCCCAGGCTGTTGGCATGCGAGGCATTGGCCAAGGCCAAGGCCGAGACCATGGTGAGCAAGAGCAGCCCAGCTTCGAGCAGCAGGGCCGGCAGGAAGGGATCGCGCTCATGCTCCGCCAGAATGCCGATCATCCAGGCGGAAGCGACCACGCCGACACAGAAGACCGGCAAGGCCGCGACGAACATCAAGACGTCGTAGTGATTATGCGCGAGATAGATCGCGAGGAAAATGAGGTTGCCGGTGATATGGGCCGGCAATAGGCCCGAGAGCCGCGTGAAACCATAGACGTCGATGAACCCGGCCACGAAGCCGAGGCCGACAACGAAGGCGTTATGGTCAAATTTGCGCATCGAGCCTCAGCCAGGCAGGACTGGTATGTATATATGTTTATATCTGGTCGAGGTCATCCCTCCTTGAGCACGCGGAGCCCGGCGAAGCTTTGCACCACCGGCATGATCTCGATGGTGTTGACGTTGAAATGCGCCGGCAGGCTGATGACCCAGCGCACTGTCTCGGCCACGTCCTCGGAGGTCAGCGGCGTCGTATTGGCATAGACGTTCGCGGCCTTGGCCGGATCGCCGAAGCGCACGGTGGAAAACTCCGTGCCGGCGACGAGCCCCGGCTCGATATTGGTGACGCGCAGCCGCGTGCCGGCGAGATCGGCGCGGAGGTTGAGCGAGAACTGGCGCACGAAGGCCTTGGTGCCGCCATAGACATTGCCGCCGGCATAGGGCCAGGTGCCGGCGACGGAGCCCATATTCACCACATGCCCGCGGTCCCGCGCCACCATGCCGGGGAGGACGGCGCGGGTGACGTAGGTGAGGCCTTTCACATTGGTATCGATCATCCGCTCCCAGTTTTCGAGAGAGGCGCTCTGCGCCGGGTCGAGGCCGAGGGCGAGGCCGGCATTGTTCACCAGCACGTCGATCTCCGCCCAGTCGGCGGGCAGGCCGTCGATCGCGGCGAAGACGGCTTCCTTGTCCGTCACGTCGAGGGCGAGCGGCAGGACGCGATCCCGCCCGAGTTCCTCGGCGAGGGCCTCGAGCCGCTCCGCCCGCCGGGCGGTGGCGATGATGCGATGGCCGAGCGGGGCGAGGAGGCGGGCGATATCGGCGCCGAAGCCGGCACTGGCGCCGGTGATGAAGACGATCATGGGCTGAGCCTCTCCTGTGCGGGCGGCGGCGCGCCCGAGGATGGGCGCGCGGAGGCCGCGATGGCCCCTTATCCGGCAGATCGGCCGCCCCAGGCAATGCGCGCCGCGCCTGCCGGCATGCAGGGCGCGCGTGCGGTGGCGGGCTGCCGCCCTTCCGCCGCCTGATCGCCGTTTGGTGACGCGCCTGCGGGTACGGCGGGTGTTGCGGCGGAGCAGGGGCATCCTCAGCTTGAGCGCAAGGCCGCGGGGGGCACTGCCGTTCCGCGCCGCCGCAAAGGGTGCAATCCCCAAAGGAGACCACAGCATGAGCATCAGCCATCAGAAGATCGCCGCCCTGGTGACGGACGGTTTCGAGGAAGTGGAACTGACCGGCCCGGTCGAGGTGCTGCGCGCCGCGGGGGCGACCGTCACCGTCGTCTCTCCCAAATCGGGCGAGCTCCAGGGCATGAACCATGACAAGAAGGCCGGCCGCATCCGCGCCGACGTGCCGCTTTCCGGCACCACGCCCGATGCCTATGACGCGCTCCTGCTGCCGGGCGGCGTCGCCAACCCCGACTATCTGCGGGTGGACGAGGCGGCGGTTGCCTTCGTGCAGCATTTCGTGACCGCGCAGAAGCCGATCGCCGCGATCTGCCACGGGCCTTGGACGCTGATCGAGGCCGACGGCGTGAAGGGCAAGCGCATGACCTCCTGGCCCTCCCTCAAGACCGATCTCCGCAATGCCGGCGCCGAATGGGTGGATGAGGAAGCGGTGACGGACGGGCTGTTGGTGACGGCCCGCAAGCCTGACGATATCCCCGCCTTCTCCCGCGCCTTCGTCGATCTCCTGGAACAGGCGGGCGAGGCGGGTGGCAGAGAGGGCGGCCAGAGGGCGGGGCAGCGCCGCGCCTCCTGAGCCGGCCCGGCGCGCGGGTTTCGGCGCGCGGCTGCCATGGGGCGAAGGCCCTGGAGCGGCGGCGGTGCTCCCGCGTTCGGTCCTCACCATGCTAGCGTATAGGGGCTCCGGGGCGCGCACCGCTTCGGGGCCCTTTCGCTGATCAGAAAGCCCCTCGCCGATGCGGCCTCTGCCTGAGTCTGTCCTGCCCGAGCCCGCCCTGCCGGCCGAACTGCTGACGCCGGCCGAGATGGCGGCCGTCGATGCACGCGCGCCGGCGCTCGGTGTGCCGGGCCTCACGCTCATGGAAAACGCCGGGCGGGCGGTGGCGCGCGCCATCCGCGCCCGGTTCCGGCCCTGCCGGCTTCTGGTGCTGGCCGGCCCCGGCAATAATGGCGGGGACGGCTATGTTGTCGCCAGGCTGTTGCAGCAGGAGGGTTGGCCGGTGCGCCTTGCCCGCCTCGGCGCGCCGAAGCCCGAATCGGACGCCGCCCAGATGGCCGCCCGCTGGCGCGGGCCGGAGGCGGAGTTCACGCCCGCCGAAGCGGCGCGGGCCGACCTTGTGATCGATGCGGTGTTCGGCGCCGGCCTCACGCGCGATCTCGCGCCCGAGATTTCGGCCGTACTCGGCGCCGCGCGGCGGATCGTCGCGATCGACGTGCCGAGCGGCCTCGACGGTGAAACCGGCCAGGCACGCGGTGCCGTCTCGCGCGCGGACCTCACCGTCACCTTCCATCGGCTCAAACCCGGGCATCTGCTGCTGCCGGGGCGAATGCTCTGCGGCGCGCTGCATTGCGCGCCGATCGGCATGCCGGAGGGCGCGATGCTCAGAGATGAGATTAAGACCTTCGCCAATGGCCCTGATCTTTGGACATTACCGGCGCTCACCATGGCCGGGCAGAAATACACCCGCGGCATGCTCTCGATCCTCGCCGGCAGCGAGATGGCGGGCGCCGCGCGGCTGGCCGCGATGGGCGCGCGGCGGGCGGGGGCAGGACTGCTCACCCTGGTCGTCGCAGGCAATGGCGATGTTCTGCGGGGGACCGAGCCGGGGCTCATCATCAGCGAGGCGCCGCTGGAAGAGTTACTGCAAGATCAGCGTCGTAAAGCGTGGATTTGCGGCCCGGGATTAGGGTTGGAGCGTGCCCGGGAAGCACTTCCCCAGCTGATCGCGGCAGAGCGGCGGATCGTCGCCGATGCCGATGCCCTCGGCGCCTGCGCAGGCGCGCCGGAGCGGCTGCGGGGCGTCTCCGTCATCACCCCGCATGGCGGGGAATTCGCCAAGCTGTTCGGGCCGGTCGGGTCCTGCAAGCTCGCGGCGGCACGGGCGGCGGCGGCACGGATCGGCGCCGTCGTCGTGCTCAAGGGTGCCGATACAGTGATCGCGGCGCCCGATGGGCGGGCGGCGATCAACCACAATGCGCCGCCTTCGCTGGCGACGGCCGGATCGGGCGACGTGCTGGCCGGCATCATCGGCGGGCTGATCACCCAGGGCATGGCGGATTTCGAGGCGGCTTGCGCCGGCGTCTGGCTGCATGGCGCGGCGGCGCAGCTCGCCGGGCCGCCGGCCGGGCTCATCGCCGAGGATCTGGGCGAGGGGATTGCCCGCGCCCTTGCCGGCTTCCTGCCGCCGGACGCCAAGGAAACAGGTGAGCCGTGTAGCCCCCGCGCTTGTGAGCGGCGCCCGACTGCTGTAAAGCGCCCGCCCTACGGCTGCGGTTCGCGGGCGTGGTGAAATTGGCAGACACGCCAGATTTAGGTTCTGGTGGCGCAAGCCGTGGGGGTTCAAGTCCCTCCGCCCGCACCAGTCTCCATCCCCACCCTGCCGGCGCCCTGCGCCCGCGCTGCCACGCCACCGGCCACGCAACCCTCTAACGCCTTTTGTTTCGACCCGGAGCCCTGACGTTCAATGCAGATCAACCAAACCCAGTCCGACGGGCTGAAGCAGTCTTTCACCGTCACGCTGCCCTTCGCCGATCTCGACCAGAAGCGGCAGGCCCGGCTGGTTGAACTGAGCCGCACCATCCGCCTGCCGGGCTTCCGCCCCGGGAAGGTGCCGATGAGCCTGCTGCAGAAGCGCTATGGCTCGGCGGTGCTGGCCGAAATCTCCGACGAGCAGGTGAACGAGGCGACGCGCCAGCTGCTCTCCGAGCGCGGCCTGCGCCCCGCCCTGCAGCCCAAGGTCGATCTCGTCTCGGCCGGTGACGACAAGGATCTGGAATTCACCCTCGAACTCGAGGTGCTGCCCGAGATCGAAGTGCCGCCCTTGGGCGAGATCACGCTGACCCGCCTCAAGGCCGAGCCTTCCGAGGACGCCGTGACGCAAGGGCTGGACAATCTGCTCAAGAGCCGCCGCAAGCAGGTCGATGTCACCGAAGATCGCCCGGCGGTGGACGGCGATGCGGTGATCGTGGATTTCATCGGCCGCATCGACGGCACGCCCTTCGAGGGCGGCTCGGCTCAGGACGTGGCGGTGGAGCTTGGCGGTTCCGGCTTCATCCCTGGCTTTGCCGAGGGCATCGCCGGCATCCGCGCGGGCGAGACCCGCACCATCCAGGTGACCTTCCCCGAGGATTACGGCGCGGCCGAGCTTGCCGGGAAGGCGGCGGAGTTCGAGATCACCGCCAAGGCACTCAAGACCTTCGAGGCCGCCGAAGCGAATGACGCGCTGGCGACCGAGCTTGGCTTCGAGGATCTGGAGGATCTGAAGAAGTTCATCCGCGACCGGCTGCAGCGCGAGCTGGACAACGAGGCGCGGCAGAACCTCAAGCGCCAGCTGCTGGACGCGCTGGCCGAGCGGGTGAGCTTCGCCGTGCCGCCCTCGCTTGCCGAGAGCGAATTCAAGCAGATCTGGGACCGGCTTGAGGAAGAGCGCAAGGCCGGCCGCCTCGATGAATCCGACAAGGACAAGGACGAGGAGACGTTGCGCGCCGAATACCAGGCGATCGCCGATCGCCGTGTGCGCCTGGGCCTGCTGCTCGCCGAGATCGGCCAGAAGAACGGCATCACCGTCACGAACGAAGAGCTGAACCGCGCCGTCTTCCAGCACGCCATGATGTATGGTCAGCGCCAGAAGGAAGTGCTGGACATGTTCCGCAAGAACCCGCAGGCGGCGGAATTCCTGCGCGGGCCGATCTTCGAGGAGAAGGTGGTGGATTACATCCTCGAACTCGCCCGCGTCGAGGATAAGCCGGTGACGGCGGAAGAACTCGCCGCCGCCGTCGAGACCGACGCCGAAGGCTGAGGCTGAGAGCGGGCCGGGCGCTGCTCGGCCGGCTCGCCGCCGGTGGCCTTTCGCCCGCCAAGCGGAGCCTGGCTGGAGCGCTATCCTGAGCCCGATCGCGGCGCGTGCCGAAGCCCGCGCGCGCCGCCCCCCTTTTCAATCGGCCCGCAAAGCCTCACATTGGGGTGAGTTTGCCGGCCCCAGCCGGTGCGCGGGCCCGATCGCCGTTGAGGGATCTGGCCTGCCCACCCCGAGGCCGGAGGCCTCTTGCGAGTTCGGCAGGTTCATGAGGAAATGCCGGTAGATTCGCATGATAGCGTGGCGGCGGCGCCAGCCGGCCGCGCGGGAAAGGACTGACGATGCAAGACCGCGATCCCCTGACCGTCTATAGCAACACCCTGGTGCCGATCGTCGTCGAGCAGACCTCGCGGGGCGAACGCTCCTACGACATCTATTCGCGCCTGCTCAAAGAGCGGATCATCTTCATGACCGGCCAGGTCTTCGACGAGATGAGCTCGCTGATCTGCGCGCAGCTGCTCTTCCTGGAAAGCGAGAACCCGACCAAGGACATCGCCTTCTACATCAACAGCCCGGGCGGCGTCGTCACCTCCGGCCTCGCGATCTATGACACGATGCAATACATCCGCTGCCCGGTGAGCACGGTCTGCATCGGCCAGGCCGCCTCCATGGGCAGCCTGCTGCTCACCGCCGGGGCATCGGGCAAGCGCTACGCGCTGCCGAATGCTCGCATCATGGTGCATCAGCCCTCCGGCGGTGCGCAGGGCCAGGCGACCGATATCGAAATTCAGGCGCGGGAAATCCTGCGCATCCGCCAGCGGCTGAATGAGATCTATGTCCGCCACACCGGGCAGTCTCTCGACACCATCGAACGTAAGTTGGAGCGTGATAGCTTCATGTCGGCCGAGGAAGCCCGCGAGTTCGGCCTTATCGACGAGGTGGTGGAGAGCCGGCCGGTGACTGGCGGCGAGGAGCCGAAGGCGGGTTGAGCCGGGGCCGGGTGGCCGGGCTGCGGGGGCGCCGTCTCCCGCCGCTTGGCCTCAAGCCCGCCGGCCTGAAACTTGTATGGCCCTTCCCGCGTAGAGAAAGGGTCGGGGCATACGACATGGGCGGTGGCCCGCGGCTTCAGACGCAAGACGTGCCGTGCCGTTGATGGCGGGCCTGATCGCCAAGGGCGAAACCAGCCTGCACCTTGTTTAATATTGCTCCCGCGGCGTAGGCTTATAGACCGGCGCCTGGGCCGACCCGGGAGAGGAGCCTGCCATGAGCAAGACCAGCGATTCCAAGAACACCCTGTACTGCTCGTTCTGCGGCAAGTCCCAGCACGAAGTGCGCAAGCTGATCGCGGGGCCGACCGTCTTCATCTGCGACGAATGCGTCGAACTCTGCATGGATATCATCCGTGAGGAGAACAAGACGCATCTCGTGAAATCCCGCGATGGGGTGCCCACTCCGCGTGAAATCTGCAAGGTGCTGGATGATTATGTCATCGGCCAGCAACATGCGAAGCGGGTGCTGAGCGTCGCGGTTCACAATCATTACAAGCGCTTGGCCCATGGCCAGAAGCATAATGACGTCGAGATCGCGAAATCCAACATCATGCTGCTCGGCCCCACGGGCTCGGGCAAGACGCTGCTCGCCCAGACGCTCGCGCGCATGCTCGACGTGCCCTTCACCATGGCGGATGCGACGACGCTGACGGAAGCGGGCTATGTCGGCGAGGATGTCGAGAACATCATCCTCAAGCTGCTGCAGGCGGCGGACTACAATGTCGAGCGGGCGCAGCGCGGCATCGTCTATATCGACGAGGTCGATAAGATCAGCCGCAAGTCGGACAATCCGTCGATCACCCGCGACGTGTCGGGCGAGGGCGTGCAGCAGGCGCTGCTCAAGATCATGGAGGGGACGGTCGCCTCCGTGCCGCCGCAGGGCGGGCGGAAGCATCCGCAGCAGGAATTCCTGCAGGTGGATACCACCAATATCCTCTTCATCTGCGGCGGCGCCTTCGCCGGCCTCGACAAGATCATCGCGGCCCGCGGCAAGGGCTCAGGGATCGGCTTCGGCGCCACGGTGAAAGACCCGGATGAGCGGCAGACCGGCGAATTGCTGCGGGAAGTGGAGCCGGAAGACCTGCTGCGCTTCGGGCTCATCCCTGAGTTCATCGGCCGCCTGCCCGTTCTCGCGACCCTTGAAGATCTCGACGAGAATGCCCTTGTTGAAATCCTGACCAAGCCGAAGAACGCGCTTGTGAAGCAGTATGCCCGCCTCTTCGAGATGGAGGGGGTCAAGCTGAACTTTACGGATGATGCGCTACGCTCCGTCGCGGGCCGCGCCATCAAGCGCAAGACCGGGGCGCGCGGGCTCCGCTCCATCATGGAGCAGATCCTGCTCGGCACGATGTATGAACTCCCCGGCCTCAACAATGTCGAGGAAGTCGTCATCAACCGCGAAGTGGCGGAAAACCGCGCCGAACCCTTGTTCACCTATGGCAAGGAACGGGCGGAAGAGAGTGCGTGATGGGTGCCTGATGAGGGCCCAGCCCAGCGTGGGGTCCGCAAGCCGCTGCCGCTGACGGCAGGCGCGGCGGCGGGCGGACCGAGGCCAAGCGCGGGGGATTTGCAATGTTGCCAGCATCGTCATGCGGACCGGGCGAGGCCCCGGCGCCTCTGCAGGCGAAGGCTCCGCCCCGAGAGGACGATGCTGGGGAACGACTGTCCTTGAAAGGAGGTCATCGTGAGTGACGAAGAGATGACGGCGACCGAGGTTGCCCTGGAAGGCCGGATGCCGGTTCTGCCGCTGCGGGATATCGTGGTTTTCCCGCATATGATCGTGCCGCTGTTCGTCGGCCGCGAGAAGTCCGTCCGCGCCCTGGAGGCGGTTGCCAAGGAAGGCAAGCAGATCCTGCTCGTCGCCCAGAAGAACGCGGCGCAGGACGATCCGAGCGCGGATGACATCTACCGCGTCGGCACCGTCTCGACCATTCTGCAACTGCTCAAGCTGCCGGACGGCACGGTGAAGGTGCTGGTCGAAGGCACGAGCCGCGCCCGGGTGACGCGCTTCACCGAGGTCGAGAACTATTTCGAGGCCGAGGTCGAGCCGGTGGCGGAGACCACGGGCGATCCGAAGGAGCTGGAAGCCCTCGGCCGCACGGTGGTCGGCCAGTTCGAGCAGTATATCAAGCTCAACAAGAAGATCGCCCAGGAAGTTCTGGTCTCGCTGAACCAGATCGACGATCCGGGCAAGCTCGCCGATACCGTGGCGAGCCATCTGGCGCTCAAGATCGCCGAGAAGCAGGAGCTTCTGGAGATGCAGGGCGTGGGCGAGCGGCTGGAGCGGCTGTTCGGCCATATGGAGACCGAGATCGGCGTGCTGCAGGTGGAAAAGCGCATCCGCAACCGCGTGAAGCGGCAGATGGAGAAGACGCAGCGCGAATACTACCTCAACGAACAGCTCAAGGCGATCCAGAAGGAGCTGGGCGAGGGCGAGGACGGGCGGGACGAGATCGCCGAGATCGAGGAGAAGATCGCCAAGACCCGGCTTTCCAAGGAAGCGCGGGACAAGGCGATGGCCGAGATCAAGAAGCTGCGCAGCATGAGCCCGATGAGCGCGGAAGCGACCGTGGTGCGTAACTACCTCGATTGGATCCTCTCGATCCCCTGGAAGAAGCGCAGCAAGATCAAGTCTGACCTTGTCGCCGCCGAGAAGGTGCTGAACGACGAGCACTATGCGATGGAGAAGATCAAGGAGCGCATCCTTGAATACCTCGCGGTGCAGGTGCGGAGCCAGAAGGTGAAGGGGCCGATCCTCTGCCTCGTGGGGCCGCCCGGCGTCGGCAAGACCTCGCTCGCCAAGTCGATCGCGCATGCGACGGGCCGGAACTTCGTGCGCATGTCGCTCGGCGGCGTGCGGGACGAGGCGGAGGTGCGCGGCCATCGGCGGACCTATATCGGCTCCATGCCAGGCAAGGTCATCCAGGGCATGAAGAAGGCCAAGACCTCGAACCCGCTCTTCCTGCTCGACGAGATCGACAAGCTCGGCGCCGATTGGCGGGGCGATCCGTCCTCGGCGCTGCTCGAAGTGCTGGACCCGGAGCAGAACGGCACCTTCGCGGATCATTACCTTGAGGTCGATTACGACCTGTCGGACGTGATGTTCGTGACGACGGCGAACAGCCTGCGCATGCCGCAGCCGCTGCTCGACCGCATGGAGATCATCCGCATCCCCGGCTACACCGAGGATGAGAAGATCGAGATCGCCAAGCGCCACCTCATCCCGAAGCAGGGCCAGGCGCATAACCTCAAGAAGGAGGAATGGTCGGTCTCGGAGGATGCGCTGCGCGACCTTATCCGCTTCTATACGCGGGAAGCGGGCGTGCGGAACCTGGAGCGCGAGGTCGCCAATCTGGCGCGCAAGGCGGTGAAGGAGATCGTCACCGGCAAGGCCAAGCGGGTCGATTTCACCGCCCAGAACCTCGAGCCCTATGCCGGGGTGAAGAAGTTCCACTATGGCGAGGCGGAAGCCGAGGACATGGTGGGCGTGGTGACGGGCCTCGCCTGGACGGAAGTGGGCGGCGAGATCCTGACCATCGAAAGCGTGCTGCTGCCCGGCAAGGGCGGGGTGAAGCAGACCGGCAAGCTCGGCGACGTGATGCAGGAGAGCGTGGCGGCGGCCATCAGCTATGTGCGCAGCCGCTCCATCACCTTCGGCATCAAGCCGACGCTTTTCGAGAAGCGGGATATCCATGTCCATGTGCCGGAGGGGGCGACGCCGAAGGATGGACCTTCCGCCGGCATTGCCATGGCAACCTCGATCGTCTCGGTGCTGACCGGCATCCCGGTGCGGCGCGATGTCGCCATGACGGGCGAGATCACGCTGCGCGGCCGGGTGCTGCCGATCGGCGGGCTGAAGGAGAAGCTGCTGGCCGCCTTGCGCGCGGGGATCACCACCGCCTTCATTCCGAAGGAGAATGAGAAGGATCTGGCGGAAATTCCCGAAAACGTGAAGACGGCCATCAAGATCATTCCGGTGAGCCATGTGGATGAGGTGATCAGCCAGGCGCTGGTTCGCAAAGCTGAGCCTATTGAATGGGTTGAACCCGAAGAGACGCCGATTCCGGCGAAATCCGAAAGCCCGGTGGCGGCGCCCCTGCTGCCCCACTGAGCCTCATTCTTTTCGACTAGATCTTGGCGGAAAAGGGCGGTGAATGGCTGTTCACCGCCCTTTTCCTGCCCTATGGCGTAACTACTGAATTGGTTTGAGCGAGTTCCGCGGGGCCGCGCGGCCGTGCCGCTTTCCGGCGGCGGCTGGGTGGGCCCCGGTGAGAGTTGCCCCGGCAGCCGCCCCATACTTTGGGCATCGGGCCGCCGCGGGTTGGTGCAATGTGAACAGGGAGTTCCAGCGTGAACAAAATGGATTTGATCGCCGCCGTTGCCGAAGCGACGGACCTTTCTCGCGCCAAGGCGGGGGAAGTGGTGGATGCGGTCTTCGCGACGATCACCGAAGGGCTGAAGTCCTCCGAGGTTCGGCTGGTGGGCTTCGGCAATTTCGTGACCGCGCAGCGCAAGGCCGGCACCGGCCGCAACCCGCGGACGGGCGAGGAGATCGCGATCCCGGCTTCGACCTCGGTGCGGTTCAAGCCGGGCAAGGCGCTGAAAGACGCGCTGAACTGATAGTCCAAGATTCCGGCCGGGCTTGGGGAGACCCACCGGCCGGGATTTCGTCCTGGGCGACGCTGATCCCGATCCGGCGTGATGCCCATGAGCGCCGTGACGCGACCCGGCGCGACCAGCGCCACGTGTGCGCTTCCCTTTTGGGCACTGCGACAGCCGCGTTGACACGAATAAGTGCCTGAGCGCCACCGTGATGCGCAATGCAAACGGGGCAGGGGGCTTTACCAAAGCCCCCTGATTTCTCTACACCAGCGCGCGCCGAGGGCCGGGGCCTGTGGGCGGTTAGCTCAGCGGTAGAGCGTCTCGTTTACACCGAGAGGGCCGGCGGTTCGAACCCGTCACCGCCCACCACCGGCGCCAGCATTCCCCTTATTGAACTGGCCAGCGGCGCCTCGGATGCCAGTGTCGGTGTCAGAAGCCGCTTCAATCGCTACAACCGAGGCCTGCCCGGCTTCGTGCCAGGCATGACGAATCTGACGCATGCTTCCCGATCAGTCTGATGGGCTGAGGGCCGGGTTTGACCGTCCTCGACGGCAGCGTTTCGCTCAACGATCGCAAGACCCAGCTGCGCCCCTCGGCGCGCGGCGCCCGCCGCACCGACCGTCCATGCCGGGCGGGCAAAGCGGGCAAGGCCAGCCGCGGCTCCGCCCGGCCGCCCGCGCGCGGCGCGACTCACGCGAATGGCTCGGCTTCCTGTCAACGCCCAGCGGTGCAGGCACGCCCCCCTGCGGACGCGCAACCAAAGCGTCATTTCGGCGGCAATCCGCGCTTGACGGGTCGGCGCCCGCGGGCTACTTCCCCACCCGTCGCTGCGGGTGTAGCTCAGTTGGTTAGAGCGCCGGCCTGTCACGCCGGAGGTCGCGGGTTCGAGCCCCGTCACTCGCGCCAGCGACGCAGCAGGAATTCAGTTTTCCTTCCCATGACATCGTGACGCTCCGCCTCTGGCCGATCGCGCCGGGAGGCCTGTCGCGCGGGCCGCGTTACAAAGTTACGCGGCTTTCATGACAATGGGTTAAGGGGGGTGGCGCGCTGCGGGCGGAGGGTCTAGGTTCCTGATGCTGCTGCCGCGAAGAATGCTTTGTCGCGGCGCTTCGCCGTGATCGCCTGACGACCAGGGAGATGAAGGTGCAAACTCTGCTTGCGCAGTACTGGCCCATTCTTATCTTTGGAGCGATCGCCGCGGGGATTGCCACGGCCATGATGACAGCGGCGGTGCTGGCGGCGCGGCAGAAACCCTATGCCGAGAAGCTTTCCGCCTATGAATGCGGCTTCGAGCCGTTCGACGATGCGCGCCGCCGCTTCGATGTGCGCTTCTACCTCGTCTGCCTCCTCTTCATCATTTTCGATATCGAAGTGGCGTTCCTCTTTCCCTGGGGCGTCAGCCTCTCGCATATCGGGCTGCTGGGCCTCTTCACCATGCTCGCCTTCCTTGCCGAACTCACCGTCGGCTACGTCTATGCCTGGCGCCGTGGCGCGCTGGATTGGGAGTGATGGCGATGAGCGACAGGATCGCCCCTGGTGCTGCTGGCGAAACCGGCAGCGAGGTGATGTGGAACGGGCGGGAGCTGCCGCCCGGGCCGGAGCAGGATGCGGTGATGCGCGCGATCACCGGGGAGATCGCCGGGCGCGGCTTCGTCGTCGGTAATCTCGACAAGATCGTCAACTGGGCGCGCACCGGCAGCCTGTGGCCGATGACCTTCGGCCTCGCCTGCTGCGCCGTCGAGATGATCCACGCCTATATGCCGCGCTACGATCTCGACCGCATGGGGGTCATCCCGCGCGCGAGCCCGCGGCAGAGCGACGTGATGATCGTCGCCGGCACGCTGACCAATAAGATGGCGCCGGCCTTGCGCAAGCTCTACGACCAGATGAGCGAGCCGCGCTGGGTCATCTCCATGGGCAGCTGCGCCAATGGCGGCGGCTACTACCATTACTCCTATTCCGTGGTGCGCGGCTGCGACCGGATCGTGCCGGTCGATGTCTATGTGCCGGGCTGCCCGCCTTCGGCGGAAGCGCTGGTTTACGGCATCATGCAGCTTCAGAAGAAAATCCGCAGGACGGGGACGATCCTTCGTGGCTGATGCAAACGACACGGCGCCCGCCGAGGCGCTGCCGCCGGCGCCATTGAGCCCGCATGAGGCGCTGGCCGCCGCCGCGGGCGCGCTTGCACCGCAGACGACGGCACGCGTCGAGCTTGGCGAGGTCGTGCTGCGCACCAGTCTCGCCGCCCTGCCGGGGGTGATGCAGACCCTGCGCGACGATCCGCGCTTTGCCTTCGAGCAATGCATGGATATCTGCGGGGTTGACTGGCCGGAGCGGGAAGAGCGGTTCGAGGTGGTCTATAACCTCCTCTCGGTCTCGCTGAACCAGCGCATCCGCGTCATCGTGACGACCGATGGTGTGCAGCCGGTGCCCTCCGTCTCGGGCCTCTGGGCGGCGGCAACCTGGTGGGAGCGCGAGGCCTGGGATCTCTTCGGCATTCCCTTCTCCGATCAGCCGGATCTGCGCCGCATCCTCACCGATTACGGCTTCGTCGGGCACCCGATGCGCAAGGACTTCCCGATGACCGGCTATGTCGAGGTTCGCTACGACGAGGAGCGGCGCCAGGTGGTCTATGAGCCGGTCAAGCTCGTGCAGGATTTCCGCCGCTTCGATTTCATCTCGCCTTGGGAAGCGATGACGACGCTGCCCGGGGATGAGAAGGCGCATCGGGAGGGCTGAGGCATGGTGGAAATCAATATCGCCGAGACGCCGACCGTCGATCCGCGCACCAAGATCGTCGAGATCGACAGCCACGCGATCAATTTCGGGCCGCAGCATCCGGCGGCCCACGGTGTGCTCCGCCTCATCCTGGAGATGGATGGTGAGGTGGTGGACCGCGCCGATCCGCATGTCGGCCTGCTGCATCGCGGCACCGAAAAGCTGATGGAATACCGGACCTATCTGCAGAACGTCTCGTATTTCGACCGGCTCGATTACGTGAGCCCGATGGCGCAGGAGCATTGCTACGCGATCGCGGTGGAGAAGCTGCTCGGCATCACGGTGCCGGAGCGGGCGGAGTGGATCCGCACCCTCTTCGGCGAGATCACCCGCATCCTGAACCACCTGCTCAACGTCACCTCCTTCGCGCTCGATGCCGGCGCGACGACGCCGAGCCTCTGGGGTTATGAGGTGCGCGAGCAGCTGATGGAGTTCTATGAGGCGGCCTCGGGCGCGCGGATGCATGCGAATTACATCCGGCCGGGCGGCGTCAACCGTGATCTGCCGGCCGGGCTCGAGGAAAAGATCGCCGCCTGGTGCGACACCTTCCCGGCCTTCGTGGACGATCTCGAAGGCCTGCTGACCGAGAACCGCATCTGGAAGCAGCGCACCGTCGATATCGGCATCGTGACGGCGGAAGAGGCGCTGAACTGGGGCTTTTCGGGGCCTAATCTGCGCGCCTCGGGCGTGCCCTGGGATCTTCGCCGCGCCCAGCCCTATGCCAAATACAATGAGGTGCAGTTCGACATCCCGGTTGCCCGCAATGGCGACTGTTATGATCGCTACCTCGTCCGCATCCAGGAGATGCGGGAGAGCCTCAAGATCATCCGGCAATGCCTCGCCGCGATGAAGCCGGGGCCGGTGCGGGTGCAGGACAATAAGTTCACCCCGCCCCGTCGTGGCGAGATGAAGCGTTCGATGGAAGCGCTGATCCATCATTTCAAGCTCTTCACCGAAGGCTTCCACGTGCCGGCGGGGGCGACCTACACGGCGGTGGAAGCGCCCAAGGGCGAATTTGCGGTCTACCTGGTGGCGGACGGCACCAACCGGCCCTATCGCTGCAAGATCCGGCCGACGGGCTTCGCCCATCTGCAAGCCATGGAGAAGATGGCGCGCGGCCATATGCTGGCCGATGCGGTTTCCATCATCGGGTCCATCGACCTCGTCTTCGGCGAAATCGACAGGTAATCATGAGCCAATCCCCTGTAGCCTCCGCGGTCGAGCCGACGCATTTCGCCTTCAATGCGGAATCGGAGGCCGAGATTGAACGCATCCTGCTGCGCTACCCGCCGGAGCGGCAGGCGAGTGCGGTGATCTTCCTGCTCTACATCGTCCAGCGCCAGATGGGGCAGGAGACCGGCAGCGCCTGGATCCCCCGCATCGCGATGGACGCGGTGGCCGCCCGCCTCGGCATGCCGCCGATTCGCGTCTATGAGGTGGCCACCTTCTATACGATGTTCAACCTCAAGCCGGTGGGCCGCTACCACCTGCAGGTCTGCACCACGACGCCGTGCTGGCTGCGCGGATCGGACGAGGTGGTCGCCGCCTGCAAGAAGGTCGCCGGCATCGCGCATCTCGGCGAGACGAGCGCGGATGGCATGTTCACCCTCACCGAGGTCGAATGCCTCGGCGCCTGTTCCAACGCGCCGATGATGCAGGTGAACAACGAGAATTATTACGAGGATCTCGACGGGCCGCGCACGGAAGCGCTGCTCGAAGCCTTCCGCCGGGGCGAGACCCCGCAGCCGGGCCCGACCATCGCGCGCTTCGGCAGCCAGGCGGAGGGCGGGCCGACGACGCTGACCCATCCGGAAGAGTTCTGGTCGCCCGAGAAATATGCCGCTTTGAAGAAGCAGCGCGAGGAAGCGGCCGCCCGCGCCGCCGCCGAGAAGGCCGCCGCCGAGGCGGCCCAGCCGGCCGAGCCTGCCGCCAAGCCGGGAGCCTGAGCCATGGCACTCTTGCAAGACCGCGACCGCATCTTCACCAATCTGCACGGCCAGCGGGATTGGCGGCTGGACGGCGCGCGCGCACGCGGCGACTGGGATGGCACGGCCGAGCTTCTCGCCCGCGGCCGCTTCACGATCGTCGATGAAATCAAGGCCTCGGGCCTGCGCGGCCGCGGCGGGGCGGGCTTCCCCTCCGGCCTCAAATGGTCCTTCATGCCAAAGGATCGCGGCGATAAGCCGGCCTATCTCGTCGTCAACTGCGACGAGAGCGAGCCCGGCACCTGCAAGGATCGGGAGATCCTGCGCAACGAGCCGCACAAGCTGGTGGAAGGCTGCCTCATCGCCGGCTTCGCGATGGGGGCGACCGCCGCCTATTGCTATATCCGCGGCGAATACTGGCTCGAATACACGCGCCTCCAGGCGGCGGTGGAGGAAGCCTATGCGGCGGGGCTGATCGGCAAGAACGCCGCCGGATCGGGCTATGATTTCGATGTCTTCGTGCATCGCGGCGCCGGCGCCTATATCTGCGGCGAGGAAACGGCGATGCTGGAAAGCCTCGAAGGCAAGAAGGGGATGCCGCGCTCCAAGCCGCCCTTTCCGGCCGCGATGGGCCTTTATGGCCTGCCGAGCACGGTGACGAATTGCGAGACGGTCGCCGTTTCGCCGACCATCATGCGCCGCGGCGCCGCCTGGTTCTCAAGCTTCGGGCGGGACAAGAACCAGGGCACCAAGCTGTTCTGCATCTCGGGCCATGTGAACCGGCCCTGCACCGTCGAGGAATCGATGGGCATCACCATGCGCGAGCTGATCGAGACCCATGCCGGCGGCGTGCGCGGCGGGTGGGACAATCTCCTCGCGGTCATCCCGGGCGGCGTCTCGGTGCCGATGATCACCAAGGAGATGGCCGAGACCGCGATCATGGATTTCGACGGTTTGCGGGAAATGCGCTCCGGCCTCGGCACCGGCGCGGTCATCGTGATGGATAAATCGACCGATCTGATCAAGGCGATCGCCCGCATCTCCGCCTTCTACAAGCATGAAAGCTGCGGCCAGTGCACGCCCTGCCGGGAAGGCACGGGCTGGATGATGCGCATCATGAACCGCATGGTGGAAGGCCGCGCCGAGATCGAGGAGATCGACATGCTGGAGCAGGTGACGCGCCAGGTGGAGGGCCATACGATCTGCGCGCTGGGCGATGCTGCGGCCTGGCCGATCCAGGGCCTCATCCGGCATTTCCGCCCGCTGATGGAAGAGCGCATCGCTGCCTACAAGGCGCGCATCGGCGCTTCCCCCAGTTCCACGCAACCCATGGCGATCGCGGCGGAGTAGCGCTGATGCCCAAACTCACGATCGACGGCATCGAGGTCGAGGTTCCGGCCGGCTTCTCCGTGCTCCAGGCGGCGGAAGCGGCGGGGCGGGAAGTGCCGCGCTTCTGCTATCATGATCGGCTTTCGGTCGCGGCCAATTGCCGGATGTGCCTGGTCGAGGTCGAGAAGGCGCCGAAGCCCGTCGCCTCCTGCGCCTTTCCGGTGGCCGATGGCATGGTCGTCAAGACCGATAGCGAGATGGTCCGCCGCGCCCGCCGTGGCGTGATGGAATTCCTGCTCATCAACCACCCGCTCGATTGCCCGATCTGCGACCAGGGCGGGGAATGCGACCTGCAGGACCAGGCGATGGCCTATGGGCGGGATCATTCCCGCTATACCGAGGATAAGCGCGCGGTCCGCAACAAGGATCTCGGCCCGCTCGTCCGCACGGTGATGACGCGCTGCATCCAATGCACGCGCTGCGTGCGCTTCGCGACCGAGATTGCCGGCGTGCCGGAACTCGGCGGCGTCTCGCGCGGGGAAAATCTCGAGATCACCACCTATGTCGAGCAGGCGCTGACCTCGGAGCTTTCGGGCAATCTCGTCGATATCTGCCCGGTGGGTGCGCTGACCTCCAAGCCCTATACCTTCACCGCCCGGCCCTGGGAGCTGCGCAAGACCGACAGCATCGACGTGCTGGATGCGGTGGGTTCCGCGATCCGGGTGGATACGCGCGGGCCGCAGGTGATGCGCATCCTGCCGCGTCTGCATGAGGCGGTGAACGAGGAGTGGCTGGCCGACAAATCCCGCCATGCGGTGGATGGGCTGACGCGCCGCCGGCTGGACAAGCCCTGGGCCAAGGTCGGTGGCAAGCTTCGGCCGGTGACCTGGGAAGAGGCCTTCATGGCGATCGCCGGGCGGCTGCGCGACGTGCCGGGCGCGCGGATCGGCGCGCTCGCCGGCGATCTCGCCGATGCCGAGAGCATGCTGGCGCTCAAGGATCTGATGGCGACGCTCGGTTCCGCCAATATCGATTGCCGCCCGGGCGGGGCTGCCTTCGACCTCGGCCGGCGGGACTACTACCTTTTCAACACCACGATCGCCGGGATCGAGGAGGCGGACGCCATCCTCCTCATCGGCACCAATCCGCGCCACGAGGCGCCGATCCTCAATGCCCGCATCCGCAAGCGCTGGCGGCAGAACCGCCTGGCGGTGGGCGTCATCGGGCCGGCGCAGGATCTCACCTATCCGTCTGAGCGGCTGGGGACGGGGGCCGAGACGCTCGCCGCGCTGCTCTCGGGCGAGCACGCCTTCGCCGAGGTGCTGAGCCGCGCCACCAAGCCGATGATCGTGCTGGGCGAGGGGGCCCTGGAAGGCGCGGGCGGCGCGGCGGTGCTGGCGGCAGCCTGGTCGCTCGCCGAGAAGGTCGGCGCCTTCGCCGAAGGCTGGCACGGCTTCAACATCCTGCATCGCGCGGCGGCGCGTGTCGGCGCGCTCGATCTCGGCTTCGTGCCGGGGCCGGAGGGGCGGAACTGGGCCGAGATGGCTTCGGGCGGCGTCGATGTCCTCTGGCTGCTCGGCGCGGACGAGTTCGATGCGGCGGCGATCCCGCCCGAGACCTTCGTGATCTACCAGGGCCATCACGGTGATCGGGGCGCGGCGCGGGCGGATGTGATCCTGCCGGGCGCGGCCTATACCGAGAAGAGCGGCACCTACGTGAACACCGAAGGCCGCGTGCAGCGCACCGGCCAGGCGGCTTTTCCGCTCGGCGAGGCGAAGGAGGATTGGCGGATCATCCGCGCCTTCAGCGCCGTGCTCGGCCGGCCGCTGCCCTATGACACGATCGAGGCGCTGCGCGCGCGGCTGGCAAGCGTCAACCCGGTCTTCGGCCAGGTGGATCGCTTCACCCGCTTCGCGACGACCGATACCGCCGGCCCCGCCGACCGCGGCGAGACCCTCGGCAGCCGGGCCTTCCTGCCGGCGATTGCGGATTACTACCAGACTGACCCGATCAGCCGCGCGAGCCCGACCATGCAAGCCTGCACCGAGACCTTCCGGCCCCTTCTTCAGGCGGCGGAGTAAGCGGCGATGGGTTTCTTCTCCACCATCCTCGGCCATATCATCCTCGCCGCCCTCGAGACGCTGGCGGTGCTGGTGCCGCTGCTCCTGATCGTCGCCTACGCGACCTATGCCGAGCGCCGCATCATGGCGGCGATGCAGATGCGCAAAGGGCCGAATGTCGTCGGCCCCTTCGGCCTCTGGCAGCCCTTCGCAGATGCGATCAAGATGATCATGAAGGAAACGATCATCCCCTCGGGCGCCAATCGCGGCCTGTTCCTGCTCGCCCCGATCCTGACATTCACGCTGGCCATGTTCGCCTGGGCGGTGGTGCCGACCGGCAATGGCCTCGCGGTCGCCGATATCAATGTCGGCACGCTCTATCTCTTCGCGATCAGCTCGCTCGGTGTCTATGGCATCATCATCGCGGGCTGGGCGTCGAATTCGAAATACGCCTTCCTCGGTGCCCTGCGCTCCGCCGCCCAGATGGTGAGCTACGAGGTCTCGATCGGCTTCATCATGGTGTCGGTGCTGCTCTGCGTCGGCAGTCTCAACCTCAACCAGATCGTTCTCGCTCAGAACGGGCTGTGGTTCTGCATCCCGCTCTTCCCGATGTTCGTGGTGTTCTTCATTTCGGGGCTGGCGGAGACCAACCGCGTGCCCTTCGACCTGCCGGAGGGCGAGAGCGAGATCGTTGCCGGCTTCATGGTGGAGTATTCCTCCATGAGCTATGCCATGTTCTTCCTCGGCGAATATGCGAACATGGTGCTGATGAGCGCCATGATCTCCATCCTCTTCCTCGGCGGGTGGATGGCGCCGCTGCCCTTCCTCACCTTCGTGCCGGGCCCGATCTGGCTGATCCTCAAGATCTTCCTGATCATGTTCGTCTTCATCTGGGTGCGCGCGACCTTTCCGCGCTTCCGCTACGACCAGCTGATGCGGCTGGGCTGGAAGGTCTTCCTGCCGCTTTCGATGGGCTACATGGTGCTGGTGGCGGTGGTGCTCGAAGCTTTCGGGTGGCTGCCCCATGGTTGAGATGCGTCGGTTGCTGGCTGCGGCAGCAAGAAGGGGAATGAGATAATGGGTGTTCTCGACCGCGCGGCGCGCAGCCTGCTGCTCAGCGAATTGCTCGGGGGCATGGCGATCACCTTCCGCACCATGTTCCGCCCGAAGGCGACGCTGAACTATCCTTTCGAGAAGGGCCCGCTCTCACCCCGCTTCCGCGGTGAGCATGCGCTGCGCCGCTACGCCAATGGCGAGGAGCGCTGCATCGCCTGCAAGCTCTGCGAGGCGATCTGCCCGGCGCAAGCCATCACCATCGAGGCCGAGCCGCGGGAAGACGGCTCCCGCCGCACCACGCGCTACGATATCGACATGGTGAAATGCATCTATTGCGGCCTCTGCGAGGAGGCCTGCCCGGTGGATGCCATCGTCGAAGGCCCGAATTTCGAATTCTCCACCGAAACCCGCGAGGAGCTTCTCTATGACAAGCAGAAGCTGCTCTCGAACGGCGACCGTTGGGAGCCGGAGATCGCCCGGCGCCTCGAACTCGATGCCCCGTATCGGTAAGCCCGCGCCATGATCTTCGCTCAGATATTCTTCTACCTTTTCGCGATCGTCCTCATCGCTTCGGCGGTGATGGTGGTGACGGCGCGCAACCCCGTCCATTCCGTCCTCTTCCTCATCCTCTGCTTCTTCAACGCGGCCGCGCTCTTCCTGCTGGCGGGGGCGGAGTTCCTCGCCTTCATCCTCCTCATTGTCTATGTCGGCGCGGTCGCGGTTCTGTTCCTCTTCGTCGTCATGATGCTCGACATCGACTTTTCCGAGCTGCGCGCGGGGGTGCAGCGCTATGCCCCGATCGGGGCGGTGGTCGGCATCATCCTCTTCCTCGAACTGGTGCTCATCCTCGGCGGCTGGAAGATCGCCCCGGCGGCGACGGGCCTGCGGATCACGCCGATGCCGGCCGGGATCACCAATACCGAGGCGCTGGGCCAGGTGCTCTACACCCACTACGCCTTCCTCTTCGAAAGCGCCTCGGGGATCCTCATGGTCGCCATGATCGGCGCCATCGTGCTGACCCATCGCGAGCGGCGGCGCTCCAAAACCCAGGACATCGCGCGGCAGGTGGCGCGGCGGCCTTCGGAGACCCTCGTCATGCTGGATGTGCCAGCTGGTGCCGGCGTGCGCGAGCTTGGCATCCTGCGGCCCGATCCGGTGCTGAACCGGCCCGAGCCCGACCTCACCCTACCGCCGGCAGGCGAAACCGCCGCCGCCGCCCAGCATCGCGGAGCGCATTGACATGCCCGGCACCGGCCTGCCCGTGGGGATCGGCCCCTATCTCGTGGTTTCCGCCATCCTGCTGGTGGTGGGCATCTTCGGCATCTTCATCAACCGCAAGAACGTCATCACCATCCTGATGTCGATCGAACTCATCCTGCTCGCGGTGAACGTCAACTTCATCGCCTTCTCCGGCATGCTGCACGACCTCACCGGGCAGGTCTTCACCATGTTCGTGCTGACGGTGGCCGCCGCCGAAGCGGCGATCGGCCTTGCGATCGTGGTGATCTACTTCCGCAACCGCGGCTCCATCGCGGTCGAAGACGTCAATCTGATGAAGGGCTGAGACGTGAACGCCGCTTTCGCCATTGCCGTTTTCGCCCCGCTTCTCGGATCGCTCGCCGCTGGCCTCTTCGGCCCCTGGCTGAAGGATCGGGGGGCCGAGGCCGTGAGCATCGCCTGCATGCTGGCCGCCGCCATCTGCGGCGTGATCGCAGGCGTCGCCCAGCTGACCCATGCCGTGCCGCCGACGGTGGTGCCGATCGCCGCCTGGATTCATGTCGGCGGCTTCCAGGTGGATTGGGCGCTCCGCTTCGATAGCCTCGCCGCCGTCATGGTGCTGATGGTGACGGTGGTTTCCACCCTCATCCACATCTATTCGGTGGGCTATATGGCGGGGGACCGCTCGGTCCCGCGCTTCTTCTCCTACCTCTCGCTCTTCACCTTCGCGATGCTGATGCTGGTGACGGCGAACGACCTCGTGCAGCTTTTCTTCGGCTGGGAGGGCGTCGGCCTCGTCTCCTATCTGCTCATCGGCTTCTGGTATGAAAAGAAGTCGGCCAATGACGCGGCGGTGAAGGCCTTCGTGATGAACCGCGTCGGCGATCTCGGCTTTGCGCTGGCGATCGCGCTCACCTTCTTCCTCTTCGGCTCGGTGCGCTTCGCGGATATTTTCGCCGCCGTCTCTGCCCATGCCCATGCGAGCTATCACCTCTTCGGCGCCAATCTCGATGCGCTGGATGTCATCGGCATCCTGCTCTTCATCGGCGCGATGGGGAAATCCGCGCAGCTTGGCCTGCATCCCTGGCTCGCGGATGCGATGGAGGGGCCGACGCCGGTTTCCGCCCTCATCCATGCAGCGACCATGGTGACGGCGGGCGTCTTCCTCATGGTGCGGATGTCGCCGCTGCTGAACGAGGCGCCGGTCGCGCTCACCTTCATCGGCGTGATCGGCGGATTGACCGCCTTCCTGGCGGCGACGATCGGCTGCGCCCAGAACGACATCAAGCGCGTCATCGCCTATTCCACCTGCTCGCAGCTCGGCTACATGTTCGTGGGCATCTCGGTCGGCGCGTATCAGACCTCGATCTTCCACCTCATCACCCATGCCTGCTTCAAGGCACTGCTGTTCCTGACCGCGGGATCGGTGATCCATGCGATGTCGGGCGAGCAGGATATGCGCCGCATGGGCGGGCTCGCCCGGCGCATCCCCTATACCTATACGATGATGTGGATCGGCTGCCTGGCGCTGGCCGGCATTCCGCCGCTTTCCGGCTTCTTCTCGAAGGACGCGATCATCGCCGCGGCCTTCGCCGGCGGCGCCTATTTCCCGTGGATCCTGACGGTGCTGGCGGCCTTCCTCACCGCCTTCTATTCCTGGCGGCTCATCTTCATGACCTTCCATGGTGAGGCGCGGGGCGAGGCGCATGTGATGGCGCATGTGCGTGAAAGCCCCTGGAACATGCGCGGGCCGCTGTTCCTGCTGGCGCTCGGCGCGATCTTCGTCGGCGGGGTTTTCGCCCATGATTTCATCGGCGCCGACCAGCAGGCCTTCTGGAACGGCTCGATCAGCAGCCTGCCCAATATCCTGGCCGCGCTCGATCATCTTCCCTTCGTCATCGATATCCTGCCGACGCTTTGCGCCCTGCTCGGCATCCTGACCGCCTATGTGATGTATATCGCGCGGCCCGGCCTGCCGGCCGAGATGGCGGCGCGCTTCGCCGGCCTCTACCGGCTGCTGCTCAATAAATACTATGTGGACGAGGCTTATGATGCGGTCTTCGTCCGCCCCTACCGGGCGCTCGCCCGCATCATCTGGCATGTCGGCGATGAGGAGATCATCGACGGCATCCCCCGCGGCGGCGCGCTCATCGCCCGCGGCTCGGCCGGGGGGCTCACGCGGTTTCAGACCGGGTCGCTCGCGCAATATGCCTTCGTCATGCTGATCGGGCTCGTCGTCCTGATCTCCGTCTTTCTGATCTTCCGGTGAGCCCGATGAACCAGGCCGGTTTCCCGATCCTTTCGCTGCTCACCTTCCTGCCGCTGGCGGGCGTGGTGGTGCTGCTCTTCCAGCGCGGCGAGGACGAGGCCGCGGCGAACGCCGCCCGGTGGACGGCGCTGTGGACGAGCCTCATCGTCTTCGTCCTCAGCCTCATCCTGTGGTTCGGCTTCGACAAGTCGGTCCCCGGCTTCCAGTTCGTCGAATATCTGCCCTGGCTGCCGCAATACGGGGTGGACTATCGCATGGGGGTGGACGGCATCAGCGTGATGTTCGTGCTGATCTCGACGGCGCTGACCCCGATCGCGATCCTCTCGGCCTGGAAAACGCAAGGTCGCGCGCGGGAATACATGATCGCCTTCCTGGCGCTCGAAACCACCATGATCGGCCTCTTCTGCGCGCTCGACTTCGTGCTGTTCTTCGTCTTCTTCGAGGCCGTGCTCATCCCGATGTTCGTGATGATCGGCGTTTGGGGCGGGGAGCGGCGGCGCCCGGCGGCGATCAAGTTCTTCCTCTTCATGTTCGCGGGCTCGATGCTGATGCTGCTCGGCCTGCTCGCCATCTGGTTCCATGACGGGACGACGAGCATCCCGGCAATGATGCGCATGCCGCTGCCGGCTTCCTTGCAGTTCTGGCTCTTCCTCGCCTTCCTCGCCGCCTTCGCCGTGAAGATCCCGATCTGGCCGGTGCATACCTGGCTGATCGACGCGCATCGCGAGGCGCCGATCGCGGGATCGGTGCTGCTCGCGGGCGTGCTCGCCAATATGGGCGGCTACGGCTTCCTGCGCTTCTCGGTGCCGCTGCTGCCGCAGGCGAGTGCGGAGCTTGCGCCGCTGATGTTCGCGCTCGCCGTCGTCGCCATCATCTACACCTCGATCGCGGCCCTGGTGCAGCGCGACCTCCTGAAGTTCTGCGCCTATTCCTCGATCGGCCATATGGCGATTGCCGTCGTCGGCATCTTCACCTTCTCGGTGCAGGGGATCGAGGGCTCGCTCTTCCGCATGCTTTCCCACGGCGTCATCACCGCCGCCCTCTTCATCTGCGTCGGCGTGCTGATGGATCGCACGCGAAGCCAGAGCATGGATGGGTTCGGCGGCCTCGCGCGCAGCATGCCCTTCTACGCGCTGCTCTTCATGATCTTCGTGATGGGCACGGTGGGCCTGCCCGGCACGGCGGCCTTCATCGGCGAAATCCTCGTCATCGTGGCGGCGCTCAAGGTCAATTTCTGGGTGGCGCTGCTCACCGGCAGCACGCTCATCCTCAGCGCCATCTATACCCTTGTGATGTATCGCCAGGTGGTGTTCGGCGCGGTCGAGCGGCCGGAGATGGCGAAGATGCCCGATCTCGGCGGGCGGGAGATCGCCATGCTGGTGCCGCTCGTGATCCTCACGCTCTGGATGGGGATTTACCCCTCCAGCTTCTCGACCTTCTTCGACGCGACGGCGACCGCCATGGCCCATGCCCATGGGCTGGCCATGGCATCGCCACCCGCCGCGCACCTCGCCTCGGCCGCAGGCACGGGCACCGTTATGGCCGGGGGGGCCAACTGATGAACTGGCTTATCGCATTTCCGGAGATCGCCCTCTCGGTCTTCGCCATGGCGATCCTGCTCGCCGGGGCCTTTACCCGCGCCACGGCTGCCTTCCAGCTCGCCAGCATGCTCTCGCTGGGCGCGCTGCTGCTGACCGTGGGGTTCGTGGTCATCTCCCCGGTGGGCCATGGCTATGAGGGGCTCTTCATCGCGGATGCCTTCAGCCGCTTCTGCCAGATCCTCATTCTCGCCGCGGCGGGCCTTGCCATCGTCCTCTCGCTCGATTTCAACATGCGTGAAGAGGGGATGGCGCGCTTCGAATTCCCCGTGCTGATCCTCTTCGCCACGATCGGCATGATGATCATGGTGGGTGCCACCAACCTCATGACGCTCTATCTCGGGCTCGAGATGCAATCCCTCGCGCTCTACGTCCTCGCCGCTTTCGCGCGCGATCAGCTGCGCTCGGCGGAAGCCGGGCTCAAATATTTCGTGCTCGGCTCGCTCGCTTCCGGCCTGCTGCTCTATGGCCTGTCGCTGACCTACGGCTTTTCGGGGACGACCGATTTCGTCCATATCGAACTTGCACTCGGCAGCGGGGCGCCCTCCACCGGGCTCGTCATCGGCATGGTCTTCGTGCTCGTCGGCCTCGTCTTCAAGATCGCCGCCGTGCCCTTCCACATGTGGTCCCCGGATGTCTATGAGGGCGCGCCGACCTCGGTGACGGCGCTGCTCGGCTCGGCACCGAAGGTGGCGGCGCTCGCGCTGCTCATCCGCGTGATGGGCGGGCCCTTCGGCCATCTCATGCAGGATTGGCGGCTGCTCATCGAGATCATCGCCATCGCCTCGCTTATCCTCGGCGCGCTGGCGCCGCTGGTGCAGACCAATCTCAAGCGGCTGATGGCCTATTCGGCGATCGGGCATGTCGGCTACGCCCTCATGGGTCTGGCCGCCGGCACCGCCGGGGGGGCGAGTGCCACGCTCATCTATCTCGCGACCTATGTGTTCATGACGCTCGGCGCCTTCGGCGTCATCCTCGCCATGCGCAAGGATGGCCGGCCGGTGGAAAAGATCTCGGACCTTGCCGGCCTCGGCCAGCATGACGGCGCGCTCGCGCTTGCCATGACCGTCTTCATGCTGAGCATGGCGGGCGTGCCGCCCTTCTCGGGCTTCTTCGGCAAGCTCTACGTCTTCCTCGCCGCGACCGGCAGCGGCCTCTGGACGCTCGCGGTGATCGGCGTGATCACCAGCGTGATCGGCGCCTTCTACTACCTGCGTATCGTCAAGATCATGTATTTCGATAGTGCGGCGCTCGCTTTCGATCGCCGGGCCCCCTCGCTTTCCTTCGGCGTGGCGGCGGCCGGCATCATCACCGTCTTCTTCATCCTGGTGCTGGGGCCGATGACGGCCGCGGCGCAGGCCGCCGCCTCGGCTCTCTTGGGTTGAGGGGCGAGGAGGGCACCCCTCCGCTTCACCTGCCGGCTGGATACAGGCTGCTGGAGGAGGGGATCATCGCCTCGACCTCCGATGCTTGTATCGCGCGGGCGCGGATGGGCGAGGCGGATGGTCTGGCCATTCTCGCCGAAGGGCAGACGGCGGCGCGCGGCAGCCGTGGGCGCGGCTGGACCGGGGCGCCGGGCAATCTCTATTTCTCGGTGCTGCTCCGGCCACGAAACGCGGTGGAGGCGGAGGCGTCCGGTGCCGGGCGATGGGCGCTCCTCGCCGGCATCGCCTTCATCGAGGCTTTACGCGCTTTCGCCGCCGAGCCCGCGGCGCTCTCCCTCAAATGGCCGAACGACGTGCTCGGGGAGGGTGCCAAGCTCGGCGGGATTCTCGTCGATGCCGCCTTCACGGGTGAGCCGCCGGGCAGGCTCGATTGGCTGGTGATCGGCTTCGGCGCCAATCTGGCCGCAGCCCCCGCCGTGCCGGGGCGCGCGACCGCGATGCTGGCAGCAGCGGGCGGCAGGCCACCGGGGCCGCCGGCGGTTGCCGCCCGGCTGCTCTCCCGGATCGACCATTGGCGCCAGGTGCTGGCGGCGGAGGGCTTCGCCCCGCTGCGCGCCGCCTGGCTCGCCGCTGGCCATCCGCTCGGCACGCCCCTTCGCATCAGGGATGCGCAGGGCGAGCGGGAGGGGCTCTTTGGCGGGCTCTCTGCCGGGGGCGCTCTCCTGCTACAAGCGCCCGGCGGTGAGATGGTTGCCCTCTCCACAGGCGAGGTTTTGTTAGGGCAGGGAGGTCAGGCGCCATGCTACTCGTGATCGACGCCGGCAACACCAATATCGTCATGGCGGTGCATGATGGCGAGACCTGGCGCGGCACCTGGCGCATCTCGACCGATGCGCAGCGCACCTCCGACGAATATGCCGTCTGGCTGACGACGCTGCTGCGCCATAGCGGGATCGAGCCTGCCGCCATCACCCGCGCGGTCATCGGCATCGTGGTGCCGGCCGCGCTTTATCACCTCCGCCGCCTCTGCCGCGAATGGTTCATGGTCGAGCCGCTCATCGCCTCCGCCGAACTCGACTGGGGGTTTCAGATCCTGACCGACAGCCCGGCCGAGGTGGGGGCGGACCGCCTGCTCAATACGCTGGCCTCCCATCAGCGTTATGGTGGCCCGCTGGTCGTTGTGGATTTCGGAACCGCCACCAATTTCGATGTGGTGGACTCTGACGGTAATTTCATCGGCGGCATCATCTCGCCCGGCGTCAATCTCTCGATCGAGGCGCTGCATCGGGCGGCCGCGCGGCTGCCGCGCATCGCGATCGGGCGGCCGCAGGTGGTGATCGGCCGTTCTACCGTGCCGGCCATGCGGTCCGGCATCTTTTGGGGTTATGTCGGCATGGTCGAAGGGCTCGTCCAGCGCATCCGCGGCGAGTTCGCCCAGAGCCTGAAAGTGATCGCGACGGGCGGGCTCGCCCCGCTCTTCGCCGAAGGCACGACGATTTTCGAAGCGATCGATCCCGATCTCACGCTGGAGGGGATGCGTTTGTTGGCGCTGCGCAACCCGGCTCCCAGCCTCGCCCAAGACTGGAAGCGCCAGCCCACAGGAGATTGATCAAGGACTGATTCCTGATGTTTGAAGATGACGACGATCTGGCCTTCCTTCCGCTTGGGGGGACCGGCGAGATCGGCATGAATTTCAACCTCTACCGCTGCCGCGGGCAGTGGCTGGCGGTGGATTGCGGCCTGGGTTTCGGGGGGCCGGAAAGCCCCGAGGTGGATGTGATGGTGCCCGATCCGGGCTTCATCGCGGAGCGGCGGGACAAGCTCCTCGCCCTCATCATCACCCATGCGCATGAGGACCATATCGGCGCCGTCGCCTGGCTCTGGCGGCAGCTACGCTGCCCGGTCTATGCGACGCCCTTCGCCGCCGCCGTGCTGCGGCGGAAGCTTGCGGAAGCCGGCTTGCTCGCGGAAGTGCCGCTCCATGTCGTGCTGCCCGGCGCGCGGCTGACGCTTGGCGCCTTCGAGATCGAGTTCGTCGCCATGACGCATTCGATCCCGGAAGCCCAGGCGCTCGCCATCCGCACGCCCTTTGGCCTCGTGCTGCATAGCGGGGATTGGAAGCTCGACCCGGACCCGGTGGTGGGCGGGCTGACGGACGAGGCGGCCCTTCGCCGCTTCGGCGATCAGGGCGTGCTCGCGATGATCTGCGACTCGACCAATGCCACCGTCGAAGGCCATTCCGGCTCGGAGGCCGAGGTGCGGCGGGCGCTGCCCGAGCTGATCCGCCATCTCAGCGGCCGCGTGGCGGTGACCTGCTTCGCGAGCAACGTCGCGCGGCTCGAGAGCATCGGGCTTGCCGCCAAGGCGGCCGGCCGCCAGGTGGCGATCGCGGGCCGTTCCTTGCGCAATATCGAGGCGGCGGCGCGGGAATGCGGCTATCTCGCCGATCTGCCGCCCTTCCTGTCGGAAGATGCGGCGGCCGACGTGCCGGACGACAACCTGCTGCTGATCCTCTCCGGCAGCCAGGGCGAGGCGCGGAGCGCGATGTCGCGCGTCGCTTCCGATACGCATCCCCGCATCGCGCTCGGCGAAGGCGATACCGTGATCTTCTCGAGCCGCGTGATCCCCGGCAATGAGCGGGCGATCAACCTCGTGCAGGACAATCTTGCCCGGCGTGGGGTGCGGCTGATGACCGAGGAGGACCATCTGGTCCATGTCTCGGGCCATCCGGCGCGGGACGAGTTGCGGCGGATCTACGGCATGGTGCGGCCGATTCATGCCGTGCCGGTGCATGGCGAGTGGCGGCACCTCACGGCCCATGCGGGCCTTGCCCGCGAGGCGGGGGCGAAGCCGCTGATGCTGGAGGATGGCGATATCCTGCGCCTCGCCCCTGGCACGCCGCAGATCGTGGATAGCGCGCCCGTTGGGCGACTGGCGGTGGATGGCAATCGCCTGGTGCCGATGACCGGCGGCGTGATGGGCGCGCGGCGGCGCATGCTCTTCAACGGCGTGGTGGTGGCAAGCCTTGCGGTCGACCAAGGCGGCCGCGTGCTCGGCCAGCCGCAGCTTTCGGCGCCCGGCCTGTTCGAAGCCGAGGATGCCGAGACCAGCCGCATGGTGGCGGAATTCAGTGCCGCGATCGGTGAATTGCCGGCGCCGATTCGGCGGGACGATTTCTCGCTGCTCGAATCGGCGCGCGCGGCGCTGCGGCGCGTCGTCGGGCGGCGGGTGCAGAAGCGGCCGCTGGTCGATGTCCATCTGATGCGGATCGGCAGCTGACGCAGCAGCGCCGAGGCTGAGCAGAGCAGGGGGCGGGCGCCTTTCCGCCGTCCCCTGGCCGTGCCTGCCGCAGCTGGGGGCGGGCTCAAATCACCGCAAGGCGCGCAGCGCAGGGCGGTATTCCGGCGGCGGCGGGTCTTTCGGGCAAGAGCCCCCTTGCGGCGCCCGGCAAGTGCCGTTAGGTAAGCGGCCATCGGAACCGTGGGCGCATAGCTCAGCGGGAGAGCACCACCTTGACACGGTGGGGGTCACAGGTTCAATCCCTGTTGCGCCCACCACGGTTCCCCTTTCTCCCTTTCATGAAAAATTTGGTGTGATCGCCCGCAACCTGCGGCTGTGATCTGCTGCGCTCTGGCGTAGCGGTGCGGTTGATGGCAGGGTGCGATTGGGTTCGTTTCGGAATCGGTTGGCGGGTTAACGAGATTCTGCGGCCAAACCGGAAAGCTTTTGATTTTCCATTCGAATTAACTGATGACTGGCGAGAAAGCTTACAATTAGCTTAACGGCCATCGAAAAATACCACCAAAGGTTGTGTTTGTTATTGACTTCTACACGCTACGGTAGCACCCTGAGCCTACAACCTGGAGGTGTAGTCCGATGCGCGTTCTTCTTGTCGACAATGATGCCCAGGCCGTCGCGGTGATCCAACGGGCACTGAAGGCGAGCGGGGCGGTACTCGAACATGTCGAGACTGGCGAGGAAGCGTTTCAACTCGCCAAGCGCTACGATTACGACGCCATGATCATGGATGTGATGCTGCCGGACACTGACGGCTACGAGGTGATCCGCAAGCTGCGCTGGGCCTCGATCAATATCCCGATCCTGGTGCTCTCCAGCCTCACCCGCCCCCAGGCCAAGGTGAAGGCCTTCTCGCTTGGCGCGGATGATTTCCTGGCCCGGCCCTTCGACGAGGCCGAGCTCGGCGCCCGCATCCAGGCCCTGGTGCGCCGCTCCAAGGGGCTCAGCCACTCGCGCATCACCGTGGGCGCCATCCAGCTCGACATGGATTCGAACGTCGTGACGGTGGATGGGCAGCCGGTGCATCTGACGGAGAAGGAATATCGCATCCTGGAACTGCTGTTCCTGCGCAGCGGCAGTATCGTGACGAAGGAATCCTTCCTCAACCACCTTTATAGCGGCACCGACGAGCCGGACATCAAGATCATCGATGTCTTCGTCTGCAAGCTCCGCCGCAAGTTGACCCAGGCGG
Organism: Acidisoma sp. C75; assembly: GCF_054665095.1. Lineage (NCBI taxonomy): Bacteria > Pseudomonadati > Pseudomonadota > Alphaproteobacteria > Acetobacterales > Acidocellaceae > Acidisoma > Acidisoma sp. C75. The sequence goes on from NZ_BAAFHD010000008.1 coordinate 234,443, forward strand.
GGGCGGAGGACGTGATCACCACGGTCTGGGGCCGGGGCTACATTGTGCGGGACGCGGTGGCGAGCAGCCAGCCGGTGCCGCGGGTGGCACCGGGGCTGCAAACGGTGCCGGCCTGATCACGCGGTATCTGCGCCGGCGCTCTGGCGCCGGATGGCAAGGCGCTTTATGGAGAAGGGGCGTGCGGATGGGTGGCCGAGCGGTTTAAGGCAGCGGTCTTGAAAACCGCCATACGTGTAAGCGTATCGTGGGTTCGAATCCCACCCCATCCGCCAGTTCGGAACTGTGTCCAGTCTGGACAGATAGGTAACACCTTGTTCCTAAGAGATGGGTGACAACCTCGTGCCGAACGGGTTGTCGATGGGTTGCA
>NZ_BAAFHD010000009.1:0-213943 GCF_054665095.1 Acidisoma sp. C75
CGGCCGAGACGCTGCGCCTCAAGCCTTCGCTCCGCCCCGGGGATGAGGAAGAGGATGCGCGCCCCGTGCGCCGCCCCGGCGGCAACAGCCCCTCCGCCGCGCCGCGCAAGCCCGCCGTCGTCGCCCCCAAGAAGGGCCCCGACGACCGCCGCCGTGCCGGCAAGATCAACGTTCAAGCCGCCATTGAGGGTGACGACGAGCGCGTGCGCTCGGTCGCCTCGATGCGCCGCCAGCGGGACCGCGAGCGCCGCCAGGCGGAACTCGAGCGCCTGCGCAACGACCAGGTGAAAGTTGTGCGAGACGTCGTGCTTCCGGAGATGATCACCGTGCAGGAACTGGCGAGCCGCATGGCCGCCCGCGCCGGCGACGTGGTCAAGACGCTCATGAAGATGGGCGTGATGGCGACCATCACCCAGACGATCGATGCCGATACCGCCGAGCTGGTGGTGCAGGAATTCGGCCACCGCGTGAAGCGCGTGGCGGAGAACGACGTCGAACTCGGCCTCGAAGGCGAGGTGGACGAGGAAGAGGATCTGGAGCCGCGGCCCCCCGTCGTCACCATCATGGGCCATGTCGATCACGGCAAGACCAGCCTGCTCGACGCGCTGCGCAAATCCGATGTGGCGGCGGGCGAGGCGGGTGGCATCACCCAGCATATCGGCGCCTACCAGATCACCACCGCATCCGGGCAGAAGATCACCTTCATCGATACGCCGGGCCATGCGGCCTTCACTGCCATGCGCTCACGCGGCGCCTCCGTCACCGATATCGTGGTGCTGGTGGTGGCGGCCGATGATGGCGTGATGCCGCAGACGATCGAGGCGATCAGCCACGCCAAGGCGGCGGACGTGCCGATCATCGTCGCCATCAACAAGATGGACAAGCCCGGCGCCAACCCGGAGCGCGTGCGCAACGAATTGCTGCAGCACGAGATCGTGGTCGAAAGCCTCGGTGGCGACACGCAGGAAATCCATGTCTCGGCGCTCAAGCGCACCGGGCTCGACAAGCTGGAGGAGGCGATCCTCGTCCAGGCTGAAATGCTCGATTTCCGCGCCAACCCGATGCGCGATGCGGAAGGTGCCGTCATCGAAAGCCGGCTCGATCGCGGGCGCGGCCCGGTGGCGACCGTCCTCGTGCAGAAGGGCACGCTCTGGCATGGCGATATCCTCGTCGCCGGCGCGGAATACGGCCGGGTGCGCGCGCTGATCGACTGGAACGGCGAGAACGTGAAGACCGCCGGCCCCTCGATGCCGGTGGAAGTGCTCGGGCTTTCCGCGGTCCCCGCGGCGGGCGAGCACTTCATCGTCGTCGATGACGAGCAGCGGGCGCGCGAAATCGCCGAATTCCGCCAGCGCAAGCTGCGCGACAAGGCTGCCGCCGGGGCGATCGCCGGGCGCGGCACGCTCGACCAGATGCTCGCCCGCATCCAGGCCGGCGTGCAGAAGGAAGTGGGCGTCCTCATCAAGGCGGACGTGCAGGGCTCGGCCGAGGCGATCCAGGTCACGGTCGTCAAGCTCGGCAATGACGAGGTGAAGGTGCGCGTGCTGCTCGCCGGCGTCGGCCAGATCTCGGAAAGCGATATCCAGCTCGCCAAGGCTTCCAACGCCGTCATCGTCGCCTTCAACGTGCGGGCGACGAGCCAGGCGCGGGAACTGGCGCAGCGCGAGAATGTCGATATCCGCTACTACAGCATCATCTACGAAGTGGCGGACGATATCGAGAAGCTGGTGCGCGGCCGCATGGCGCCGAAGGTGCGCGAGAACTTCCTGGGCTATGCCGAGATCCGCAAGGTGTTCGACATCACCAAATCCGGCAAGGTCGCCGGCTGCATGGTGACGGAGGGGCTGGTGCGGCGCGGCGCCGGGGTGCGCCTGCTGCGGGACAATGTGGTGATCCACGAGGGCGACCTCTCCCAGCTCAAGCGCTTCAAGGACGATGTGCGCGAAGTGGCGCGTGGCTACGAATGCGGCCTCTCCTTCGCCGGCTTCCAGGATCTGCGCGAGGGCGATGTGGTGGAATGCTACGAGCGCGAGCTTGTGCCGGCGTGAGCACGGCGCAGGCCCCCTCGCAGCGGCAGCTGCGCGTCGCCGAGGAGATCCGCCACGTTCTGGCTGGCATCTTCGCGCGGGACATGATCCGCGATCATGAGCTGAGCGGCATCGCGATTACGGTGACCGAGGTGCGGATCAGCCCCGATCTGCGCCATGCCACCGCCTATGTGACGCGCCTCGGGCGGAGCGATGTTGACAAGCTCCTGCCCGCGCTCGGCCGTGTGGCGCCCTTCCTCCGTCGGGAGTTGGCGCGCGCGCTCCGCCTGCGCGTAGCGCCCGAGGTGCATTTCCTCGCCGATACCTCGATCGACTATGCGATGGAGGTCGATAGCCTGCTGCACCGGCCGGACGTGCAGCGCGATCTCGCGGCGGCGAAAGCCAAGCCCGCGGATTAAATGCGGCACTGGCCGGAGAGCGCCTCCGGCCACCGCGCGGCCCGCGCCTGTGGCTTAACCCCCGGTGCCGGCGGGTGTAGAGAGGCTCGCCCGCTTTCGCCTGTGGCGATGAGCGCCTGTCTCCACCCAGTCCCTCCCGAACATCGAACCGCGCCCGGGAACGGCGCGGCAGCTGCGCGGCTGGCCTGCCGCGACGGGATTGGCCGAGAGCAGATCCCGCTCGGATCGATCGGATGGGACAAGGCGATCAGCCCCGGATGCACTCCAGGCAGTCATTGAGCGGTGATCGGAGGTGGCGTGCCGGCTGGCTTCGCGGCGGCGACACCCCCGGCGTTTCGCCGGCGCGCGGGGTGAATCCAGCCTCGCATAAAGTTATGAAATCAAAACAAATGAGCGTCTCGCGCTGTCGTCGTCGAGGCTGCAAGCGCGCCTGTGGCTTGGGCAACTGCGGGGCCACCGCGCCGACGGTTGCCTTTGCAAACCGCCTCTTGGGCGGTGGGGGTAAAATCCCAAGCACAGAACCTCGATACTTGGTGCTGTGTCGCATTTGAGAACCGAGCAGACATTTGAATTGCAACGGATGCTTGCGATGCGCCATGGCCCGACCGAGAGGCTTCGCGGCGCCGGGCTTTGCTCCCCCGTGCCCCGGCTCGTCCCGCCATGATGGCGTCGCGCAGGCGGATCATGGACATGCCCGCCCGGGAGGGGCGAGCGGCGCCCGCGGACGGGGTGGCGGCCTGTGCCGACTGGTTGTCTCCCACCCGGCCTCCTTGCCGCCGCTTGGCCGAGAGATCATACCGCGGCGGATGGTATGATGATCAATCTCCCCAGCGCCGAGAGCCGGGAGAGGCCGGGTTGGCCGGTCGGAGATTCGTGGAGACGGCGCATCCTTTCTTGGTTTTGGCTGTCGTTTTTTCCAGTCAAGCTGCTATATGAGGATAAGGTCTTTCATTGGCCGGCTGATAACTGATTGCATCGGCATCCCCCGGAAAAACGCTTGCGCATGACCGGAAGAGGTATAGGCCCTGGGAGATGTGTTGGTTTGTCATGTTGCGGTAATGCGAGGTTGCTAGCGCTGGGTGCGGTGACAGCCCGAAGCCAATATCCTCTGCGTTTTTGCTCAATTTTCGCCGGAAATTGCAGAATTCTGTTGGTTTCGTAATAAAATTAATTTGTTGCGGCGCGGATCGATATGATAATTGCCGCTAATTGACTGGGAAATTTCTAACCTAATACTTAACACTTTCGGTCAGGGTCCGAAGCAACGCTTGGAAAATGATCGTAACATTGAAAGGAGTGTGACTCGTGCTGGATCGGCAGGTAACGAAGCGCAAGCGGGGCGAAGAGATGCGGGCGCCAGATGCGGCGGCAACCACGGGCCGTGCCGCGGCCGTGGCGGGGGGTACGGTGATCGCCGCGGATCGGTATGTGCCCGGTCTCGTCCGCGCGGTCGCTAACAAGCTTGAGGGCGGCGCCTCGCGCTTCTACCGCAAGAATTACGGAATCGGCCTCTCAGAGTGGCATATTCTGGTAGCGCTAGCAGCGGACCCGTGGATCACCTCTCCGGTGCTCTGCAAGAATGCCGGGCTCGACAAGGCGGCCGTGAGCCGCAGCCTGGCGCGGATGGAAGAGCAGGGGCTGGTTTCCTCCCGCGATACCAGCGGCCGCTCGCGCGCGACGGCGCTGACCGCCAAGGGCCGCCGCCTGCATGACCGTATCGCGCAGGTTGCCTTGCAGCGGGAAGAGCAGTTGCTGGCGGAATTTTCCCCGAAGCAGGTGGACAGCCTGATCGGCCTGCTCACCGCGCTCTCCAAGGCGGCGGCGGGGCTCACCGATGCGGCGCCGCGTGGCGCCGGGCGGCGAAAGAAGGCGGCGGAGTAAGCCGATAGTCTAGGAGCGGTTCAAGGTCGCGGATGCGCGTCTTGAACCGCTCGCGGTTTCTATTTGTGCGCACATCGTGCCGGCCAGACGGTGCCGCCTGACGCGGTATGGCGGCTACCTCCCGGCGAGCCTGGCCGAGCCTGCCTGGATCGGCCCCCGGCCTTGATCCGCGCTTCACGCAAGCGAATGTCAGCCGATCGGATCAGGCGTAGCTGACGATCGGCCCTCAGGCATGGCCCGCGGCTGGGGAGAGCGCGGCCGGGGTGATGTGCATCTTCGCCATCGCACGGTGCCAGCGGCTCTCATTATCCGCATCGAAGATCAGCGCCTCATCGGCGGCGATGGAGAGCCAGGCGTTGTCTGCGATCTCGGCCTCCAGTTGCCCCGGCCCCCAGCCGGCATAGCCGAGCGCCAGCAGGCCCGTGCGCGGGCCGCCGCCTTCGGCCAGGGCCTTGAGAATGTCGAGGCTCGAAGTCAGCGCGAAATCCCCGGCGACCGGCAGGCTGCTTTCCGCCATCCAGTCCTTGCTATGCAGCACGAAGCCGCGCGTCGTCTCCACCGGGCCGCCGGCGCAGAGGCGCAGCTCCCGCTCCGGCGGGGCGGGAAGGATCTCCAGCTGGCGGAGCAGGGTGGCGAAGGTGAGGCTCGGCACCGGGCGATTGAGCACGAGGCCCATCGCCCCATCCTCGCCATGGGCGCAGAGCAGGATGACGGCTTGGGCGAAAGCCGGGTCCGCCAGGCTCGGCATGGCGACGAGGATCTGCCCGGCGAGGCGATCCGCCGCGCGGGCGGCAAGTGCCTCACCCGGCTGGGCGCCGACCTGCGCCCCGCTTTGCGCGCCGCTCGCGCCATGCGCGCCCATACGCGCTTCGGCGCCTCTCCCGGTGGCGCCCGTCGCCTCGCGCGTCTGCCCGGCCTTGTCCGCCTCGGTGCCGGCATTCACGCCGTCCTTGCCGCTCCCTGACACCATGTCGCGCCGCCCGATCCTGCTACGCCCAGCCTTATCCATGCCTGATTATCCAGCCCTTTGCCTTAATGGTGCAAGAACACGGCCCCTTTCACAAAACCCCGCGCGGCCTATGCTGCGCCGCCGAGCCGGACGGCATTCCGCCGCCCCGCGCCATGAGACCGAGGGATGAGAGACATGATCAAGATTGGTGACACCATACCGGATGTGACCGTGACGGCCGTAACCCCCGATGGTCTGGCCCCGATGAGCGTGGCCGAGATCTTCAAAGGCAAGAAGGTGGTGCTCTTCGCGGTGCCTGGCGCCTTCACGCCGACCTGCAGCGAAAAGCACCTCCCGGGCTTCATCGAGCATGCCGAGGCTCTCCGCGCCAAAGGGGTGGATACCATCGCCTGCATCGCGGTGAATGATGGCTTTGTGATGCGCGCCTGGGGGAAAGATCAGGGCACCGAGGGCAAGATCCTCATGCTCGCCGATGGTTCGGGCGATTTCACGCGTGCGGTCGGGCTCGAACTCGATCTCACGACGCGCGGGCTCGGCATGCGCTCGCAGCGCTACGCCCTGATCGCCGAGGATGGGGTTGTGCGCTTCCTCGGGGTCGAGGAAGGGCCGGCTTTCGAGGCCAGCAAGGCGGAGACGGTGCTCGCCGCCCTTTAGACTAGACGCGGCATCTGGTCGGATGGAAGCATCCGACCAGATGAGGATGCGTAAGCCTCTTCGCTGCCCTCTCCTGGCTCGTCATGAAGAGCTTCACCATCGCCACCGGCTTCGTCTTCCAGGCGTCTTCGCAACGACGGAAATGGGCCTCGCCATGATGTGCTTCCGCCTCATCTCCACCCTGCCGCACCACATCCCGGCAATCGCCGGAATGAGCAGCATCAGCCGCGTCGATAGCGACCGCTTCGCTGACGAGACAACCGGGCGCGGCATGGAGCGGGCCACCGGGAAGGTGAGAGATCTCGCACAGGATGCAATTGCTGCTCTGGGGCCCGACGCAAAGCAGGGGAAACAAAGTGAGAACTCACGGAGCCCCGAGAACGATGCTACTATTCAGGCTACGATGCGCAATGCGGGCCGCCAGCAAGAGGACTGAAGGAGGTTAAGATGTCGCTCAACGCATTAGAGTATGACAAGCTCTCTCGCATCGCTCGGGCGACTGCGCAGATTGCGGACAATTCCGTCAATTCCGTGTCTCTGGACCGCTACTCTGAGCTTCGGCGCGCGTTCGACATGATGATCCTCAACTACGAGGACATGAAAGCATCGCGCGACTACTGGAAACGCGAGCAGCAGGCCATGGAAGAGAACCGGGATGTGTTCAAAAATTGGGGGGAGACGCTCGCAAGACAATTCGATGCGAAGGTCGCTGAGCTCAGAGATCTCCGAGCGGTGGCCGCGCAGGCAGAGGCCGAAGTCGGCACGCTGCGCCAGCGCGCTGAGCGGGCGGAAGCCGAACTCGCCGCTCTGAAGGCGTCGCTCGCCCAGGGTGAGCAGGGCTGACCATGCGCAGGTGGACAATCGGGCTCGCATTGCTGGCGGGCTGCAGCCTGTCCGCCTGCGCCCAGGGCAATATCCGCTCCGCCTCCTCCTACGACGCGCCACCCGCGCCGGCCGTCAAGCAACCGCTGTTCGATCCCTACGGGGCCTACGGCTCGGTTCCCGCCGTCTGGCAGCCGCCCGTCGCGTTTCGCAGCGACACGATCGTTAAGCCCTCTGATCCCGTGGATCAGGGCGACCGGCCGGATTATGAACATGCTCCCTGGGCCGCTGACCAGAAAGCCGCCCAGGCCGGCACCTTCTGAGGGGGCAAGGCAGATGCCTGAAGGGTCTCTCTACGACCGCGACTTCTACGCCTGGGCCAACGAGCAGGCCGCCCTGCTCCGCGCCGGCAAGCTCGCCCAGGCCGACATCGAGCATATCGCCGAAGAGATCGAGAGCATGGGACGCACCGAGAAACGCGAGCTGATCAGCCGTCTCGCCGTCCTGCTGACCCATCTTCTCAAATGGCAATACCAGCCGGTGCGCCGAGGCGCGTCCTGGGAGGTCACTATCAGCACTCAGCGCCGCGCGCTCGATCGCCACCTCAAGGACAATCCCAGCCTGCGGTCGAAGCTGGATGAAGCCATCACGGATGCCTACCTCGACGCCCGCGGCGCGGCTTACGCAGAAACGGCGTTGCCGAAAGCCACCTTTCCACCCGAATGCCCCTGGTCCTTCGAGCAGATGATGGATGAGAGCTTCTGGCCGGACGCCTGACCGGCCAGAAACGTCATCTTGGCCAGAGGTTTCGCTGCCTCGATGGCATCTGCAGGCAGCTCGGCGCTATTGCCAGAGAGCGCGACTACTGCAAGCGCGGGTACGACACCATGGCGGACAACCGCGATGTGCCGCGAGATTGGGACCAAAAGATCAAAGCAGAGGCTGAGGAACAGATCGCAGATCTTCGGGCAGGCTGAGCGGAGGCGGAACGCACCGCTCTGAAGGCCTCTCTCGCACCTGCGGGCGAGCAGGGCTGCCCATCTGGCCAGCCGGAACCGGTGATCGGGCAGGGCGGTCGGCCGCGACCGCCCCTCCCGTTTTTGATCACATGCCGAGCGCGCGGCGATAGACATCGAGGAGCGTCTCCTGCTCCTCGACCTCGGCGGGTTCTTGCTTGCGGATGCGGATGAGCTGGCGCAGCACCTTCACGTCGAAGCCAGCCGATTTCGCCTCGGCGTAGATATCCTTGATGTCGCTGGCGAGGGCCTTGCGCTCCTCCTCCAGCCGCTCGATCCGCTCGATGATGCTGCGCAGCCGGTCGGCCGCGATATTGCCCTGAGAGGCGGCGTCGGTGGTTTCGGGGGAATCGAACGCCATGGGCAAGCTCCTTTATCCTGAACGCGCGTGAGCGCGGGGAGGTAGCCCGCCCCCGCCCCGGCGGTCAATCCGCGCGGCGCACGGCCGCGGCCGCGCGCCGCTTCAGGCGCCGGCGCTGCTGCCCTCGGCCTTGGTGAAAGCCGCCTGCTGGGCAGGGCTCGCCGGCTTCTGGTGCTTTTCCTGCCATTCCTTATAGGGCATGCCATAGACATGCTCGCGCGCCGCGGCGTCGGTGATGGCGACGCCCATGCTCTCCCCCGCCTCGCGATACCAGCGCGCGAGGCAGTTGCGGCAGAAGCCGGCGAGGTTCATCAGGTCGATATTCTGCACCTCGGGGCGGCTTTGCAGATGCGAGACGAGGCTGCGGAAGGCCGCCGCCTCCATGGCGATGCGGGTATTGTCGTCCATACGCGTGCACTCCCCCTGGAAATTACATGCCGCCGGGATAGTTCGGCCCGCCGGAGCCTTCCGGCACGGACCAGTCGATATTCTGGCACGGATCCTTGATATCGCAGGTCTTGCAATGTACGCAGTTCTGGGCGTTGATTTGCAGGCGCGGGGCGCCCTCTTCGATGCCGACCGCCTCATAGACCCCGGCCGGGCAATAGCGGCTCTCGGGGCTCTGGAACTTCTCCCAGTTCTCCCGCCGCCACAGCGCCGCATCGCGCAGGCGCAGATGCACCGGCTGGTTCTCCTCGTGATTGGTATTGCTGACGAAGACCGAGGACAGCCGGTCGAAGGTGAGCACGCCGTCCGGCTTCGGATAGGCGATGCGCTGCTCTTCGCGCGCGGGCTCCAGCGTCTCGTTATCCGCATGCGGGTGATGGAAGGTCCAGGGCGCGCGGCCGCGCAGCAGCACGGTATCGGCCGCCGCATAGAGAAAGCCGCCGAGATTGCCGAACTTGGCGAAGGCCGGGCGGATGTTGCGCACCGCCGAAAGCTCGGCATGCAGCCAGCTCGCGCGGAGCTTGTCGGTGAAGGCCGTGGGTTCGGCCGCGCCCGCGGCGCGGGCCTCGGCCACCGCCTCGGCCGCCATCATGCCGGATTTCATCGCCGCATGCGTGCCCTTGATCTTGGGCACGTTGAGGAAGCCCGCAGCATCCCCCACCAGCGCGCCGCCGGGGAAGGTGAGGCGGGGGATGGATTGCAGCCCGCCTTCGCTCAGCGCCCGCGCGCCATAGGCGATGCGCCGCCCGCCCTCGAAATGCCGCCGCAGATGCGGATGCGTCTTCAACCGCTGCATCTCGTCGAACGGGGAGATCCAGGGGTTCCGATAGTCGAGCCCGATGACGAAGCCGTAGGAGACGAGGTTATCGCCCAGGTGATAGAGCCAGGAGCCGCCATAGGTGCGGCTATCCATCGGCCAGCCGAAGCTATGCTCGATGAGGCCACGCCGATGGTTGGTGGCCGGGATTTCCCAGAGTTCCTTGATGCCGAGCCCATAGGTCTGCGGATCGACGCCCTGGCGCAGATCGAAGCGCGCCATGATCTGCTTGGAGAGGCTGCCGCGGCAGCCCTCGGCGAAGAGTGTGTAGGGCGCGCGGAGTTCCATTCCCGGCTGGAAGTTCGGCCCTGGCGCGCCGTCCTTCTCCACCCCCATATCGCCGGTGACGATGCCGGCGATGCGGCCACCCTCCTCGATCAGCCCGGCGGCGGCGAAGCCCGGATAGATCTCGACGCCGAGCGCCTCCGCCTCGCGGCCGAGCCAGCGCACGACATCGCCGAGCGAGACGATGAAATTGCCCTTGTTGTGCATCTGCGGCGGCGTCGGCAGGCGATAGGCGCTCTCCTCGGTGAGGAAATAGAACCGGTCCTCCTTCGCCTCGGTCTCGAGCGGGGCGCCGCGCTCCCGCCAGTCGGGGAGAAGCTCGGCGAGGGCGCGCGGCTCGATCACCGCGCCCGAGAGGATATGGGCGCCGACCTCGCTGCCCTTCTCGACGACGCAGACGCTGGCTTGCGGATCGAGCTGCTTGAGGCGGATGGCGGCGGCGAGGCCGGCCGGGCCCGCGCCGATGATGAGGGTGTCGAATTCCATCGATTCGCGCTGCATGCGCCCCGCTCCTTGCCGTTGTAGCCGCCGCCGATCACTGCCGCGCGCCAGTGATGCCCGCGGCCTCGATCCTGCGCAAGCGGGCGGCGGGCGGCTTGTTCGCGCCCGCCTTGGCCGTCGTCAGGACAAGTCGTAGCCCAGCCGCTCGATATGCGGCCGCAGGATCGGCAGGACGGGTTCGAGCTCGGCGCGGTAATGCCGCCAGCGCCCGACGGAGCGATCGTAGAGCGGCTCGGCCACCTGGGCATAGCTCGCGGTGCGGGCATAGCGGCGGTTTTCGTGAAAGGTCAGGCAGGCCGGCTCGAAAGCGAGGCCGAGCAGATCGAGCACGCCGCGCATCGTCTCCTCCTGGCGGCTGACGATCGCCTCGTAGCGGATGGCGAAGTAGCGCAGCGCCGGGATCTCGGCCCGGTAATGGGCGATGAGATCCTGGACGCGGGCGTAATGCAGCGCCGCGGTTTCGAGGGAGGCGCCGCAGCAATGGCCATGGGTGAAGAGGTTGGAGAAGGCGGAGACCATCACGTCCAGCGGATGGCGGATGAGGTGCAGCAGCGGGCTCTGCGGGAAGATGAGGTGGATGAGGCCGAGATGCGTCTCGTTCAGCGGCATCTTGTCCGTCACGTAGCGCTGGCCTGGCGCGGCGAGGCCCATCTGCCGCAGGCGGCCGAGATAGAGATCGCGCAGATGATCGAGGCCGAGCCGCTGATCCCCCATCCAGAGTTCCGAGAGCGCCTCCGGATAGGCGAGCGGGCTGCCGAGCAGCCGCGGCAGGCTGAGGGTGAGTTCGTGGACAAGCGGCAGCTCGTCGCCGGCGGCGATGGCGGAATGGGCGGAGAGGCTCTGCTCCAGCAGGGTGGTGCCGGAGCGGGGGAAGCCCAGGATGAAGAGCGGCTCGGCGACATCCGCCCGCCGCTCGGCGCGCGGCAGCAGCGCGAGGCGGGAGGCGGTGAAGAAGCCGCGCAGCCGCGCCTGTTCGGCCGCCGCCGCCGCATCGCCATAGGCGATGCCCGAGAGGCTGCGCGCCCGCTCCTTGCCGGTGGCGAAGGCGGCCCAGGCATCGGCATGGCGGCCGAGCTTGTCGAGCAGGCGGCCCTTCTCCAGCAGTTCGGCCGCTCCCAGGCCCTGCTCGCGCGTCTCGCCGAGCGCATCGAGCAGCGCGATCGCGGCCTCGCCTTGACCGGTGCGGCCGAGCAGCGTCGCGCGGATCAGCCGCAGCTGCGGATCGGCGGGGAAGGCGGCCTCGGCGCGGTCGAGGATGGCGGCGGCGGCCTCGAAGCGGCGATCGGCCTCTTCCAGCCGGGCGAAGCCGATCAGCGTCTGGCGCACCAGCGGCGCGGCGGCGAGGGATTCCTCATAGAGCGAGCGCGCCTCCGCCATGCGGCCCTGGTTCTTGAGGTTCCAGGCGAGATTGGCGAGCAGGATGGGGTCTCGCGCATTGGAGAGCGCGAGCACCTGGCGGTAATGGTATTCTCCGCTCTGCGGCCGGTTCGCCTCCGTCAGGATCATCGCCATGAGATTGTGTGCGGCCGGGCTTTCCGGCGCGACGCGGAGCGCGTTGCGCGCCTCGACCTCTGCCTCGTCGAGCCGCCCGCGCCCGAAGAGGGCGAGGCTGAGGGCGAGGAGTGCGGCAAGGTTGTTCGGATCAAGCGCGGTGATGCGCCGGAGCAGCCGCTCCGAGGCCACCGGCAGGTTCTGCCGCTGGCGCAGCTCGGCGAGCAGCGCGAGGGCGGGCAAGGCGTCCGGCGCGAGTTCGAGGAGATCGACGAGCAGCGTCTCGCCACGGGGCGTATCGCCGGCCGCGAGCGCCGCCTGCGCCTCGGCCAGCATGGGCTGCAACCGGGCAAGCACGGCCGGGCGGGTGCGATCCGCCAGGCGCCAGGCGCAGCATCGCCCGGGTCTCAAGCCGCTGCCACAATCGCAAAGCCGCGCCGTCGCCATAGTGCCTCGGTAAGGTTCTGATATGATACGGTCCCGCAATAGAAACTTTTCGTTAAGTATTGTCGAGATGCAGATGGATGCGGTGCCTTTCAGCCGGGAAGCGGACGGCCTCGTGCTGGCGGTGCGGCTGACGCCGCGCGCCGCGCGCGATGCGCAGGGCGGGGTCTCGATCGGTGCCGATGGCAGGGCCGTGCTGCAGATCCGCCTCACCGCGCCGCCGGTGGAGGGGGCGGCCAATGCCGCGCTCATCGCCTTCCTCGCCCGCGAACTCGGCCTGCGTCAGGCAGCGATTACGCTCCGCGCGGGTGCGACCGCCCGCCTCAAGCGGCTGCACCTCGCGGGGGAGCCGGAAGCGCTGGCCGCCCGCCTCGCGCACTGGATCGGCCAGGCCGCGCCGGGTGGCCGGGGCGGCGCTTGAGCCGGCAAGGCCCGAGGCGGCGGAAGGAGAGGCGAGGGGAGAAGCGGCGCGGCAGGGGAGGGGGTTGATTCCCGCGCGCACCCGTGGCTCATGGCGCGCGGAGCCGGTCGGCACGTCGCATCCCGCCTTGCCGCGCCTGCCCCGGTCTCTCTCTGTTTCGGGCTTCGGCCTGTCCTCCTGCACTGGGACGCCCCGACATGTCGCTCAACCGCACGCCGATCGCTTCACAGCGGCTTCGTCGCCGCCGCCGCACGAAGATCATCGCGACGCTCGGGCCGGCGAGTTCCACGACGGAGATCATCACCCGCCTGTTCCAGACCGGCGCGGATGTCTTCCGGCTGAATTTCAGCCATGGCAGCCATGATGACCACGCGGCCCGCATCGCCTCGATCCGCGAGGTCGAGAAGCGGTTCGATCGGCCGATCGGCATTCTCGCCGATGTGCAGGGGCCGAAGCTGCGGGTCGGCCGTTTCGGCGGCGGCAAGGTGCATCTGCAGACCGGCCAGACCTTCCGGCTCGACCTCAACCCCACGCCCGGCGATGCCCGGCGCGTCAACCTGCCGCATCCCGAAATCATCGCCGCCGCCCAGATCAACAGCCATCTGCTGCTGGATGACGGCAAGCTGCGCCTGCGCGTCACCCATAAGCGGGACGATCATCTCGAAACCGAGGTGATCTTCGGCGGCCCGCTTTCCGACCGCAAGGGCGTCAACGTCCCCGATGTCGTGCTGCCCATTCCCGCGCTCACGGTGAAGGACCGGCAGGATCTCGATTTCGCGCTCAACGCCGGGGTGGATTACATCGGCCTCTCCTTCGTGCAGCGGCCGGAGGATGTGATCGAGGCGCGCGAGATCGCGGACGGCCGGGCCTGGATCATGGTGAAGATGGAAAAGCCCCAGGCGCTCGAAAATCTCGACGAAATCATCCGCCTGTCGGATGCGGTGATGGTCGCGCGCGGGGATCTCGGCGTCGAACTGCCGCCCGAGGAAGTGCCGCTGGCGCAGAAGCGCATCGTCCGTGCCGCGCGCCAGATGGGCCGGCCGGTGGTGGTCGCGACGCAGATGCTGGAGAGCATGATCTCCGCCCCGGCGCCGACGCGGGCGGAAGCCTCGGACGTGGCGACCGCGGTGTTCGACGGCGCGGATGCGGTGATGCTCTCGGCGGAAAGTGCCGCCGGGCAGTATCCGATCGAGGCGGTCAATATGATGGACCGGATCGTCGCGCGGGTGGAGCAGGATGGCGGCTGGCGGCAGATCACCGATGCCTCCTGCCCCGAGCCCGAAGGCTCGGCGCCCGATGCCATCGCCTCCGCCGCGCGGCAGATCGCCCATACCATCAAGGCGCCGGCCATCGCCGCCTTCACCGATAGCGGCGTCACGGCGCTGCGCGTCGCCCGCACCCGGCCCGATTGCCCGATCCTCGGCCTCACCCCCCGGCCGGAGACGGCGCGGCGGCTCGCCGTCGTCTGGGGCGTGCATGCGGTGATCGGCAAGGATGTCGATTCCTTCACCGAAGCCGCCGAGGAAGCGCGCGAGGAGGCGCGGCAGGAGAATATGGCCCAGCCCGGTGAGCAGATCGTGTTGACGGCGGGCGTGCCCTTCCGCCAGTCCGGCGGCACGAATATGGTGCATGTCACCAAGATCTGAACCCGCCTGAGCAGAGGAGATGCCGATGTCCGCCCCGCGCGCTATTCTGGTCACGGGCGGCAGCCGGGGCATCGGCGCCGCGATCTGCCGGCGCCTGGCGGCGATGGGGCATCCGGTCGCGGTCAATTACACCCGTGGCGAAGCGGAAGCCGAAGCCGTGGCCGCGGCGATCCGGGCCGGCGGCGGCCAGGCGATCGCCGTGCAGGCCGATGTCGCCGATCCGGCGGCGGTCGCCCGCATGTTCGGCGCGGTGACGCAAGGCCTCGGGCCGCTCGGCGGGCTCGTCAACAATGCCGGCATCACCGGGCTTGCCGCACCGATCGCCGAGCAGACCGATGCGGCGCTGGCGCAGCTTTTCGCGGTGAACATCCTCGGCAGCTTCTATTGCGCGCGGGAAGCGGCCAAGCTGCTCTCCACCGCGCGTGGCGGCGCGGGTGGCGGCATCGTCAACCTCTCCTCGGTCGCGGCGCGGCTGGGAGGGCTTGCGGGCCAGGTGCCCTATGCCGCGAGCAAGGGCGCGATCGAGACCTTCACCCGTGGCTTCGCGGCCGAGGTGGCGCGGGAGGGCATCCGCGTCAACGCCGTCGCCCCCGGCATGACAGCGACCGAGATGGCGACCGAGGGGATGCGCGCGGCGGCGCTGGCGAGCGGCCTGCCGATGGGGCGGGTGGGCGAGCCGGAGGAGATCGCCGAGGCCGTCGCCTGGCTGCTATCCCCCGCCGCCTCCTATGTCACCGGCACGGTCATCACCGTCTCCGGCGGGCGCTGAGCCCATCGGAGAAGATCCCAGGCCGGTCCTGTCACCTGGCCGGATGATGGTGCGGACGCGGGCGATGCGGGCGCGCGCCGCCCTCCCCCTCAATACCCCCGGCTGAAATCGACCGGGGTGACGAGCGGCGCCCCCCGTTCCAAAGCCGCGAGATTGGCGAAGAAGATATCGAGCGAGCGCGGGATGTAGCTTTCCGCGTCATCCACCGAGACATGCGGCGTCATCACCATGTTCCGCGTCGTCCAGACCCGATCCTCGTCCGGCACCGGCTCCGGATCGAAAACGTCGAGCACGGCGCCGCCGAGCCGCCCGGCGTCGAGCGCGTCGCAGAGGGCCGGCTGGTCGATCAACGGGCCGCGCCCGATATTGATGACGAAGGCGCCCGGCGGCAGCAGCGCGATGCGGCGACGGTCGAGGATGCGCAAGGTGGCGGGGGTCAGCGGCGTCGCGATGAGCAGGAATTCGCTCTCCGGCAGCACGCTCTCCAGCGCATCGGTGTGCAGCACACGCTCGCAGGCGGGGTGCGGCGCCGGGCGGGTGCGCAGCCCCGTCACCCGCATGCCGAAATGCTGCGCCTGCTCGGCCGCCGCCTGGCCCATGGAGCCGAGACCGAGCACGGTGAGCCGGCGGCCGCGCAAGCCGCGGGTGAAGCGCTGGCCCCAGATGCGCTGGTGCTGGTCGGCGATGCAGCCGGGCATGCCATTGGCCAGCATGAGCAGCGCCATGGCGGCGAATTCCCCGGCCTTCTCGGCATGGGCGCCGCGGTTATTGGCATAGGGCACGGGCGGCATCTGCTCAGGCGGCAGCATGTCCACCCCGGCGGCGACGGAGAAGATGAGGCGGAGCGCCGGCGCTGCCGCCGGTTGCAGCATGGGCAGCATCTGCTTGATGGCGCCGGGCCCGGCGATGAGGATCTCGACCTCCGCCGCCGCGGGCGGAAAGTCCTCGGCCGGGCGGCCGGCGCCGAAGCTTACGCGGTGGCGCCCGGGCGCGACCCCGGCGCGGGCGAGGGCCTCCGCCCAATGGGCTTCGGTCACGGTAAAGACAGCCGGCTGGCTCGGGTGATTCTGGATATGGATGCGCATGGCGGGAAGACTGGCGCGGCCTGCCCCGCCTGGCAAGCCATGCGGATGCCGGGTGTGCGACTACCCGAGGGGCTCGGGCGGTGAGAGATCCGCCCGCAGCAGCAGCGCATCGGCGCCATTGGCATAGTAGGCGCGGCGGCGCCCGACCTCGGTGAAGCCGGCGCGGGCATAGAGCGCGCGGGCGGCGACATTGCCGACGGCCACTTCGAGGAAGAGGCTGCGGGCGCCGAGCTGCGCGGCCTCCGCCATGGCCGCGCGCAGCAGGCCGCCGGCGATGCCCTTGCGCCGCGCGCGGGGATGCACGCCGAGGGTGAGGATCTCCGCCTCGTCCAGGGTGATGCGGAGGAGGATAAGGCCGCCGCGCGCATCCATGAAGCCGAGCACGCCGTGCATGGCGAGTTGTAGCTGGAAGGCGGCGGCATCCCAGGCTTCCCCAGGGAAGGCGGCGGCGTGAAGCGCCGCCACCAGCGGCGCATGGGCCGGCCCGATGCGCGTGACCGTCATGCCGCCTCGGGCGCGGCGGGGGGCGGGCGCAGGCCGCCGCGGGGCAGCAGCGCGCGCGGCGGATCGATATAGAGCGGACGCAGGGCGAGGGGTGCGAGATCGCCGCGCAGCCGGGCCAAGGCGGCGGCGGCGACGCCGCGCGCATCGGCCTTCACCGCCCCGGTCTCCCGCGCCGCGGCGCCGCGCGCCGCCAGCGCGGCGGCGAAGGCTGCCGCGCCATCGCCGGTCAGGCGGATCGGGCCGCGCGGTTGCGGCGGATCGTCGAGCGTGGCGACCTGCCAGGCATCCGGCGCGCCGCCCTGGTGCAGGAAGATCCGGCCCTGGCGGGCATCGAGCGCGCACCAGAGATCGGGCCCCGGCATCTCGCCGAGCGCTGAGGCGAGGGCTTCAGCCGCGGTCACGCCGATCAGCGGCAGGGCAGCACCCCCGGCGAAGCCGCTGGCGAAGGCGATGCTGGCGCGCAAGCCGGTGAAGCTGCCCGGCCCGACCGAGACCGCGACGGCGCCGACCGCGCCCGGCGCGAGGCCCGCGCTTGCGAGGAGTTCGGCGACCATGCCGGGCAGGAAGGCCGCTTCCCCGCTCGGCCCTTCGCGGTTGAGTTCAGCGAGGATCCGCGGCCCTTCGGCCAGCACCGCCGAGCAGCCGGCCTGGGCGGCTTCGAGGGCGAGGAGCAGGGGCGGCGCGGGTAATGGCGCGGGCGATCGGTCAGGCCATACTTCCGGCGGCCGTGCGGCTGGAAATGCGGGGAGTGGGGAGGCCGCCGCATCGCCTCCCACGACGTCGGTCTGGGCGAGGCCGGTCTGAGCGGCGCCGGTGCCGGGCGTGGCGGCGGCGGGGGCCTTGACGGTCGGGGCGTCCGCGATGGCATTCATGCGTCAAATCCTGTCAGCCGGTCGGCGGGAAGGCGGCGGCGCGCAGTGCGGGCGCTTGCCAAGCCCGGGCGGCTTCTGTAGCCGCCATGCCATGCGCAAGCTCCTGATCCTAGCTCTTCTTTTCGGTGTCGTCGCGGCCTTCGCCCTGCCACCCTTCTACCTGCTGCCGGCCCTCTGGATCAGCATGCCGGCCTTGCTCCGGCTGATCGGCCAGGCGCGGAGTTGGCGGCAGGCGGGGCTGATCGGGCTCGCCTTCGGCTTCGGCCTCAACTGCCTCGGCCTTTATTGGATTACCGAGCCGATCCTCATCGAGGCGGCGCAGTTCTGGTGGCTGGTGCCTTTCGCCGTGCCGGGCCTCGCGCTCGTCGTCGGGCTCTTCATCGCCGTGCCGGCGGCGCTCGCCTATCGTGCGCCGTCAGGGCTGCCCCGCATCCTGGTGCTGGCCGGGGCCTGGACGCTCGCCGATCTCGCCCAGCAATTCGTGCTGACCGGCTTTCCCTGGAACTTCTGGGGCACCGATGTGGCGGTGCCGGGCAAGCTCGGCACCCTCCTCATCCAGCCGGCCGCCTGGGTCGGCGATCTCGGCCTCACCCTCGCCATCGTCCTCGTCGCCAGCTTGCCGGCGCTCGGGCGGCGGGGGCTCGTGGCCTCCCTGTTGCTCATGCTGGTCTGGGCCGGGGCGGGTGGGGCGCGGCTCGCCCGCTCCACCCCTGGCAAGCCGCAGGCCGTGGTCGGCATCATCCAAGGTGATGGCACGGCGGAATTCGTCTCCACCCAGGCGGCGGCGGATGCGCTCTTCCGCCGCTACCTCGCGCTCAGCGCCCAGGCGGTCGCCGAGGCGCATGCCGCCTATCCGGGCCTGCCGGTGGTGCTGCTCTGGCCGGAAACCGCCTCGCCCTTCCTGTTGCAGACGGATCAGGCGGCGCGGCAGTTCATCACCGATGCGGTGGGGCCGGATGTCACCGTCATCTCCGGCATGCTGCGCTTCGGCCGCTTCGGGCGGATTTACAACAGCCTCGGCGTGGTGCGCGGGCCTGGGCCGCTCCTCGGCATCTACGACAAGTGGCACCTGGTGCCCTTCGGGGAATACCAGCCCGCCTGGCTGCCGATGCAGATTCTGCCCGGCCAGGGCTTCACCCCCGGGCGCGGCCCCAAGACCCTGCATATTCCCGGCCTGCCGCCGGTCGGCCCGATCATCTGCTATGAATCGGTCTTCTCGGGCGAGATCATCCGTGAGCGGGACCGGCCGGACTGGATCGCCCTCGTCACCAATGATGCCTGGTTCGGCAATAGCTCCGGCCCCCGCCAGCACCTCGCGGCCGGGCGGATGCGGAGCGTGGAGGAAGGGCTGCCGCTGGCCCGCGCCGCCAATACCGGCATCTCGGCGCTCTTCGATGCCTCGGGCCGGGAGCTGGGGCGGATCGGCATGGGGCGGAGGGGCATCCTGGTGCGGCCCTTGCCCGGCCCCTTGCCGCCGACGCTCTTCTCCCGCCTCGGCCTCTGGTGTCCCGGCGTGCTGGCGCTCCTCACCCTGCTGCTCGGCCTTGCCCTCGCAGCGCGGCAAAGGCGTCATAATTCTTAATTTTCTCTCTACGGTTGCGGCGTAACCCGTGCTAATTCATCTTCTGGTTGAAGAATATTGACCTTTCCAGACGGGTGATTTGGCTTTCATGGGCAAGCGGGCGACCACCGAGGGAGATGCGGCACCGAGCCCGATCGACGTTCACGTGGGTGCCCGCATCCGCGAGCAGCGCACCCGGCTCGGCATGTCCCAGGAAAAGCTCGGCGATGCGCTGAACCTCACCTTCCAGCAGATCCAGAAATATGAGCGGGGGGTGAACCGGGTCGGCGCCTCGCGCCTCTACGACCTCTGCCGCGTCTTCGACGTTCCGGCGGATTACTTTTTCGATGGCCTGCCGAGCTTTCCGACCGCCGGCGCCTATCCCGCCTATGGCGGCGGCATGCCGGGGGGCGGTGCGGGCGGCTATGCCCTGCATGAGAACCAGGCCCCCTTGCGGGACGAGCCGGCGCTGCTGCCGGACGCGGCCGAGCTTCTGCAATCCTTCGCGCGGGTGACGGACCCGGAGGTGCGCAAGCGCGTGCTCGAACTCGTCAAATCCCTCGCCGGGCCGGAATAGCCGCCGCGCGGCGAAATCCCTCGCGCCTGCGCTCGACTAGGCGCAGAGGGCAGGGCCCGGTTGGCGCAATTCGCGGCCGAAAACCTCGGCGATATATTCGCCGAGCGCATCCGTCACCGGCTGGCGGGCATTCCGCGCCTTGCTCATGACGATGCCGAAATCGGGCAGCGGCGGCAGCCCGTCTTCCGCCCCCAGCACCACGAGTCCATCCGGCAAATCGACCGCGGAGGAGACGGTGATGGCGAGCCCCGCCATGACCGGCGCGAGCGTGCCGGTCTGCGTCACCGAGGTATAGGCGATGCGATAGCGTCGTCCGGCTGCTTGCAGGCTCTCCGTCGCGGCGCGCCCCCAGGAGCAGCCAGCAGTGGCGATGGCGAGAGGCAGCGGGTCCAACCGCTGCGTCGCGTGGCGGGCGGAGCCGACCCAGACGAGCGGCCCCTGCCATAGCCGCTCAGCCGCGATCCCCTCCGGCTCCAGCCCGCCGGTCAGCAATGCCAGATCGAGCGCGCCGCCTTGCAGCTTGGGCGCCAATTCCTCGGACGGGGCGCAGACCACCTCGACCTCGACCTGCGGATGCACCTCGGCGAAGCGCTTCAGCACGCGCGGCAGGAAGCGGAGGGCATAATCGTCCGGCGTGCCGAGGCTGACCGCGCCGCTCACCGCGGGGCTATGGAAGGTGCGCCAGATATCGTCGTTGAGGCAGAGCATGTCCCGCGCGCGGGCAAGCAAGAAGGTGCCATGGCGGGTCAGCTCCACCGTGCCGCCGCGGCCGCGATGCAGCAATTGCTGGCCGAGCAGGGCTTCCAGCCGCTGCACCTGCATCGAGACGGCGGATTGCGTGCGGCCGACGATCTCTGCCGCGCGGGTGAAGCTGCGCTCCTCGGCGATGAGGGTGAAGGCGCGCAGCAAGTCGGGGTCGATGGTGGCGGGGCGGGTCATGCGGATCAATATATTTGATTCCTATCATCAGAACAATTCGTTTTTCTGATGATGGCGCGCAGCGGCATGGTGGCGGCAAGACCCGCAGCAACAAGGATGGCCGCCATGTCCTCCGCCCAAGCCCGCCAGACCGCCAGCGCGCCTGCCCGCCCCCGGCCGCGTGCCGGGAAGGCTGTGCGCCGGCTCGTCAACGGCCTCCTCACCCGCCTCCGGCGCCATGCCCGCGCCGCCGCGCTCCGGCGCGAACTGGAACGCATGGATGAGCGGATGCTCGGCGATCTCGGCGTCTCCCGCGCCCAGCTCGGCTTCGAGATCGACCATTGGGAGCGGCTTTCGCGCTGAAGGCAGATCCGCGCGCCTGACCCCTCGATAAGGCGGCGGCCGGAGACTATGTTCACGCTATGTCCCAGGTCGCCGCCCGCTCCCCGACGCCGCCCGTGCTCTTCATGCCCGAGAAGCAGCCGGTGCGGCCGCATCTCAAACCCTTCAAGGTCGTCTCGGAATTCGAGCCGAACGGCGACCAGCCGACCGCCATCCGCGCGCTCTCCGCCGGCCTCACCGCCGGCGAGCGGGACCAGGTGCTGCTCGGTGTCACTGGTTCGGGCAAGACCTTTACCATGGCGAAGGTCATCGAGGATTTGCAACGGCCGACGCTGATCCTCGCCCCCAACAAAACCCTCGCAGCCCAGCTCTATGCCGAGATGAAGAGCTTTTTCCCCGAGAACGCGGTCGAGTATTTCGTGAGCTATTACGATTACTACCAGCCGGAAGCCTATGTGCCGCGGACCGACACCTATATCGAGAAAGACGCGCAGATCAACGAGCAGATCGACCGCATGCGCCATGCCGCGACCCAGGCGATCCTGGAGCGGAACGATGTCATCGTCGTCGCCTCGGTCTCCTGCATCTACGGTATCGGCTCGGTCGAGACCTACGCGAAGATGGTCGTCAAGCTTGAGGTCGGCGGCACGATCGACCGCGACAAGCTGGCGAAAGCCCTCGTCGAACTGCAATACCGCCGCAACGACGCCGCCTTCCAGCGCGGCACCTTCCGGCTGCGCGGCGAGGTCGTCGATATCTATCCGAGCCATTACGAAGATCGCGCCTGGCGCGTCTCCCTCTTCGGGGACGAGATCGAGAGCATCTCGGAATTCGATCCCCTGACCGGGACGGTGACGGGCGCGCTCGAACAGATCACCGTCTATGCCAATAGCCATTACGTGACGCCACGGCCGACGCTGACCCAGGCGATCGGCCGCATCAAGGCGGAACTGAAGGAGCGGCTGGCCGAGCTTGAGGCGGAAGGCAAGCTCCTCGAAGTCGAACGCCTCAACCAGCGCACGACTTTCGATATCGAAATGATGGAGACGACGGGCTCCTGCAAGGGGATCGAGAACTATTCCCGCTATCTCACCGGCCGCGCGCCGGGCGACCCGCCGCCAACCTTCTTCGAATACCTCCCCGAAAACGCGCTCCTCATCGTCGATGAAAGCCATGTCACCGTGCCGCAGATCGGCGGCATGTCGCGCGGGGATGCGGCGCGCAAATCCGTCCTCTCGGAATTCGGCTTCCGCCTGCCGAGTTGCGCGGACAATCGGCCACTGACCTTCGACGAGTGGGAGCGTTTCCGCCCGCAGACGGTCTTTGTCTCGGCAACGCCCGGGCCGTGGGAGATGGAGCGGACGGGCGGCACCTTCGCCGAGCAGGTGATCCGCCCGACCGGGCTGATCGATCCGCTGGTCGAGATCCGCCCCGTCGGCAATCAGGTGGACGATCTCCTGGCCGAGGTGCGGCGCGTGCGCGATGCCGGCGGCCGCGTGCTGGTGACGACGCTGACCAAGCGCATGGCCGAGGATCTGACCGAATATCTCACCGAACAGGGCGTGCGCGTGCGCTACCTGCATTCGGATGTCGATACCCTCGAACGCATCGAGATCATCCGCAACCTGCGCCTCGGTGTGTTCGACGTGCTGGTTGGCATCAACCTGCTGCGCGAGGGGCTCGACATTCCGGAATGCATGCTGGTCGCGATTCTCGATGCCGATAAGGAAGGCTTCCTGCGCAGCCAGACGAGCCTCATCCAGACGATCGGCCGCGCGGCCCGCAACGTGGACGGGCGCGTCATCTGCTATGCCGACCACATGACGCGCAGCCTCGAAGCCGCGATCGGCGAGACCGAGCGGCGGCGGCAGAAGCAGCAGGCCTGGAACGAGGCGCATGGCATTACGCCGACCTCCATCCGCCGCCAGATCGGGGAAGTGCTGGAGAGCGTCTTCGAGCAGGATTACGTGACCGTCGCCCCGGTCAAGGATGCCGGGCTGTCGGATTTCGTCGGCAAGGATCTGCGCGCCGCCATCGCCGATATCGAGAAGCGGATGCGGGCCGCCGCGGCCGACCTCGAATTCGAGGAAGCGGCGCGGCTGCGCGACGAACTCAAGCGGCTGGAGGCGCTCGATCTCGGGCTCGAACCGCCGCCCGCCGCATCCGCGCGGGCGCGGCGCGAGTATATGCCCGAACCCTTGGGCCCGGGCGGCGGCGGTTACGACCCCGCCAAGCGCCGCGGCGGGGCCGGGCGTGGCAAGGCTGGCTCCTCTCCGCGCGGTGCCGCGCGGGCCAAGCGATAGGCATGGCGGAGAGAGACAGAGACCGATGATCGATACCCGGATCCCACGCGCGGCGCTTGTCACGGGCGGCGCCAAGCGGCTCGGCCGCGCCATTGCCGAACGGCTGGCGGCGGAAGGCTTCGCGGTCGCCATCCATCACCATACCAGCGCCGCCGAGGCCGAGGCCCTGGCCGCGACGATCCGCGCGCGCGGCGGCCGGGCGGTTGCGCTCGGCGCCGATCTCGCGCGGGAAGCCGAGGTCGCTCCGCTGCTCGGCCAGGCGGAGGCGGCGCTCGGCCCGATCGGCCTCCTCGTCAACAATGCCTCGACCTTCGAGCGGGACGAGTGGCGGGATGCGAGCCGCGAGAGCTGGGACCGGCATATCGAGCCCAATCTGCGCGCCCCCTTGGTGCTCTCCCAGGCCTTTGCCCGCGCGCTGCCCGAGGCGGCGCGAGGGGTCATCATTAATATGCTCGATCAGCGGGTCTGGTCGCTCACCCCGCATTTCATCTCCTATACCGTCTCCAAGGCGGGGCTCTGGGCGCTGACGCAGAGCCTCGCCCTGGCGCTCGCGCCGCGCATCCGCGTCATGGCCATCGGGCCGGGGCCGGCGATGCCGAGCCCGCGCCAGACGGAGGAGGATTTCGCGCGGCAATGCGCCTCCGTGCCGCTGCGGCAGGGCACCTCGCCGGATGAGATCGGCGATGCGGTCGCAGCCATTCTATCCTTGCCCTCGCTGACCGGGCAGATGCTGGCGCTCGATGGCGGGCAGCACCTGCAATGGGCGCCCTCGGGGGCGGAGATCAGCGAATGACGGACGAGACGGCGATGCCCCTGAGGCGGGTCTTCATCCGCGACCTCGTGTTGCAGGCGAGCATCGGCGTCTATCCCGAGGAGAAGCGCGGGCACCGCCAGCCGGTGCGGATCAACCTCTCCTTCACCATGCGCGATGACGGGATGGACCACCCCGAGGGCGTGGGGCCGGACGATGTCGGCCGCGTGGTCGATTACGATGGCCTCGCGCGGCGCATCCGCTCCTTCATCGGCCGCGCCCATGTCGAACTGGTGGAGACGATGGCCGAGCAGATCGCCCGCCTGACGCTGCAGGATCCGCGCGTGCTTTCGGCCCGCATCACGGTGGAGAAGCTCGCGGTTTTCCCGGATGCGGCCTCGGCCGGGGTGGAGATCGAGCGGCACCGGGCGCGGCTTTTTCCACCCCGCGGCTAGCGGCTCAAAAATGAAGATATTGTTTCACTTGTAACCCATTCGTGAGTCGAGATCTAAAAAATTATCCTTGTAAATCAGATAGATAAATATGTTTCGGGCAGATTCGTCCACAGTTCCTCCATCGCTTGAACGGCCCGAAAGCTGAGACTTGCGCAATTTGCTCCACAAACTTATCCACAGGCCTCTCCCACAGCCGGCGGGCGCGAGGCGGGTGACGATCGGGCGATGACGACGGATCCGAATGACGGGGTGCCGCAGGGCGCGGCCAGCGCGGCGGATAGCGCGCCGGCGGACCTGGGTGGGAGCCCGGCGGAAGCTGCGGCGCGGCCGGTTTCCATCGCCCATGGCGTTGCCGTGATCGAGCGCGCGCTCGAAACCATGCCCCTCGTCCCCGGCGTCTATCGCATGCTCGATGCCAAGGGGGATGCGCTCTATGTCGGCAAGGCGCGCAGCCTGAAGAAGCGCGTCGTCTCCTATACCCAGATCCCCCGCCTGCCGGAGCGGCTGCGGCGCATGGTCTCGGAGACGGTCTCGATGGAGATCGTGACGACGCATACCGAGGCGGAGGCGCTGCTGCTCGAAGCGAACCTCATCAAGCGCCTCAAGCCGCGCTTCAACATCGTGCTGCGGGACGACAAGAGCTACCCTTGGATCATGCTGACCGAGGATCACGAGTTTCCGCAAGTCGTGAAGCATCGCGGCGCGCAGACCCGAAAGGGCACCTATTGGGGGCCCTTCGCCTCGGCCTGGTCGGTCAATCAGAGCCTCACCGCGCTCGAGCGGCTGTTCCTGCTCCGCTCCTGCTCGGACAGCGTCTTCGCCAATCGCGCCCGGCCCTGCCTGCTCTACCAGATCAAGCGCTGCTCGGCGCCCTGCGTCGGCCATATCGCGGCCGAGGATTACGCGGCCCTGGTGGCGCAGGCCAAAGCCTTCCTCAGCGGCCGTGCCGCCGCCATCCAGAAGCAGCTCGCCACCGAGATGGAGCAGGCGGCGGAGGCGATGGAGTTCGAGCGCGCGGCCACCTTGCGGGATCGTATCCGCGGCCTCGCCCATGTCCAGGGGACGGGCGTGATCAACCCGGCAAGCCTCGACGATGCCGATGTCATCGCCGGCTACCAGATCGCCGGCCAGACCTGCGTGCAGGTGTTTTTCGTGCGCGGCGGGCATAATAACGGCAATCGCGCCTTCTACCCCGCCCATGCCCGCGCCGAGGAGCTGGGCGAGGTGTTGGCCGCCTTCATCGCCCAGTTCTACGAGGACAAGCCGCCGCCGCCGCTCCTGCTGCTCAACCATCCGCTTGAGGAGGAGGCGCTGATCGCCGAGGCGCTCTCCCTCAAGGCCGGACGCGCCGTGACCCTTGCCGTGCCGCAGCGGGGCGAGAAGCGCGCCGTCGTCGCCCATGCCGAGCTCAATGCCCGCGAAAGCCTCGAACGCAAGCTCGCCGAGACGGCGGGGCAGGGCAAGCTTCTGGAGGCGACGGCGGCACTCTTCGGCCTGCCCAGCCCGCTCGACCGGATCGAGGTGTACGACAACAGCCACATCATGGGCGCCAATGCCTATGGCGTCATGGTCGTCGCCGGGCCCGAGGGGCTGATGAAGCAGGCCTACCGCAAATTCGCGATCAAAGGTCCGGTCGCTCCGGGCGATGATTTCGCGATGATGCGCGAGGTGCTGGAGCGGCGCTTCGGCCGGGCCTTGCGCGAACATGCCGACCGGGACGACCCGCACTGGCCGGGCCTCGTCCTCATCGATGGCGGGGCGGGGCAGCTTTCGGCGGCGCAAGCGGTGATGGAGGAGCTGGGGGTGGGGGATATCCCGCTCGTCGCCATCGCCAAGGGGCCGGACCGCAATGCCGGGCGGGAGTGGTTCCACATGGCCGGGCGCGAAGCCTTCCAGCTGCCGCCGCGCGATCCGGTGCTCTATTTCCTGCAACGCCTGCGCGACGAGGCGCACCGCTTCGCCATCACCACCCATCGCGCCGGCCGCTCCCGCGCGATCGTGACGAGCGAGCTGGACGAGATTGCCGGCATTGGGGCCGCGCGCAAGCGCGCGCTCCTCAACCATTTCGGCTCGGCGCGCGGGGTGAAGCAGGCGGGGCTCGCCGATCTCGCCGCGGTCCGGGGGATCAACCGCGAAACCGCGCGGCGCATCTATGCGCATTTTCATCCGGGCGTTCGCATGGAAGGCGTTCCTTAAGCCGCGGCGCCGGACTAGTGTGCTCGCGCGATGCTCACCGATCTGCCCAATGTGCTGACCCTTTCCCGCATGGCCGCGATTCCGGTGCTGATCGCGCTTGCCTCGGTCGGCTTGCCGGGGGCGGATCTCGCGGCTTGCGTGGTCTTCGCGCTTGCCGGCATCACCGATTATCTCGACGGCAAGCTCGCCCGTTCGCGCCAGCAATTCTCCGATCTCGGCCGCATGTTGGACCCGATCGCCGACAAGCTCCTGGTCGGCGCCGTGCTCATCATGCTGGCGGGCGACGGGCGGCTCGGCCCTTGGGGGCTTTATCCGGCCATCATCATCATGTGCCGCGAAATCCTGGTCAGCGGCTTGCGTGAATTTTTGGCGGAGATCCGGGTAGGCCTGCCTGTCACCCGCCTCGCCAAATGGAAGACGACGGCGCAGATGGCCTCTTTAGGCTTCCTTATCGCCGGCAACGGCACCGCCCGTCTGCTCGGCCTCGGCTGGCTGCCGGTCTGGCTGATCGGCGTGATCCTGCTCTGGATCTCGGCGCTGCTGACGGTCATTACCGGGTGGGACTATCTGCGCGCCGGCCTGCGGCACACCGGGCTCGGCGCCGGGCGGGGGCGGGCCGAGGCCGGTGGATAAGGCGAGGGCACCGGCTTCCTTGAAGGCCCGGGCCATGGCATGGCATTGAAGCGAAACAGAGTGCGCGTGGCGGGCAGCTCCCGGTCCGCGCCCGGCCCATTCTCGGCCAAGATCAAGGATGTGACCTTTATGCGGCGGATTGCGCTGAGCGGGCTTCTTCTTCTCTCCGGATGCACGGGCTTCGGCCATTTCATCTCGGATACGCATTCGATCAACGGCAGCCCCAATGCGCCGAAGGGCGATAGCCTCAGCATGCAGCGGGCCACCGGCAAGCCGGGGGTGGCGCCCGTTATCGCCCCCGAAAGCGGCCAGGTATGGCCGACCGCCATCCCGACGATGCCGAGCCTCGCTCAGATCCAGCAGCAGATGAACCTCTCCGGCAATGGCGTGCCGCAGCTGGGTCCGGTGCCCTCCGGCCCTGGCCAGATCCCGAGCCTGAGCACCCTGCCCGGCCTCAAGGGCACCGCGCCCGCGACGCAGACGCCCGCCACGCAGGCGCCGGTGGCCCTGCCGTCCTTGCCGAGTTTGCCCAACAATCCGGGGGAGACCTTCACCCCGCCGCCGGCGCTCACCATGCCGAAGATCGGCAGCGTGGTACAGACGCCGCAAGGCCCGGCGACGATCACCGGTGGCACCGCCAATTACCAGACGCTCGGGCCGATCGGCGGCCAGACCGGCGGCATCCTGATCCCCAACGGCAATGGCACGAGCACGCTCGTCATGCCGAATGGCACCATCAGCACGCTGACTACGCCGAAGTAAGCGGCACGGCCCGGCAGGTTACGGCACGGGCCGGCGGCGCAGGCTCGGGGAGGAAGAGGCATTGGCGATCGAACTGCTCTATTTCGCCTCCGTGCGGGAGCGTATCGGCCGCAGCCAGGAGAGGCTGGCGCTCCCTCCGGATATCCGCACCCTCGGCGCGCTGCTCGGCCACTTGCGCGCGCGCGGCGAGGGCTATGCCGAGGCGCTGGCCGAGGGCGCGCGGGTGCGCTGCGCCATCAACCAGGAATTCGCCGAGGCCGATGCGGCGCTGGCGGAGGGGGACGAGGTGGCGCTCTTTCCCCCCATCACCGGCGGCTGAGCCATGGCGATCGACATCCGCATCGGCGACGAGGATTTCGAGCCGGGCGCCGAACTCGCGACCTTGCAGGCGCGGGCGGGGGATGCCGGGGCGATCGCCTCCTTCCTCGGCCTCGTGCGCGCGGGCGTAGGCGCGGGCTCGGGCGCGCCGATCGTCGCGATGACGCTCGAACACTATCCCGGCATGACGGAGCGGGCGATCGCCGCCATGGCGGCGGAGGCTGAGGCCCGCTGGTCCCTGCTCGGCGGCACCATCCTGCATCGCACCGGGCGCGTGGCCGTGGGCGGGCGCATCGTGCTGGTCGCCGCCGCCGCGCCGCACCGCGCGGCAGCCCTGGAGGCGACGGGCTTTCTCATCGACTGGCTGAAGGTCGCGGCGCCCTTCTGGAAGAAGGAGCATTTCGCCGATGGCGCCGCGCGCTGGGTGGAGGCGCGAGCGGCCGACGATGCCGCCGCCGCTCGCTGGGGCGCTTCTACGAGGCCGCCGGGCTGAGCCGCGCTTCCGGCCGCTCAGGCAGCGCCGGCTCCCAGACCGCTGGCAGCCGGTCCCCGAGCTGGCCGCGGATCTCCGCCGCGAGGGGGCCGACATCGGCCGCGAGGTTGCGGCGCACTTCCTCCTCCCAGGCGAAGACATCCGGTACCTTGGTCGGGTTGCGCATCAACAGTTCGCGCTTGAGGAAGGGGTAACCGGCGCGCAGCAGTTGCCGCCAGAGATCGACCGAGGGGTTGAGCCCGACCTCTTCCCGGCGAAGCGCGCGCAGCACCCGCCACGCATGCTCTGCCTCCCGCCGCAGGTGCGGATCGCTGCCGCCCTGCGCCGCGTCCGCCTCGATTAAGGCGAGCAGCCGCGCCTGCTCCGCCCCGTCGAGCAGGCAGGCGCGGGTGGGGTAGAGGGCCGCCGCCCGGATGCCGCCTTGCGCCAGGGCGCGGGTGAAGCCGATCTCGCAGTGGCGGATGATCCAATCCTTGCACGGCACCGGCCGCACCGAGCGCCAGAAGGCGGACCATTGCGGGCTGCGGATGACGCGCGGCCCGCAGGCGAGGAAAAAGGATTGCAGGTGATAGTGGTGCTGCCAGCTCTCGGTGGCGCCCCAGAGATCGGCCTTGTCGAAATCGATGGCGTCGAGCAGCGGGCGGAGATCGGCGAAGGGCCCGAACATGCTGTCGTTCATCATGTAGATCGCGCGGGTCTCGGTCCGCGGCAGGCCGAGGGTATCGAGCGCATCGCGCCAGGCGCCGAAATCATAGCCGATATTGCGGCGGATCAGGATGGCGGCGCAGTGCTGGGCGAGGAAGACCCGCGCCTCCTCCGCGAGCTGCCCGGAATTGGTGACGAAGGCGATGGGCAGCCCGGCCGCGGCGAGGCCGCGGATGAAGGCGCGCGTCGTCTCCACCACCGCCCCGGCCGCATCGAAATGCACGAAGACGACGACCTCGGGGCCGAGCGGCCGGCCCTGGCCCGCGATCTGCTCTACCACCTGATGCGGGGAGCGGAGGAAGCCGCGCGGATAGGCGAGGCCGATGCGGGCCAGCACGCGCCCCTCATGCGCGGCGATGCGCAGGAGATGCGCCGCCCGGCAGGCCCGGCCGCGGATCGCGCGGAGCGCATGGCGGCTGAGGTTCCAGGCAGCCAGCGGGCGGTTCTCGGCATGGCGGAAGCGGTGCAGCAGGATGCGCCAGGTCAGCGCTTCGCTGAGGAGCGACGGTTTTTGTTGCGTTGCAGGAGGGTCTTGGTCAGCCGCCACGTAAGCTTTGCCTCATTCGGTAGAAAATCTCGCGCCCGCCCGCGCGTGCGAAGGATCGGAGGGAGAAGGCCCCTGCCTGGTGGAGATGGCCAATATCCTCCCGTTTTGCCAGCCGTGCCGCCTGGAAAGGCCGTTCTGCATGGATGAGATAGTCGTGTGCGCGGGCGGCGATGGCTTGCCGCCCCGCGCCGGTGGGCGATTCTTCAAGCCGCGCCAGGGTTCCGACCGTCCTGGCCTGCCCGGCAGCCGCCGCGCACAACACCTCCTCGGCCCGCGCCACCCAGAGGATCTGCCGCGTCTGCATATCATTGATCTGCATACGGATCAGCCAGTCGAGCAGCGGCGCGCAGACAGATGAAATGGCCTGGAACCGCGGCAGAATGGCGGCGCGCGTTTCCCCTTCGGCAAGGCGTTGGTAGGCGCGCGCGAGCATGATGACAGCAAGGTTGAAGGGCAGCTTCGCCCGCATCGCGGCCTCGTCGGCTGGCGTGGCGCCGATCACCGGCGTCGTGATTGTATCGATCACGATTCCATAACGCTCGCGCAGCCGCTGGTCGAGCGTTTGCCATAGCCGCCGCGCCGTATCGCGATCCCCGGCGGAGACGGCGGCGAAGAAGCCGCGCCCGGCAAAACCGATATAGAGGTCATCCGCTTCGCGCCGCTCCTCGGCCCGATCGGCCAGGTAGCGGATAACCCGCGTCTGGCGCGCGGCCGCATCCTCTTCGAGCGTGAAGCTCTGGCAACTCGCGAAGGCGGTCAGCCGCCAACCGTCGCTCATCACCCGCAGATGGCTGAAGCCGGCGCGGCGGAGCGTCAGCTCAAGGCTCGCGGCACTCTGCAGGATGAGGTGCAGCCCGACCGTCATCGTCGCCTGCAGAGCCGTCTTGGCGATGGCGGGCCGCACGGCGGCGAGATCGGGCGTGGTCAGCACGGCCATGCCATCGGGGCGGAGCGCGCGGCGGATCTCCCTCAGGAAGCCGAGCGGATCGGGCAGGTGCTCCAGCACCTCGGTCGCCATCACCACGTCACAGCTGCTGTCCGCGACCGTGGTGGCATCGAAATAGGCGGGGCTGATATCGAGGCCGAGGAGTTCCCGGCCGAGGGCGGAAAGCGCCGCCGGGTCCATGCCGCGCGCCTGCCAGCCCATCGCGTGCCGCGCGGCATCGAGGCCGAAGCCGGCGCCGCAGCCGATCTCGACGTAACGGCTTCCCGGCGGCTTGCGGATATGGGCGAGAATATCGGCGAATACCCCGAGGGCGGCGCCCTGTTGCAGGAAATAGGCGGTGGAGGCGGCCGACATGCCTTCGGCGGCGTAATCGACGACCGCCTGATCCTCATAGAAGCCCGCACCACAGCCAGGGCAAGCGAGCAGGCGCCAGGCCCAGTCTGCCGCGGGGTCCGAGAGGCAGATGACCGGCTTTTCGCCCGCTGCGCCGCAGTTGGGGCAGGCGGTGGAACCAGCTTGCAACCGTGGTCCTTGGGCTTCCGCGGGCCAGAGGAAGCGCGAGGGTGAGACGGGGGGCGTCTGCATGGGCGGGCCTTTGTCGCGGCCTGGCCGAGGGCCAGGAGACCGAATGGCCCGCGCAAGCGCTCAACGCTGGCGGCGAGCCGAGGCCGGACCCTGGAGGAGATCCTGGCCGGATGGAGTTATCTGGCCAGGCGAAGATGCGCGCATAAACAATAGGCCAGCATGCGTTCCGCTACGCAGCGGTCGGGGCCGGGCGGGTCAGGCCGCGTCTTCCCGCCGGTCGCGGATCTTCACATAGGCGAGCTGCGCATGTTCGGCGCAATAGGGTTTGCCGGCAACCGCCGCGGCATCGCAGAAGTGAAAGCCCGGCTTGCCCGGTTCGCCCATCGGCCAGCAGCAGGCCGAGACCCGCGCGACCGGGCTCGGCGCGACGGCGGCAAGCCGCCGCGCGGTGGCGGGCGCGGCCTTGGCGGGGCGTGCCACCGGCAGTTCCACCGCGGGCGCGGCGGATGCCGTCTCCGCCGCCGGCGCTTCCGCCGCCGCCACGGCGGCCGAAGGCAGCGGGGCAAGCGTCGGCCCCGTCATGCGCGCGGCGGGGGCGGCTGTGCCGACCGGCCGCTCGGCCCGGCGGATCGGCGAGGGGCGGCCGGCGAGATCCAGCCGGTGCGCCTTGCCGACCACAGCATTCTTGGAAATGCCCAGCCGGCGGCCGATTTCGGCGGTGGACAAGCCCTGGTCCCACAGAGACTTTAATTCAGCGATGATCGCCTCATTCCACTCCATCTCGTGGTCCCTCGCTGCTTCACTACTAGATAATGTAGCCCCCTCTGCGATCCACGCCAATGCTTGAGTCTGCCTGCCGCGAAGAAAGCTGTGGACAAACCCCGCCGCCGCCGCCGCCGGCCATCTTGCGGCACGGTAACTGGCGGAGCGCGGCCGCTCGCTTTATGATGGGCGCGCTCGGGTTTCGGCTTGCCGTGCTGCCGCCCGCGTGACATCTGACAGGGAGCTTGGGGGCGGTTACCCCGAGGGAGGCAAAATGGGCTCGTTAAGCATCTGGCATTGGCTGATCGTCATCCTGGTCCTGCTCCTGCTGTTCGGCAGCGGCAAGGTCAGCCATCTCATGGGCGATTTCGCCAAGGGCATCAAATCCTTCAAGAAGAACATGGCCGAGGATGACGATGCGTCCATGGCGCAGGACAAGCCGGCCGAGCGCATCGCCGCCCCCGGCGAAAGCGGCACGGCGACGACCGCCAATCGCCCGGCCGAGACCGTTCGCCACTAATCCTCCGGCCTTTGTAGGGCGCGGCTTCGAAGTCGGAACCGAGCGATGATGGCGGATGCAGAAGGCGCGGGCGCGATGGCCCCGGCCGAGGAGAGATTCGGCCGCGGATTGGCCGCCGAGCGGCCGATCGAGCCCAGCCCTGCCGCGGGCTGCGCGGTGCCGCGCGCGATCGCCGAAGCGCTCGTCGCCGTCGGCCTGCGGATGGATGCCCGCGGCTGGGTTCCGGCGACTGCCGGCAACCTCAGCGCCCGCCTCACCCCCGATCGCCTCGCCATCACCCGCAGCGGTGCCCATAAGGGCTTCCTCACGCCCGAGGATATCATGGCGGTGGATCTCGCCGGGGAGAGCCTCACCCCCGGCCTCAAACCATCGGCCGAGACCCTGCTGCACTGCCAGCTCTATGCTCTGTTCCCTGGCGTCGGCGCCGTTTTGCACGGCCATTCGGTGGCGGCGACCGCGCTTACCATGGCCCGGCCGGAGGCGGCGGAGATCCGGCTCGACGGCTATGAGGTGCTCAAAGCCTGGGGCGAGACCATCACCAGCCATGAGGTCTCGGTGCCCTTGCCGGTGATCGCCAATGATCAGGACATGCCGCGCCTCGCCGCCCAGATCGCGCCGCTGCTGCGCGCCGGGCGGGCGCCGATCGGCTATGTGCTGCGCGGCCATGGCGTCTATGTCTGGGGCGCGGATATCAAAGCCGCGCTCTATCGGCTGGAAGCGCTGGAATTCCTGCTCGCCGTGGAAATCGAACGGAGGAAGCTCGCATGAGCCGCCTGACCATCTACCGGGACGACGCGCCGGACGCGCCGCTGCTGCGCGCCGAGGATGGCGAGACCATCGCCCGCGAGCTTGGCGCCATCGGGGTGCGTTTCGAACGCTGGGAAAGCCCGGTGACGCTTGCCCCGGATGACGAGGCGGAGACCATCCTCGCCGCCTACCGCCCCTATCTCGATGCGCTGATGGGAACGACGGGCGCGGGCTCGGCCGATGTCATCAAGCTCACCCCCGATCATCCGCAGGCCGGGGCGCTGCGGGAGAAATTCCTGCAGGAGCATTTGCATACCGAGGACGAGGTGCGCTTCTTCGTCCATGGCTCGGGCAATTTCATCCTGCATCTGGACGGGCGGATCTACGACGCGCATTGCACCGCGGGCGATCTCATCAGCGTGCCGGCCAATATCAAGCACTGGTTCGATGCCGGCGAGCGGCCCTTCTTCACCGCGCTCCGCATCTTCACCGATACCTCCGGCTGGGTGCCCCATTTCACTGGGAATGACATCAGCCGCCGCTTCCCGGCGTCCTGAGGCGCCGCCGTGTCCGGATCCGGGATCGAGAGCAAGGCCGAGCGGGAAGAGCTGGGCCTGGAAGAGGCCGGGGTGGTGGCGCTGCATCCGGTGGAGGCGGTGCTGCTTGATATCGAAGGCACCGTCGCCCCCATCAGCATGGTGCGGGAGAGGCTGTTTCCCTTCGCCCGAGCACGCATGGCCGAGTACCTCGCAGACCACGCCGAGGATGCAGAGGTGCGCGCGCTGCTAGCGGAGACCCGCGCCCTCGCCCCCGAGGCCGATCCCCTGGCGGCCTTGCAGCGCTGGAGCGATCTCGACGAGAAGGTGACGCCGCTCAAGACCTTGCAGGGGCTGATCTGGCGGGAGGGCTATGCCTCGGGCGCGCTGACCGCCGCCTTCTACCCGGAGGTGCCGGCGCTGCTGCGCTACTGGCACCAGGAAGGGCTGCCGCTCTACGTCTATTCCTCGGGGTCGGAGGAGGCGCAGC
The DNA here is from genome assembly GCF_054665095.1 of Acidisoma sp. C75. NCBI lineage: Bacteria > Pseudomonadati > Pseudomonadota > Alphaproteobacteria > Acetobacterales > Acidocellaceae > Acidisoma > Acidisoma sp. C75. The sequence goes on from NZ_BAAFHD010000009.1 coordinate 34,520, forward strand.
GCGGCATCTTCGGCCATAGCCAGGATGGCGATCTGGTGCCGCTGTTTCGCGGCTTCTTCGATACCCGTATCGGCGCCAAGCGCGAGGCGGCGAGCTTTCGCGCCATCCGCCAGGCGATCGGCTTGCCCGCCGGGCTCATCCTCTTCCTCTCTGATGTCGAGGCCGAGCTCGATGCCGCGCTCGCCGCCGGCTATCGCACCTGCCAGCTGGTGCGGGCGGAAGACGGCACCCTGGCCGGCCAGCGCCACCCGGCCGCCGCCTCGCTCACCGAGGTCGCGCGGCTCTTCACCCTGCCGCAACCCGCCTGAGCGATCTCTTCGCAAGCGCCGGCCTCGCGCCGCCCGCGGCCCAAGCCCCGCTGCCGGGCGGGATGCGCCTGCTGCCGGGCTTCGCCGAGCCCGCCGCCCTCCTGCCGCTTATCCGCTCAATCGAGGCCGCTGCCCCCTTCCGCTTCATGAAAACGCGGCGGGGCGGGCAGCTTGCCGCGGCGATGACGAGCGCGGGGGCCTGCGGCTGGATCAGCGATGCCCGCGGCTACCGCTACGAAAGCCATGATCCGGAGAGCGGCCGGCCCTGGCCGCCGATGCCCGATGCCTTCCAGGCGCTCGCCGCCGGTGCTGCGGCTGCCGCGGGCTTCGCCGGCTTCACGCCCGATACCTGTCTCATCAACCGCTATGCGGTCGGCAGCGGCATGGGGCTGCACCGCGATGCCGACGAGCAGGATTTCGCCCAGCCCATCGTCTCGGTCTCGCTCGGCCTGCCCGCGCTCTTCCTCATCGGCGGCGCCGAGAGGGCGGATAAGCCCCGCCCCCTGCCGCTGGCGAGCGGCGATGTCCTCGTCTTCGGCGGGCCGGCGCGGCTGCTCTTCCACGGCATCCGACCGATCCGGCGCGGGGCGGACCCGCTCTTCGGCCCCTTCCGCTACAACCTGACCTTTCGCCGCGCGAGGTAAGCATGGCCGATGCCATCACCCAGCTTTCCACCCGTCTCGTCTATGAGAACCGCTGGCTGCGCCTGCGGGAGGACCGGGTGCGCCGGCTCGATGGCGCAGAGGGCATCTATTCGGTGCTGGAGCGGGCGGATTTCGCGGTGATCTGCCCCTACGAGGATGGCCGGCTGCATCTGGTGCAACAGTTTCGCTATCCGGTGGCCGAGCGCGTCTGGGAATTTCCCATGGGCACGCTGGAGCCGGGCGAGGACCAGGATGCCGCCTCCCTCGCCGCGCGCGAGCTGAGGGAGGAGACCGGGCTGATCGCCGCCGAGATGCGGCTGATCGGCACCCTCTTTCAGGCGGCGGGCTATTCGAACCAGAAGGGCCATGTGTTTCTGGCGAGCGGCCTGGTGGCCGAGGCGGCGGCGCCGGAGCCGGAAGAGCAGGATATGCGGGCCGAAAGCTTCCCCCTCGCCGCGGTGGAGCGGATGATCGTGGCGGGCGAGATCCGCGACGGCATCACCATCGCGGCCTTCGCCCAGGCGCGGTTGCAGGGGCTTTTCTGAGCGGGATGTGATCCGCGCCACCGGCCTTCGCGCGATGGCGCGGCGGGCCGAGAGCGGTTATGAGAGAGTCTTTCGGCTCGCTCCTCTCGCCGGGCCGCCCAAGGCGAAAGCTGGTTTTCGATGAAACACACGATCGCGCTCGTCGATGATGACCGCAACATCCTGGCGAGCGTCTCCATGACGCTGGAGGCCGAGGGCTTCCAGGTGCGCACCTTCACCGACGGCGAAAGCGCGCTGCAAGGGCTGATCGCCCGCCCGGCCGACCTTGCCGTGCTCGACATCAAAATGCCGCGGATGGATGGGATGGAACTCCTCCAGCGATTGCGGCAGAGGAGCGCCATGCCGGTCATCATGCTGACCAGCAAGGACGAGGAGGTGGACGAGCTGATGGGGCTCCGCCTCGGCGCGGACGACTATATGAAGAAGCCCTTCAGCCAGCGCCTGCTCCTGGAGCGCATCCGCACGCTGTTGCGGCGGAACGAGGTGAGCCGCGCCGAGGGCTCGGGCGTCACGCCCTCGGGCGTCATCGTGCGCGGCGATCTCACGCTCGACGAGACCAAGCATCAATGCCTGTGGAAGGGGCGGGATATCCAGCTGACGGTGACGGAATTCCTGCTCGTCAAGGCGCTGGCGGCGCGGCCCGGCATGGTCAAATCCCGCGATCAGCTGATCGACGCCGCCTATGGCGAGAATATCTACGTGGACGACCGGACGATCGACAGCCACATCAAGCGGGTGCGCAAGAAGTTCCGCGTCGAGGACGACAATTTCGACCAGATCGAGACGCTCTACGGCATCGGCTACCGCTACAAGGAAAACTGATGCCGGACGGGGCCGCCATCGCCAAGCCGGCCCAGGCGGCGGCGGGCTCCGCCTCGCAGCCGGCGATGGCGCCCCGGCGGCGGCTCGCCTCGCCCTTCCTCCGCCGCATCCTGCTCGTCAACGCCCTGCCGCTCGCCCTGCTCGTCATCGGGCTGCTCTATCTCGACCAGTATCAGAACGGGCTGATGAACGCCGATATCTCGGCGCTGCGGGAACAGGCGCGGATCTATGCCGGCGCGCTCGGCGAAAGCGCGGTGCAGCAATCCTCCTCGGGCGATCATGCGGCGCTGGTGCCCGATCTCGCCCGGCCGCTGCTCTACCGCCTGACGGACCCGACGCCTTTTGCCCAGGCCCGCCTCTTCGGGCCGGACGGCAATATCCTCGCCGATAGCCAGGTGCGGCCGGGGGCGGGCGGCGCGATCGTGACGGAGCCGCTGCCGCCACCGGCCTCGGGCGGGCTCTTCACCCGCATCGTGAGCTGGCTCTACGATCATGTGCTCGCCTGGGCGCCGACCGCGGGGGGCATTCCCGTCCGCCAGCTCGACAAGGCGGATGGCGCGGATTGGCAGCCCGATCTCAAGGCCGTGCTCGCGCTGCGGGGCAAGGATTCCGGCCAGGAAGTGCCGCCCTATATCCGCCGCACACCGGATGGGCGGCTGCTGGTGACGGTCGCCGAGCCGGTGACGCATGATAACCAGACGGTCGGGATGATCCTGCTCACCCATGATGCGCGACGGGTGGATCAGGCGGTGCTTTCCGTCCGCATCTCGATCCTCGGCCTGTTCTTCGTCGCCCTCATCCTCACCGTGCTGCTCTCCTGGTATCTGGCGCAGACGATCGCGCGGCCGATCCTGCAGCTCGCGATCGCGGCCGAGAACATGCGCGAGGGCCAGGGCCGCACCGGCACGGTGCCGCCGGGGCTGCTCGCGCGCGGGGACGAGCTGAGCGTGCTCGCCCAGGCGCTGGCCGATTCGGCCGCCGCCCTCTGGGGGCGCATGGATGCGATCGAGCGGTTCGCCGCCGATGTCTCGCACGAGATCAAGAACCCGCTCTCCTCCATCCGCAGCGCGATCGAGACGCTGCGGCGGGTGGAGGATGCCGGGCAGCGGCGCAACCTCCTCGCCATCATGACGGATGACGTGCTCCGGCTCGATCGGCTGATCACCGATATCTCCGATGCCTCGCGGGTCGATGCCGAGATCTCCCGCGCCGCGCCGCAGCGGCTCGATATCACCGCCATGCTCGGCGCGCTCGCTGATATCGACGATGCGACGCGCGGCCCCCATGCGCCGCGGCTCCGCCTGCGGGAGGATGTGAAGCCGGGGCTGATGGTCGCCGCGGTCGAGGGGCGGCTCGCCCAGGTGCTCGGCAATCTCATCGGCAATGCCCGGTCCTTCAGCCCGCCGGACGGGCTCATTGAACTCGCCGCCCGCGACCTGCCGGAGGGGCTGGTGGAGATCACCGTGTCCGACGAGGGGCCGGGCATTCCGGAAGGCAAGCTCGAAAGCATCTTCGAGCGCTTCTATTCCGAACGCCCGGCGAGCGAGAGCTTCGGCAAGCATTCCGGCCTCGGCTTATCCATCAGCAAGCAGATCATCGAGGCGCTCGGCGGCAGCATCCATGCCGAGAACCGCCGCGGGGAGGATCAGGCCGTGCTCGGGGCCCGCTTCGTCATCACCCTGCCCAAGGCGCGCGGCGGCGGGGAAGCATGAAAGACGTTCTTTCTTGTAAGAAAGAACCGGATAGCCGTTCCGTGCGGTATCCAGAATGAAAGTCTTTTTGCTTCTTTTTCTCCAGAAAAAGAAGATCTGACCGACCTTACGCCTGCTTGATCTCGATCAGCCCGCGGCGGATCTTGCGCCCGCGCAGCACCCGGTCCTCGATATAGCCAGCGTCGCCCCAGCGGATGGCGCGGGCCATCGCCTGCGCATCCTCGGTGAAGCGGGCCAGCATCTCTAAGAGCGCCTCGCGATTGTTGAGGAAAACGTCCCGCCACATCACCGGATCAGACGCGGCGATGCGGGTGAAATCGCGAAAGCCGGAGGCGGCGAAGCGCAGCACTTCCTGGCGCGTCTCGTCGGCCAGATCGTCCGCCGTGCCGCAGATGGTGAAGGCGATGAGATGCGGCAGGTGGCTGACGATGGCGAGCACCCGGTCATGATGCGCGGGCTCCATCTCCTCCACCATGGCGCCCAACCGCTCCCACAGCGCGCGGAGGCGGGCGACGGCCGCCGGCTCCGTGCCCGCCGGCGGCACGATGAGGCAGTAGCGCCCCTGGAAAAGCGTCGCGAAGCCGGCATCGGGGCCCGAGAACTCGGTGCCCGCCAGCGGATGGGCGGGGACGAAATGCACGCCCTGCGGCACCAGCGGGCCGACATCGCGGATCACCGACAGCTTGGTCGAGCCGACATCGGTGAGAACCGCGCCCGGCGCCAGATGCGGCGCGATCTGGCCCATCACCTCGGCGAGCGCGCCGACCGGCACGCAGAGCATGACGCAATCGGCCCCGGCGACGGCCTGGGCTGCATCCTCCTCCACCCGGTCGGCGATGCCGAGCGCGCGCACCCGGGCGCAAACCGCCGCGCTCGCATCGGTGGCGATGATCTCCGCCGCCGCCCCGCTCTCCCGCGCCGCGCGGGCGACCGAGCTGCCGATCAGCCCGAGGCCGACGAGCGCGAGCCGCTGGAAAACCGGCGGATGCTCCTCAGCCATGGGCCCCGGCCGCCGCGGCATTGGCGCGCGCCTTGAAGGCTTGCAGGCAGGCGATGACGAGGCCGCATTCCTCATCGGTGCCGATGGTGATGCGCAGGCAATGCGGCAGCCCGTAGGAGCCGACCATGCGGGCGATGATCCCCGCCGCTTTGAGCGCCGCATCCGCCGCGCGCGCTTCCTGGGCGGTGCCGAAATCGGCGAGGAGGAAATTCCCCTCGGAGGGCCAGACATGGATGCCGGCCTCCGTCAGCGCCGTCGCCATGCGGGCGCGGGCGACGGTGTTATGGGCGCGGGAAATCTCCGCCCAGCGTGGCTCGGAGAGTGCCGCGACCGCCGCTTCCGCCGCCGTCTTGTTGACGTTGAAGGGTGGCCGCAGGCGGTTGAGCACGTCGATGATCGCCGGCGGCCCGTAGCACCAGCCGAGGCGGGCGCCGCCCAGGCCCCAGATCTTGCTGAAGGTGCGGGTCATGATCGTGTTCTGCCCGGCCTCGACGAGGCTGAGCCCGGCATCGTAATCCGCCCGCTCGACATATTCGGCGTAAGCGGCGTCGATCACCAGCAGCACATGCGAGGGCAGGCCCGCCCGCAGCCGGGCAAGCTCGGGGGCGGGGATCAGCGCGCCGGTCGGGTTGTTGGGATTGGCGATGAAGACGATGCGGGTCCGCTCCGTCACCGCGGCGATGAGCCCGTCGATATCGGGCACCATCGCCTGCTCCGGCACCTTGATGACGCGGCTGCCGGCGAGCGTCCCGAAGATCTCGTAGATCGAGAAGCCGTATTGCGACATCAGGATCTCGGTGCCGGGGCCGGCATAGGCGAGGACGAGCAGGTTGAGGATCTCGTCAGACCCGTTGCCACAGACGATGCGCGCCGGATCGAGCCCGAAATAGGCGCCGATCGCCTCGCGCAGGCGATGCGCGCCGCCATCGGGGTAGCGCGCCATGCCCTCGGCCACCGCCGCCATGGCGGCACGGGCTGCGGGCGGCGGGCCGAAGGCGCCTTCGTTGGAGGAGAGCTTGATGACGCGGGCAACGCCGGCCAGGCTCGATTCCCCGCCGACATAGGGCGCGATCGCCATGATCGCGGCATGCGGCTCGGGCAGGCGCGGGCCGCTCATGCCTCCTGCTCCCCGCTGAGTGCCACGGCATAGGCGCCGACGATCACCGCCGGTTCCTGCAAGCCCGCGATGCGGCCGAGCCGCGGATCATCCGCCGCGACGAAGCCATCGACCTCGAGCAGGAATTGCGCGATGCCCGCGCCCGCCGGGCGGTTGACGAGGGCGGAGAGCGGGGTGAAGCCCGCCGCCGTCACCGATTGCGAGAGCGAGCCGAGGCTGACGCGGGGATCGGTTTCGAGGGCGAGCAGCGAGATATCCTCGCCCGAAGGATCGGGCGGGGCGCTGGCGATGATCACCGCCTGCACCGAGGCCGTGCCCTCGGGCCGCGCGGTCCAGAAGGGCAGGCGGGCCACCACATGGATGCGGCCCTTGGTATTGTATTGCAGAAGCCCGGGCCACCAGCCGGGGCCGGCGGCTGCTTCGCCCGCCGCCTCGCCCGGCAGCGGCAGCACCGCCACGCTCGCCCGGCCTTCCACCACCTCGCCGATCGCCTGGGCCGGGCTGCGATAGACCCGCATCGGCGTCAGCGCGCCGAGATGCTCGCGCGCCGCGGCCTGGAAGCGGCCATCCATGGCCGGATCGCAGACAGCGACGAGCATGGTCTGCTGCTGGGCGACCGAGGCGGCAAAGATTTCCCGCCAGATGCGAATGACGCCGAAGGGCGGCAGCGCGCCGGTGCGCTGGCGCAGCAGGCGGCGCAGGATGGCGGCTTCCCGCCCGGGGCGCAGCGGCCCCGCGCCGCCGCGCTTGGTGGCGGCCACATCCTCCACCACCCGCGCGCGCTGCATCAGCAGGTCGAGCAGGCGATCGTCCAGCCGGTCAAGCTCGGCGCGGAGCGCGCTGAGCTGGTCGGCCGGCGAGGTGGCTGCGGCAGGGTCAGCCTCGGCGGCCGGCTCGGGGGCCGCTTCGGCGAGGGTTTCGGTGGAGGGCGGCATCGATCACAAACCGGCAGTTTCTGCGTCTCTTGAGTGATAGCGGAACGGGGCGGGGACGCAAGCGCCCGCCGCCCGCCCGTCGCCCGGCATGGCCGCCGAGCCGGTCTGCCTGCCGCGCCGCGCCGCCGGATTGCCGGCGGGCGCGCCGCATCCTATCAGAATGCGATGGACCAAGTGGAACCCCTGGCCGAGATCGCGCATCAGAGCATCCGCTTCCCCGAAGGGATGACGCTCGATTGCGGCCGCCGGCTGGCGAGCCTCACCGTCGCCTACCGCACCTATGGCACGCTCGATGCCGGGCGGCGCAACGCCATCCTCATCTGCCATGCGCTGACGGGGGATCAGTATGTCGCCGAAACCCATCCGCTGACCGGGCGGGCGGGCTGGTGGTCCAACCTCGTCGGCCCGGGCCTGCCGATCGATACCGACCGCTTCTTCGTCATCTGCGCCAATGTCCTCGGCGGCTGCATGGGGACGACCGGGCCGCAGAGCCCGCATGATACGCGGCCGGGCGAGCCCTGGGGGCGGGATTTCCCGCCGGTGACCATCCGGGACATGGTGCGCGCCCAGAAGATGCTGGTGGACCATCTCGGCATCGCGCAGCTTTTCGCCGTCGTCGGCGGCTCCATGGGCGGCATGCAGGTGCTGGAATGGGCGGCGACCTATCCCGAGGCCGTCTTCGCCGCCGTGCCGATCGCGACCGCGGCGCATCATTCGGCGCAGAACATCGCCTTCAACGAGGTCGGCCGGCAAGCGATCTTCGCCGATCCCGATTTCGAGGAGGGCGAATACTGGCGGAGCGGCATCACCCCTGCCCGCGGCCTCGCGGTCGCGCGCATGGTGGCGCACATCACCTATCTCAGCGAAGCGGCGCTCACCCGCAAGTTCGGCCGGCGGCTGCGCGATGCGCAAAGCCTCACCCTGCTCGGCGACAAGTTCGAGGTCGAAAGCTACCTGCAATACCAGGGCAGCGCCTTCGTCCGCCGGTTCGACGCCAATTCCTATCTCTGCATCACCCGCGCGATGGATTTCTTCGATCTCGCGGCCGAGCGTGGCTGCGATCTCGCCGCCGTCTTTCGCGGCAGCCGCACGCGCTTCTGCCTCGTCTCCTTCAGCTCCGACTGGCTCTTCCCGACGGCGGCGAGCCGCGAGGTCGTCAACGCGCTCATCCGCGGGGCGGCCAATGTCAGCTTCGTCGAGATCATGAGCGACAAGGGGCATGACGCCTTCCTGCTCGACGAGCCGGATTTCCACCGCACGCTCGCGGGCTTCATCGCCGGCTGCGCCGAGCATCGGGGCCTCGCGCCGAAGGAGCGCGGCTGATGCCGGATGGCGCACAGCGGGCCGAGCGGCAGGCCGAAGCGCAGCGCGCCATGCGCGTCGATCTGCAGCTCATCGCGGATCTCGTGCAGCCGGGGGCGCGGGTGCTCGATATCGGCTGCGGCGACGGGGCGTTGATCGGGCATCTCTTCCATACCCGCGGCTGCGATGCCCGGGGGATCGAGCTTGACATGGCGCTCGTCACCCGCGCGGTGGCGCATGGCCTGCCGGTGATGCAGGGCGACGCGGATACCGACCTCGTGCATTACCCGGACCAGGCCTTCGATTACGTCGTCCTCTCCCGCACGCTGCAGGCCGTGGAGCGGCCGCGCGAAGTGCTGCGCCAGATGCTGCGCATCAGCGCGCGCGCCGTGGTGAGCTTTCCGAATTTCGGCCACTGGTATCTGCGCGCGCAGCTGCTCTTCTCGGGGCGGATGCCGATGACGAAGAGCTGGAACCGGATGTGGTACGAAACGCCGAACATCCACCCTTGCACGATCCAGGATTTCTTCGATCTCTGCCGGGCGGAGGGCTATGTGGTCGAAACCTGGCTGGCGCTCGACGATGAAGGCCACCGCGCCCCCTGGCGCCGCTTCCCGGCGCTTGCCAACCTTTTCGGCGAGCAGGGGCTTTTCGTGCTGCGGCGGGGATAGGCGGCGCGCGGTGCCTCAGGCCACCGGGATTGCGTAGTGGAAGACCGAGTCTGCTGAATTCGCAAGATAGCCGGGGCCGTAGATTTCGATATCCGGGCCGCCGGTGTGCCGCTTGCCTGAGCCGAGCAGCCAGTTCGAGTAGATGTAGTTGACCGTGAGATCGACCGCCTGCGGCAGGCCGCGATGGGCGAAGCGCGCATAGGTGGCGCCCGGAACGGTCATCCTGGCCATGCCTTCGGGCAGGTTCTCGACGCGGCCAACGGCGGCGGCGGCAAAATACTCCAGCTCGTCCCCATCCTCCCTGAGCGGCCGCACGATGCCATATAATTCCGCGCCCAGCCGGCCGGGGATTTCGCGCACGCGCGGCATGAAGGCGGCCCAGAGCGCCGGCAGATGATCGCCGATGTTGTTCTTGTCGGAATCGATGCCATAGAACCGCGTGGAAAGCCCGACGAAAGACATGTCATCCAGCCGGATGAAGGTGGGATCGAGGGAAAGGTTCCGGTGAATGTGGCGGAGATATGCCTCGTCGATCATCACCTTGCCAGGAAAGAGCGACCTGTCCTTGATCCGCCGATAGTCCGTAGGCGTCATGCCGAAGCTCGCCTTGAAGGCGCGGCTGAAGGCTTCCTGCGATTCGTAGCCGGCCGCGATGGCGATATCGAGGATCCGCTCGTTCGTGGCGCGCAGCTTGTCGAGCGAGACGGCGAGCCGCCGGGACCGGATATAGGTCTTGACGGTCTCGTTGGTCAGCGCCTTGAAGATGCGTTGGAAATGCCACTGGCTGAGGCTGGCCGCCCGCGCAACGGCGGCGAGTGCGATCTCCTCATCGAGATTGGCCTCGATATAGTCGATGCCGGAGCGGACCTGCGCGAGATAATCCATCGCCGCCTCAAGCGCCCGGATCGAAAAACCCGGTCATCCGGTCGAGCATGCCGTCCGCATTGTACCGCCCATAGCTTATTCCGTCGGTGACGAAGGCGCCGTCCGCCGCCAGAAGATCCCAGCAGGCGATGGACTGGTTGTTGTGGGCGCGGAAATGCTTGACCCTGAAATGAGCGCCGGGCTGTTGCTCATGCAATTCCAGCATATAGGCGAGCAAGTCCTCATGGCCGGTCCGCCGCGTCAGCGGATCGTTATAGGCGCAATCGGGCGCGAGGCATTCGGCCATCAGGGCGCGCTTCGCCTCGACCCCGCCCGCGCCCCAGGCGCTGACATAGGTGTTCCAGGTCTTCTCGAAATGATCGGTCATCGCGACATTCTCCAGATGAGGCCCCAGTCCTAGCCCATCGAAACCTGCCGGTTCTGACATTTTGTGCGCTCTCCCGCCGCGATCCCGAGAGGGCGTGGTCGACGAGAAGCGGCGGGGGCGGCGCGTCGCCGCGCCACCCCCCTTCGATCAAGCGCGCGTGGTGGTCTTGATATCCACGTTCCCCTTCATCGCGTTGGAATAGGGGCAGATGGTGTGCGTCACGTCCACGAGCTGCTTCGCCTCCGCTTCGGCGAGGCCGGGCAGATAGACGTCGAGTGCGGCGGTGATGCCGAAGCCGCCTTCCGAACGCGGGCCGACGCCGATTTCGGCCGTCACCGTCGTGCCTTCCGGCACCTTGATCTTGGTCTGCCCGGCGGCCACGCGCATGGCGCCGAGGAAGCAGGCGGAATAGCCGAGGGCGAAGAGCTTCTCGGGGTTGGCGCCCTCGCTGCCGGGGCCGCCCAATTCCTTCGGCACGGTGAGCTGCAGCGCCATGCTGCCATCGGTGAGCGCGGTCTTGCCATCACGGCCGCCGCCGGTCGCGGTCGCACTCGTCGTGTATTTCGCATCTACGGGCATGGTCTCGTTCCTCTGTCTGGGGGCGCATAATGTCGGGCGCGACATCATGGCGCCTGTTTACGCCGGCCTTCGCTCACTGTCAACGTGCACGATTCAATCGCGCACGATATATTGAACGGCGAGCGTTGTCAGCGGGCGGCGGCCGGCAGGGCGCAGGCGGCGGCGCAATCGGGGCAGCGGGAGGCCGCCGCATCCGGGCCGGTGGCGGCCTCAGCCATTGGCCGCGGCCGGATCGCCGCGGGCGCGGCATCGCGGCTTTGCAGCAGCTGGCCGACGACGGCGATGGCGATCTCCGCCGGCAGCTTGCCGCCGATGCCGGGCAGGCCGACCGGGCAATGCAGCCGGGCGATCGCCTGCCCGCTCACGCCGGCGCGGGCGAGGCGGGAGGCGAAGCGGGCGCGCTTGGTCTCGGAGCCGATGGTGCCGACGAAGGCGAGGTCCGGCCGGGCGAGGGCGGCCTCGGTAAGGGCGAAGTCGAGGCCGTGATCATGCGTCATGATCAGCACCATCGCGCCCGGCGGCAGGGCGGCGATCGCCGCCGCATCGCTTCGCGGGATCGCGCGGGCATGGGCGGGGAGCGCGACGGCGGCGAAGGCTTCCGCCCGCGCATCGTGCCAGAGCAGCCGGCAGGGCAGATCGGCGAGCAGGCGCGCCACCGCCTGGCCGACATGCCCGGCGCCGAAGAGGGCGACCCTCCAGGCCGGCGGGCGGATCGGCTCGAAGAGCACGGTGGTCGCCCCGCCGCAGCATTGGCCGAGCGCCGGGCCGAGTGGGAAATCCCGCGTCTCGGGCGCGATCGCGCCGGCGGCGAGCAGGGCGCGCGCGGTCGCGATGCTCTGGAATTCGAGATTGCCGCCGCCGATCGTATCCCAGACCCCCTCGGCCGAGACCACCATCTTGCTGCCCGCTTCCCGCGGGGCGGAGCCTGCGGTGCTGAGCAGGGTGAGCAGCACCAGCGGCTCGTCTCGCGCGCTCAATTCCTGTAGCGCGTCGAGCCAGGCGGGCATCACTCCGCAGCCTTGGCAGCGGCAGCCGGCTGGCGTGCAGCCGCACGCAGCGCCTCGATCGCCATCAGCACCCGCTCGGGGGTCGCCGGCGCATCGAGGCTGGGCGCGGCGCCGGCCGCCCCGAAGGCCGCCACCGCATCGCGGATCGCCTGGAAGGCGGCGATGCCGAGCACGAGCGGCGGCTCCCCCACCGCTTTCGATCGCCCGATCGCCTGTTCGCGGTTCAGCCCGGCGGCATAGAGGCGGGTGGTGAAGCGGGCTGGCACATCGCCGATCGCCGGGATCTTGTAGGTGGAGGGCGCATGGGTGCGGAGCGCGCCTTGCGCATCCCACCAGAGTTCTTCCGTCGTCAGCCAGCCGGCGCCCTGCACATAGCCGCCCTCGATCTGGCCGAGGTCGATCGCGGGGTTCAGCGAGCGGCCGCAATCATGCAGGATATCGACCTGCCGCTGGCGGTATTCGCCGGTCAGCCCGTCCACCTCCACCTCGGTGATCGCCGCGCCATAGGCGAAATAGTAGAAGGGGCGGCCGGTCTGGCTTTCCGCATCGAAATGGATCTTCGGCGTGGCGTAGAAGCCGGTGGCGGAGAGGGAGATGCGCTCCATCCGCGCGCGGCGGGCAAGCTCGGCGAAGGGAAGGCTCTGCCCCCCGCCCGAGACGGCGCCGCCGGTGAAGCGGATGGCATCGGCCGGCACCGCGAAGAGGCGCGCGGCGAGGCCCGCCAGCCGCTCGCGGATCGCCTCCGCCGCCGCTTCCGCCGCCTTGGCGTTGAGGTCTGTCCCCGAGGAGGCGGCGGTGGGCGAGGTATTCGGCACCTTGGCGGTGCTCGTCGCCGAGACCCGCACGCGCGCTATGGGCAGGCCGAAGACATCCGCCACCACCTGCGCCACCTTGATGAAGAGGCCCTGCCCCATCTCGGTGCCGCCATGGTTGAGCAGCACGCTGCCATCGGTATAGAGCTGCACCAGGGCCCCCGCCTGGTTGAGGTGGATGGCGGTGAAGGAGATGCCGAATTTCACCGGCACCAGGGCGATCCCGCGCTTGATCCAGGGGCTTCGCGCATTGAATGCGGCGATCTCCTGCCGCCGCCTCGCGTAATCCGCGCTGCTTGCCAGCTCATCCACCAGCTCGGGGATGATGTTGTCTTCCACCACCATGCCATAGGGCGTGAGGTTGCGCGTGGTGGTGCCGTAGAAGTTCCGCCGACGCACGGCCAGCGGATCGAGCCCGCGGGCGCGGGCGATCTCGTCCATCACCTGCTCGATCGCCATCACCCCCTGCGGCGCGCCGAAGCCGCGAAAGGCGGTGTGGGAGACGGTGTTGGTGCGGCACCGGTGCGAGAGGATGGAGACGTTTTCGAGAAAGTAACAATTATCCGCATGCATCATCGCGCGGTCGTTCACGCCGGTCGAGAGATCGGCGGAGAAGCCGCAGTCCCCCGCCAGCATGAAGCGGATGCCGCGGATGCGGCCGTCATCCTCGAAGCCCACCGCGTAATCGATGCGGAAGGGGTGGCGCTTGCCGGTGGCGCGCATATCGTCGTCCCGGTCCATCCGCAGCTTCACGGCGCGGTGCTGGCGGGCGGCGAAGATCGCGGCGATCGCGGCGGGCAGCGCCGCCTGGCTTTCCTTGCCACCGAAGCCGCCGCCCATGCGGCGGGTTTCGACGACGACCGAATGATCGGCGCGGCCGAGCGCGCGGGCGACGAGATGCTGCACCTCGGAGGGGTTCTGCGTCGAACTCAGCAGCGTGATGTCGCCCTGTTCGCCGGGAATGGCGAGCGCGATCTGCCCTTCGAGGTAGAAATGATCCTGCCCGCCGACGCGCAGCACGCCGGCCAAGCGGTGCGGGCTCGCGGCGATCGCGGCTTCCGGCTCCCCCCGCCGCATCAGCCGGCTGGGGGCGACGCGCGCCGTCTCCTCCGCCAGGGCCGCGTCGAGCGAGAGGATCGCCGGCAGCGGTTCGTAGACGATGCGCGCGAGGCGGAGCGCGGCCCGCGCCTCGGCCCGGCTGCGGGCGGCGACGGCGAAGAGCGGCTGGCCGTGATACGCGGTGACGCCCTCGGCCATGATCGGATCGCCGGTGAAGATCGGCGCGATATCGTTGATGCCCGGAACATCGGCGGCGGTGATGACATCGACGACCCCGGGGGCCGCGCGCACGGCCGAGAGATCGAGCGCGCGGATGCGGGCATGGGCCTCGGTGCTGAGGCCGATCGCGGCATGCAGGGTGCCGCGCGGCTCGGCCAGATCGTCGATATAGGCGGCGGCGCCGGCCACATGCAGGGCGGCGCTGTCATGCGGCAGGGGGGCGCCGATCGTCTTCATGCCCAAGCCTCCTGCAGCGGCTGGTCGAGGCGGAGCGGCGGCGGGGCGGCGCCCTCGGCCGGATGTTCGAGGAAGAATTTGCGCAGCAGGTTCCGCGCCACCTGCGCCCGATAGGCGGCGGAGGCGCGCATATCCGAAAGCGGCGTGAAATCCGCGGCCATCGCCTCGGTCGCCGCCTCCAGGCTCGCCTCCGTCCAGGGGGCGCCGAGCAGAGCTGCCTCCGCCGCCGCGGCACGGCGCGGGATGGCCGCCATCCCACCATAGGCGAGCCGCGCCTCGGCGACCGTGCCGCCTTCCAGACGGATCGCGAAGGCCGCGCAGACGGCCGAGATGTCCTGGTCGAAGCGCTTCGACACCTTATAGACGCCGAGGCGCAGCGCGGGCGCTGGGCGGGGGATCTCGATCGCCGCGATCACCTCTCCCGGCAGCAGCGCGGTGCGCCGATAGTCGAGGAAGAACTCCGCGATCGGCAGCCGCCGGCGGCCGCTGGCCGAGACGAGCAGGAGCGAAGCCCCGAGCGCGATGAGCGGCGGCGGCATATCCCCGATCGGCGAGGCATTGGCGATATTGCCGCCGATGGTGCCGCGCTCGCGGATCTGGCGGGAGCCGATGCGGCGGATGAGGCCGGCCGCGGCGGGGGCGAGGCGCGCGAGGGCGGCTGCGGCATCGGCATAGGCAACCGCCCCGCCGATCCTGAGCGCCGCGCCATCCTCCGCGATCTCCAGCATCTCGGCCACCGCGCCGGTCGCGATCAGCAGCGGCAGGTCGCGCTGTTGCTTCGTCACCCAGAGCGCGACATCGGTGCCGCCGCCGAGCAGCAGGGCCTCGGGCATGGCGGCGAGCAGGGCGGTGAGTTCGCCGAGGCTGCGGGGCGCCATGAAGCGGCGCGCGGCGGTGCCGCAGGCGAGCGTGGCCGCCTCCGTGCCGAGGGCCGCGAGGCGCGCGGCGATCGCGTCCCCCGCCTGCGCCTGCGCCTGCGGCTGCGCGAGAGCGGCGGCGGCGGCATCGAGGATCGGGCGATAGCCGGTGCAGCGGCAGAGATTGCCGGCCAGCGCATCGGCGATCGCCGGCCGGTCGGGCAAGCCAGCGCCCGGGCTCGCCCTCTCCTCATAGAGCGCCGTCAGCGACATGACGAAGCCCGGGGTGCAGAAGCCGCATTGCGAGGCGTGATGATCGAGCATCGCCTGCTGCACCGGATGCAGCCGGCCGTCCGGCCCCGCGAGATGCTCGACCGTCATCACCTGTTTGCCGTCCAGCGCGGGGAGGAACATGATGCAGGCATTGACGGGGCGGCGGCGCAGCCCGCCATCGGCGGTGCGTTCGGCGAGCAGCACCGTGCAGGCGCCGCAATCCCCCTCGGCGCAGCCTTCCTTGGTGCCGTGCAGCTGTTCATCCTCGCGCAGATAGTCGAGCACGCTGCGCGTCGGATCGGCGCCGGAGATGCGCCGCTCCTCGGAGCCGAGCAGGAAGCGGATGTCGTGGCGCAAGCGCGGCGGTCCTTGTCCGGTCGGTGAGGGGCCGAGCCTAGAAGCCTGTTTCAGCGAGCGTCAATGCAATTAGGGGCGCGGCGCAGCAGGGCGCGGATCAGCGGCTGGGCGGCGCGGCTTGCGTCATCGACAGCGATTCTGGGCGCGACGACGCAGGGAAAGCGGGCGATGAGCGGCGCGAGGCGGGCAGCGCTCTCGCCCGGGCGGATGAGCAGGATATGCAGGCCGGGCGGGGCCGCGGTGAGGAAGGCGCTGACGATGCCGACGCCGTCATTCCCGCGCGGCAGCAGCACGAGCCCCGTGGTGCCGGCGGCGCGGGCGGCGGCACGGGCGGCAGCGCCCTCGGGCTGCATCGTCGCCGGCGCCAGCATCAGCCCGCCGATCGCGAGCATCTGCAGGCCGAGGATGAGGGCGAGGAGCGCCGGGCCCGCGCGCCCGGGAAGGCGCCCCAGCGCGCCCGCCAGCAGCAGCATGAAGGGCGGCAGCGCGAAGGCGAGGTAGCGGAGTTCGACCGGAACCGACCGCGCGGCGAGCCCCATCACCAGCAGCCCCGCGGGGGTGGCGAGCGCGGCGATGCCGAGCAGGGCGCGCGGCGCCGGTCGGCCGAGCCGCCGCCAGCGGAGCGCGGGGAGCAGCAGCATCGCGCCGAGCAGAAGGGCGAGCGCGGCGCCCAGCAGCAGGCGGAGCGGCCCGGCGGGCAGGTAGAGCGGCAGCCCGCCGAGCACCGCGCCCCCCGCGGCATGGGCCAGCGCGCCGAGGAAGCGGGCAATGCTGAAGGGCGGAAACTGGCCGATGCGGCTGCTCCGCTGGGCCCAGAAGAACCAGGCATCGGCCGCGACGAAGGGGGCGAGGCCGAGGAGCAGCGCCGCGCCGCGCCGCGCGTTCCGCCGCAACAGCCAGAGCGCGGCGGCCGCGGCCGGGAAGGCCGCGAGGTAGTTGGTGAAGCTCGCGGCGCCGAGCACCAGCCCGGCGAGGGTTCCGCGCCAGGCCCCGCGCATCCCGCCCGCCTTCGCCTCTGCCTCCGCCGCCCGCAGGCAGAGCAGCAGGCCGCTCAGCTGCAGCGCCTGGGCGAGGGCATAGCCGCGCGCGGTGATGCCGGTCTCGACGAAGCCGAAGCAGCCGAGGGTGAGGAAGACGGCCGGCCAGGCGGGCAGCGCCGCGGCTTGCGCGAGGCGGCGGACGGCGCCGAGCGCGGCGAGGCTCGCCAGCACCGAGAGCAGGCGGCTGATCAAGAGATCCGGGCCGAATGCCCGCCGCCAGGCCCAGACGAGCCAGAAATAGAGCGGCGGATGCACATCCGTCTGCCGCAGATTGGCGCCGATCGCCCAAGGGGTGGCGGCGGGGGCGAAGGCCGCGCGCACCGCCCCGGCGCGGAACGGCGCTTCGGGCCAGGCGGGGCGCGGCTGATGGCCGGTCACGAATGCGGTATAGCCCTCGTCATATTCCGGGCCGCGCAGCCCGGCCGCGAGGCCGAGCACGAGGGCCGCGAACAGGAAGGCGGCAAGGGGCATCAGGCGGTGGCGGGGCATTCCGCCTTATCGGCCAGCGGTGGTAATGATTCAACATCGCAATGAAGTGCCAGCCGCGCCATCGCCGGCAGCGCCATCACCCGCCCGCCGGCCACCGGGCGCTGGCTCCTCGGGCGGTGGCGGCTTGATTGCCGGCGGAGCGCGGAAATGCTACCGCGCGCCATGTCCTCCACCCCCGAGCCGCCGCCGCCGCGCCCGAAGCGCCGCCGGCTTTTCCGCACCCCGCCCGCGCTCAAGCGCTGGCTGCGCTCTCCCCGCGCGCAGGAGGCGCTGGCCCGCACCGTCAGCGCCTATCTCGCCCTCTGCTACCGCAGCATGCGCTGGGAATTCCACGGCTTCGACCATCTCGCGCATTCGACGCGGGAGCAGAAATCCGGCCTCGTCTGCTTCTGGCACGAGCGGCTGGCGCTGATGCCCATGCTCGCCATCGAGGCGCGGCGCCAGGGCGCGACGCATCCGACCGACGTGCTCGGCAGCGGGCATCGGGACGGGCGGTTCATGGCGACCGTCATCGCGCAGTTCGGCCTCGGCACGGTGATCGGCTCCTCCTCCAAGGGCGGCGCGGCGGGGTTGCGCCACATGCTGCTGCTGATCCGCGACGGGCATAACATCGCCATCACCCCGGATGGGCCGCGCGGCCCGGCGCGGCGCGCGGCCGCCGGCATCGCGCAACTCGCTGGCGCCACCGGGGCGCCGATCTACCCCACCGCCGGGCAATGCCGCTTCCACCTTCGCCTCGGCAGCTGGGATCGGATGGTGCTGCCGCTGCCCTTGCCCTTCGGCCGGGCGGTGATCGCGGTCGAGCCGCCGATCTGGGTGCCGCGCGGCGGCGCCGAGGCGGCGCTGCCGCGCATCGAGGCGGCGCTCGACGCTGCTTGCGCGGCCGCCGATCGCGCCCTCGGGCTGGAGCCGCGGCGCGGATGACCCTGCCGCTCCGCCTCTGGGCGGGCACCGGGCGGCTGGCTGCGCCCGTGCTCCGCCGCATGCTCCGCCGCCGCCTTGCCCGCGGCAAGGAAATCGCCGAGCGGCTGGGCGAGCGCGAAGGGCGGGAGGCGGCGCCACGGCCGCCCGGCCGCCTCATCTGGCTGCATGCGGCGAGCCTCGGCGAGACCATGTCCATCCTGCCGCTGCTGCCGCATCTGGTGGCCGGGGGCGGGCATGTCCTGCTCACCACCGGCACCGTGACCTCGCAGAACCTGCTCGCCGCGCGGCTGCCGGCGATGGGGCTTGCCGAAGCGGTGATCCCGCGCTTCGTGCCGCTCGATGTGCCGGGCTGGGCCGCCCGCTTCCTCGACCATTGGCGCCCGGATGCGGCGGGCTTCGTGGAAAGTGAGATCTGGCCCAACCTGCTCGCCGCCGCCGCCCGGCGGGGCATTCCGCTGATGCTGCTCAATGCCCGCCTTTCGGCGAAAAGCCTGGCGCGCTGGCAGCGGGCGCCGCGCACCGCGCGCGCGCTGCTCGGCCTCTTCACCATCATCCATCCGCAGAGCCTGGGCGATGCCGAGCGTTTCGCACGGCTGACCGGCGGGCGCATCCTGCCGCCGGGCAATCTCAAGCTCGCCGCCCCCCCGCTGCCGGTGGACAAGGCCGAGCTTTCGGGCCTCACGAGCGTCATCGGCGGGCCCGCCTGGGTCGCCGCGAGCCTGCATCCGGGGGAGGATGCGATGATCCTCGCCGTGCATGCGCGGACGAGCGCCACCCATCCCGGCCTCACCACCATCATCGTGCCCCGCCACCCGGAGCGCGGGGCGGCGCTTGCGGCAGCCGCCGGCGGTGCGCCGCGCCGCGCCGAAGGGGCGCCGCCGCCCGAGCGGGGCGGCATCTGGATCGCCGATACGGTGGGCGAGCTCGGGCTGTTCTACCGCCTCGCGCCGCTCGCCTTCATCGGCGGCAGCCTGGTGCCGCATGGTGGCCAGAACCCGGCCGAGGCGGCGCGGCTCGGCCGGGCGATCGCCGCCGGGCCGCATATGGCGAATTTCGCCGAAACCGTCGCGCTGCTCAGCGCGGGCGGCGCGCTCACCGTGGTCGCGGATGCGCAAGCTCTGGGGGATTGGCTCGATGCCCGGCTGAAAGACCCCTGGGGCACGACCGCGATGGGGGAGCGGGGGGCCGCGCTGCTCGCCGGTTACGAGAGCCTGCCCGGCGAGGTCGCCGCCATGCTGGCGACGCTCGCCGATGGCGGGCGGGACGGCTGAGGCGGGGATGCGCGCCCCCGGCCTCTGGCAGCGGGATGGCCTGGCCGCCCAGGCGCTGGCCCCCTTCGGCGCGATCACCGCTCGGCTGACGGCGCGGCGCCTCGCCCGGCCGGGCTGGCGCGCGCCCATCCCGGTCTTCTGCTGCGGCAATGCCGGGGTGGGCGGCGCCGGCAAGACGACGCTGGTGCTCGATCTCCTGATGCGCCTCGCGGCCATGGGCGCAGCACCGCATGCGCTGCTACGCGGCTATGGCGGGCGGGCGCGGGGGCCGCTTGCGGTCGATCCGGCGCGGCATGATGCGGCGCTGGTGGGGGATGAGGCGCTGCTGCTGGCCGCCGCCGCGCCGACCTGGATCGCGCGGGATCGCGCGGCCGGGGGGCAGGCGATCGCCGCCGCCGGGGCCGGGGCCATCGTGATGGATGACGGCTTGCAGAATCCGGGCCTCGTCAAGGATTGCAGCCTGCTGGTGATCGATGGCGGGGCGGGGTTCGGCAATGGCCGCCTCCTACCCGCCGGGCCCTTGCGCGAGGCGGTGGCGAGCGCCGCCGCGCGCTGCCGGGCAGCCGTGCTGATCGGGGAGGATCGGCGCCACGCGCTCGGCCAGCTGCCGCCGGATCTGCCCGTGCTCCGCGCCGATCTGGTGCAGGATCTGAGCGGGCTGCCGCCGGCTGCGCGCTACTTCGCCTTCGCCGGCATCGGCCGGCCGGAGAAATTCTTCGAGGGGCTGGCCGGTGCCGGCCTCACCCTCGCCGGCAGCCGCGCCTTCGCCGACCATCACCGCTATCGCGCGGCGGAACTCTCGGCGCTCGCCGCCGCGGCGCGGGCGGAGCGCGCGCTGCTGCTGACGACGCCCAAGGATTTCGCCCGCCTGCCGCCGGCGGCGCGCGCCGGCATCGCGGTCGCCGGCGTGCGGCTCGCCTGGGCCGCGCCGGCCGAGATCGAGGCGCTGCTGCGAGAGACGTTGCAGCGCCGGGCCGAAGCCGGATATCCGGCATCCGACACCGTTTGAGAGGGCGCCGGCCGATGGACCTCCCCCGCGCGACGACGGAGAACCCGCCCGCAGCGCCGCCGCCGGCCGCCGCCGACACCTCGGCCGCGCCCGACCTTGCATCTGGCCCCGCATCTGGCGCCGCCTCCGGCGCCGCACCGCATCGGCGCAAGACGCGCCTCTTCCTCGGCGCGCTGCTGCTGCTCTTCCTGATCTGGGAAGCGAGCGGCTTCTTCTTCGCCTATACGGATGACGCGCTGCTCTGGGGGGATCTCGTCTCCATCGCCCCGCGGGTCGGCGGGCAGATCGATACCGTCGCCATCCGCGACGATCAGAGCGTCGCGGCGGGCGATCTGCTCTTCACGATCGACGCCAAGCCCTATCGCCTCGCGCTCGATCAGGCGAGCGATGCGCTGGCGGGGGCGGAGGCGCAGCTCAGCCTCGATCAGGCGAGCCAGCAGAGTGCGCTCGCCCTGCAAAGTGCCGCCGCCGCGCAAAGCGCCCTGGCGGCCGCCAATCTCAAACGCGCGAGCAGCCTCACGGCCTCCGGCTTCGAGGCGGCGCAGGGCCAGGAGGAAGCGGCCACGGCCGCGCGCCGCGCCGCCGCCGCACTCGCCGCGGCGCAGGATGCGGTGCTGCGCGCCAACCGCATGCTGCGGCTGGACCAGACCGCCATCGCCCGCGCCGAAAGCGCCCTCGCCCTCGCCCATTGGCAGCTCAACCGCACGCGGGTGACGGCGCCGCTCGCCGGGCGCATCACCCATTTCAATCTTCGGCGGGGGGATGAGGCTTCGGCCGGCCAGCCGCTCGTCGCGCTCGTCGCCGCCGGCTCCTGGTATGTCACGGCGAATTACAAGGAAGGCGTGCTGCGCCACCTCGTGCGCGGCAAGCGCGCCTGGGTCTGGCTCGATACCCATCCCTTCCACCTCTACCGCGCGCAGATCGAGGGGGTGGCCGCCGCGGTCAACCGCCACAAGGCGCAACCCACCGGGCTGCTTCCCTATATCGATCCGGGGATCGACTGGATCCGCCTGCAGGCGCGCTTTCCGGTGCGGCTGCGCCTGCTCGACCCGCCGCCAGAGGCCGAACTCTTCATGGGCTCGGATGCGCGGGTGCTGGTGATCTACTAGCCATGGCGAGCGAGCTTGGGCGCATCCTCCGCCGGATCGAGGGCGGGCTCTGGGAAGAGGCGGGCGATCTTGCGCGCAACCGCGAGGGGCTGCGCGAGCCGCTCAAGGCGGTGTGCTCCGTGCTGCTCGCGACCTATACCGCCGCTGCCATGCACCTGCCCGATGTGATCTGGGCGGCGCTCAGCGGCTTTCTGGTGATGCGCAGCTCGCTCTCCGAATCCCTGCCGCGCGCGCTGCATCGCGTGCTCGGCACCATCGCCGGCGGCGCGCTCGGCCTCTGTCTCGCCCGCTGGGCGGCGGGGGATATGGGCGTGATGATGCTCGCGCTCTTCGTCATCATCTGGCTCGCCGTCTATCAGGGCAGCGTCAGCGCCGCCCGCTATGCCTGGCTGCTGTTCGGCATTACCGCCACCCTGGTGCTGATCGCGGGGTTCAGCGATCCGCCGGGTGCCGCCGCCTTCGCCGCCGTCCGCATGGCCGAGGTCGCCATCGGCGCGCTCGCCGCCCTGCTCGTCGCTGCCCTCTTCGAGGCTTTCGGCGCGCCGCCGGGCCAGGGCGCCGCACCCCTGCCGGTGCCGGGCGCTGGCCTCTCCTGGCGCAATCTCCAGGACGAGGCCTGGCTCGCCCGCAACTGGCCGCTCGTCATCCACGCGGCCCAGGCGGGCATCGCGATCTGCCTGCTGCCGGTAATCTGGCGGGTGTTCGACATCACCGATTACGCGCAGACGGCGATCACCGCCGTCATCGTCATGATCGTGCCGCTGGAGCGCATCGCCGGGGGCGCGCAGGAAGCGGTGCATGAGCGCATGATCCAGCGCATCCTGGGCTGCGGTCTCGGCGGGCTCGTGGCGCTCATCGCCGTGGTGCTGGCGGGGGATGACCGGCTGGCCTGGACCCTCTGCCTCGCGGGCGGTGTCTGGATCGGCTTTCACATCCAATCCGGCCGGTCGGGCCTCTCCTATCTCGGCACGCAATTCGCCTTCGCCTTCCTCGTCGCCTTCGTGCAGGGGCCGGGGCCGGCGACGAGCCTCAACCCGCTGGTGACCCGCCTGCTCGGCGTGCTGATCGGCACCGCGGTCGCGAGCCTCGTCATCCTCGCCTGGCCGGCCGCGGCGCCGCGCGCCGGGCGGGCCTGAGGGGGGCGACGCGCGCGATGCTCTCCGCCCCGCTCCTCATGCTGCTCGCTCTCCTCGTCGAAGCGGGGTGCGGCTATCCCGCGCCGCTTTTCGCTCGCATCGGCCATCCGGTGGTCTGGATCGGCGGGGCGATCAGCGCGCTCGACCGGCGGCTGAACGACGAGACCCTTTCCGAAAGGGCGCGGCGGTGGCGCGGCGTGCTGGCGCTCGCGCTCATCCTCGCCCTCGCGCTGCTGCCAGCCGCACTCCTCACGGCGGTGCTTCGCCTCCTGCTCGGCCCCTGGCTCGCCCTCGTCCCGCTCGCGCTTCTCGCCTCCAGCCTCATCGCCCAGCGCAGCCTGCACGCGCATGTCGCGGCAGTGGCGGCGGGGCTGGAGAGCGGCGGCCTCGCGGCCGGGCGGGCGGCGGTCTCGCGCATCGTCGGGCGGAACCCAGCGCATCTCGACGCGGCCGGCGTCTGCCGCGCGGCGATCGAGAGCCTGGCGGAGAATTTCTCGGATGGCGTGGTCGCGCCGCTCGTCTGGGGGGCGCTGCTCGGCCTGCCGGGCGCTGCCGCCTATAAGGCCGCCAATACGGCCGACAGCATGATCGGCCATCGCACCCCGCGCCACGCGGCCTTCGGCTGGGCGGCGGCGCGCTTCGATGATTGGATCAACCTGCCGGCCTCGCGCCTCGCGGCGGTCTTCATCCTGGTCGCCGCAGCGGTTACGGGCGGGGATTGGCGGGCCGGCCTCGCCGCCGTGCGGCGCGATGCGCGGCACCACCGCTCGCCCAATGCCGGCTGGCCGGAAGCGGCGATGGCCGGCGCGCTCGGCCTGCGGCTCGCCGGGCCGCGCGTCTATGGCGAGACGCTGGTGGCGGATGGCTGGATGGGCGATGGCCGGGCGGAAGCGGGGCCAGCCGATCTCCGCCGCGCGCTCCGCCTCTATCGCGCCGCCTGCGTGGTGGAGGCGGGCTGCCTCGCCCTCCTCGCCCCGATCGCCCTGCTGCTCAGCTGCTCCCGATGAGCACCCCGGTCGCGAAGACCAGCGCGCCGCCGAAGGCGACCTGGAAGGTGGCGGCCACGGGTGGCGTATCCATGTATTTCCAGCGTACCCAGCTGATGACGCCGAGTTCGACGATGACGACGGCGATCGCCACCATCAGCGCGACGTGCAGATTGGGAATGAGGAAGGGCAGGGTGTGGCCGAGGCCGCCGATCGTCGTCATCAGCCCCGTCACCCCGCCGCGCACCACGGGCGAGCCGCGCCCGGTGAGGCTGCCGTTATCCGAGAGCGCCTCGGCGAAGGCCATCGAGATGCCGGCGCCGATCGAGGCGGAAAGCCCGACCACGAAGGCTTGCCAGCTGCTGCCGCTGGCGAAGGCGGAGGCGAAGAGCGGCGCGAGGGTGGAGACCGAGCCATCCATCAGCCCGGCAAGCCCGGGCTGGATATAGCGCAGCACGAAATTGCGCCGCGCCGCATCGGCCTCCGTCTCGCGCTCCTCCTCGGTCAGCCGCTCGTCCATCAGCGTATCGAGCTTGTGCTCGTGCTGGCTTTCGGCGAGGGCGAGATCGCCGAGCAGCTTGCGGATCGAGGCATCCTGGCTGCGCGCGGCGGCGCGGGCGTAGAAGCGTTCGGCCTCCATCTCCATGGATTGCATGAGCGCGCGCGCCGCTTCCACCCGGAGCGGGCGCAACTGCCAGATCGGCTTGCGGCTGAGGAAGCCGC
Organism: Acidisoma sp. C75; assembly: GCF_054665095.1. Classification (NCBI taxonomy): domain Bacteria; kingdom Pseudomonadati; phylum Pseudomonadota; class Alphaproteobacteria; order Acetobacterales; family Acidocellaceae; genus Acidisoma; species Acidisoma sp. C75. The sequence continues at coordinate 58,915 of NZ_BAAFHD010000009.1, forward strand.
GCACATCCTGCCGGCGGATGAGCGGCAGATGCTCGCCGAACTTCTCCTGGAACAGGGAGAGGAGCATGCGGCGATGTTCGCTCTCCTCCTCCGCCATTTTCTGCAGGATGCCCGCGGTCGTCGGATAGTCGGCCCGCAGCCCGTCCGCGAGGTCGAGATAGATGCGGCCATCCTCCTCCTCATTGCCGACGGCGAGGGCGAGGATTTCCTTTTCGGAGAGATCTGAGAAATTGCGCATGAGCGCAGTTTTGCCTCGGCCGGGTCGCTGGATCAAGTCGTTTCTATTCTGATGCAAATTGCTCTTAATTGCAAAACCGAGCCAGGATCAGGGGATTTTGCGAGTGCTTCGCATCCGCCCTGTCGGAAAACGACAATTCCGCCGCTGTCTCGGTTTTGTCTCGCAAAAGCGCTTGGGGCGGGCAGGTTTTGCCGATAAGGCGCAGCCATGCTGATCTTCAAAACCTACCAAACCTTCGATGTCGTCCAGACGCTGATCGGCCTCGTCGTCGCCTTCGCCCTCGGCACGGTGATCGGCGCGGAGCGGCAATGGAAGCAGCGCAGCGCCGGGCTCAGGACCAATGTGCTGGTGGCGCTCGGCGCCTGCCAGTTCGTCGATATCGCGATGCATCTCGATGGCGGCTCGGGGGGTGCGCGCGTCGTCTCCTACGTCGTCTCGGGCATCGGCTTCCTCGGCGCCGGCGTCATCATGAAGGACGGGCTCAATATCCGCGGCCTCAATACCGCCGCCACACTCTGGTGCTCGGCGGCCGTCGGCGCCTGCGCCGGCGCCAACCTCGCCGCCCAGGCGGCGCTGCTGACGATCTTCGTCGTCATGGCCAATACGCTGCTGCAACCGCTCGTCCATCGTATCAACCGCGCGCCGCTGATCGGCAGCACGGTCGAGGCGGTCTATGAGGTGAGCGTCATGGTCGCGGCGGATGCGGTGGGGCGCACGCGCAAGGCCGTGCTCGGCCTGCTTGCCGCGGCGCAGTACCCGGTGAGCGATATCGAGCTGATCGACCGCAGCGAGGGGCGGATGGAGGTGGTGGCGACGCTGGTGACGACCAAGGTGGAGCCGAAGGAACTCGATGCGGTGGCCAGCAAGCTCGAAGCGATGCCGGGCGTCATGAGCGCAGGCTGGAGCAGCAGCACCGAGGATCTCGATTAGCCCGCTCCCGCGCCCGCTTCTGCGCCGAGCAAGCGCGGAGGCGCGGGCGCGGGCGATGCGCGCCGGCCTCAGTGCCGGAAGTGGCGCATCCCCGTCATCACCATGGCAATCCCGGCGGCGTCCGCCGCGGCGATCACCTCCTCATCCCGCAGCGAGCCGCCGGGCTGGATGACGGCGGTGGCGCCGGCGGCGACGATCGTTTCCAGACCGTCCGCGAAGGGGAAGAAAGCGTCGGACGCGGCGACCGAGCCGCGGGTCAGCGGCTCCGCCAGCCCCGCCGCGCGCGCCGCTTCCCCCGCCTTCCAGGCGGCGATGCGGGCTGAATCGACCCGGCTCATCTGCCCCGCACCGATGCCCACCGTCGCCCCCGCCTTGGCATAGATGATGGCGTTGGACTTGACGTGCTTGGCCACACGGAAGGCGAAGAGCAGATCCGCCAGCTCCTGCGCGCTCGGCGCCCGTTTCGTCACCACCCGAAGATCATGCGCCTGCACCCGCCCGGCATCGCGGTTCTGCACCAGGAAGCCGCCGGCAAGCGAGCGAAAGGTCAGCCCCTCCGCCGCCGCATCCGGCAAGCCGCCGGTGAGCAGCAGGCGGAGGTTCTTCTTGGCAGCGAGCACTTCCTGCGCTTCCGCGCTCGCATCGGGGGCGACGATGACTTCCGTGAAGATCGTGGCGATGCGCCGCGCGGTCTCGGCATCGAGCGCACGGTTGAGCGCCACGATCCCGCCGAAGGCGCTCACCGGATCGCAGGCGAGCGCGCGGTCCCACGCTTCCGTCAGGCTATCGGCGGAGGCCACACCGCAGGGATTGGCGTGCTTGACGATGACGACGCTCGGCGCCTCGAATTCCGCCACGCATTCGAAGGCGGCGTCGGTATCGTTGAGGTTGTTGTAGGAAAGCTCCTTGCCCTGGGCCTGCCGCGCGGTCGCGACCCCGGGGCGGCGCTCCGTCACGTAAAAGGCCGCCTTCTGGTGCGGGTTCTCGCCGTAACGCAGGAGTTGGCGGCGCTGGCCGCTGACCGTGAAGCGCTCGGGGAAGGCATCGCCCTCCTGGCCGGCGAACCAGGCGGCGATTGCCGCGTCATAGGCTGCTGTGCGCGCGTAAGCCGCACCGGCGAGCCGGCGGCGAAGGGCGAGATCGGTGCCGCCCTCCGCCAGCGCCGCCTGCACCTCCGCATACTGCGCCGGGTCCGTCACCACCGCCACGAAATCATGGTTCTTGGAGGCGGCGCGGATCATCGCCGGGCCGCCGATATCGATATTCTCGATCGTGGTCTCCGCATCCGCCCCGCGCGCGACCGTCTCCTCGAAGGGGTAGAGGTTGACGGCGATGAGGTCGATCGGCGCGATGCCGTGCGCGTCCATGGCGGCGCGATGCTCCGCATTGTCTCGCCGGGCGAGCAGCCCGCCATGGATCTGCGGCACCAGCGTCTTGACGCGGCCATCCATGATCTCAGGGAAGCCCGTGTGCTCCGAGACATCCTTCACCGCGATGCCGGCATCGCGCAGCGCCTTCGCGGTGCCGCCGGTCGAGAGGATTTCCGCCCCCGTGGCGGCGAGCGCCTGGGCGAAAGGGATGAGGCCGGTCTTGTCCGAGACCGAGATCAGGGCACGGCGGACGGGCAGGCGATCGGTCTGGCTCATGGCGGGCTCTCTCCGGCGAATCTCCACTCGGGAGATAGGGCCGGGGCGGGGTGTGCGTCCAGCCCTGCTGCCGGACCGGGCAGGGCCGTCTGGCGCGGCTGCGGGATCGCCCCCACGCGCGAGGAAGGTCTCGCCCGTGCTGAGCGCGATAACGCGATCTTCAGCGCCTTGCGTGGCACTTCGAATCTCCCGCGCGACGCGGTCCGTTCGCGCGCTGCGCCGATCCGATGATGGCGCGAACATGGTTTGTGGCGCTTGCCGCATCAACCTGATGCGGCCGATGGTGATCACCCTGCTGTTGCGGTAGTGGAAACACCCCGCTCCACCATCGCCACAAGCCGCGCGGCGAGCGCCGCGATCTGCGCCTCGGGCAGGCTGCGCAACGGTCCGTCGATGATGAGGAGCGCGAAGCCGTGGACGGCGGACCAGGCGAGGAACTCGGCGCCCATCCGCTGTTCCGGGCCGATGAGGCCCGCCTCCGCCATCCGGTCGAGCGCCGCGCCCAGCAGTTGGAAGGGGTTGAGGCCGCTCTGCCCGGTCTTCTCGGGATCGGTATCCCCCTCGGGCGTCTCGTAGAAGGCGAAAGCGGTGCGGAAGAGCCCGGGCTCGCCGAGCGCATAGCGCAGATAGCCTCGACCCACAGCACGGAGCGCGGCGCGCGCGGCCTCTGGCGTCGGCAAAGCCGGGTCAACCGCGTCCAGTTCGGCCTCAATGGCTCTCGCGAGGGCGGCGAGGGCCGCCGCCTGCACGGCCGCGACCAGCGCCTGCCGGTTCGCGAAATGCCGGTAGGCGGCGTTGGGGACGACGCCCGCACGTCGCGTCGCTTCCCGCAGGACGATCGCCTGCGGGCCGCCTTCGCGTGCGAGCGCGAGTCCGGCGTCCAAAAGCGCGCGCCGGAGATCGCCGTGGCGGTACGTCGCCCGATCCTTGGTCTGTTCGCTCATGATCCGAATCGGATTGTAGACAGCGTTCACATCCTATGCTAGTCCAATGTGGATGGCGTCTACATATAGAACAGAAAGAAACGCCCGATGAAGGTCACGCCCTATCTCTTCTTCAATGGCCGATGCCAGGAAGCGCTCGATTTTTACGCCGAGGCGGTCGGCGCCGAGATCACGTTCCTGATGCGCTACCGCGACTGCCCCGAGCCGATGGACTCTGCGACGATGCCGCCGGGGCAGGAGGAGAAGATCATGCATGTCTCCTTCAGGATCGGCGAGACGGAGCTGATGGCCTCCGACGGTTCGCCCATGCGGCCGCAACATTTCGATGGGTTCGCACTTTCCTTGCTGCCCGCAACCGAGAACGAGGCCGAGCGGCATTTCGCGGCACTCGGTGAAGGCGGCCAGGTGCGCATGCCGATGAGGAAGACCTTCTTCTCCCCCGCCTTCGGCATGCTGACGGACAGGTTCGGCGTCACCTGGACGGTCTATGTGCCACAGCCGATAGGCTGACCGCGCCGCCTCAGCGGCGGGCGGTTTCTTCGAGAAGATCGAGCGTGCGGCCGATGATGCGCGCCTCGTCGAACCTCGCCCGGGCGCGGGCGAGGCCTGCGGCGCCGTAGCGCGCGCGGAGGTCGCGATCGGCCACCAGCCGGCGCAGCGCCTCGGCCAGCGGCGGCACGGCGCGGGGTGGGACGAGCAGGCCCGTCTCCTCATGCACCACCTGTTCGCGCGGGCCCCGTATATCGGTCGCGACCACGGGCAGCCCCGTCAGCATCGCTTCGATGACCGACATCGGCAGGCCTTCGAAATGGCTCGGCAGCGCGAAGATATCGGCCGCCGCCAGCAGATCGGCGGTATCCTCCCGATAGCCGAGGCGGCGCAGCCGCGGCCCGAGGCCGGAGCGCGCGAAGAAGGGCTCCAGATCCTCGCCATGATCGGAGGCGAGGCGTTCCCCCACCACCCAAAGCTCGGCATCGGGCACGCTCTCCATGGCCGCGAGCAGCTCGGGGTGCCCCTTATGCCGCACGAGGCGCGAGACGATGATGATGACGACGCGATCCTCCGGCACGCCGAGCGCGGCCCGGATGCGGGCGCGGGCCTCGGGCGCGGGGCGGAAGCGCGCCGGATCGCGCCCATTGCCGATGGCGATGGCGCCCCGGTTGATGCGGAGCGCACGGGCCATGGCGGCTTCTTCTTCGGAGACCGTGAGGTAGAGGTCCGTCACCTGCCCGGCCGCCCATTCCATGGCGAAGGAGGCGGCGCGGCGCGGCCAGGGGCTCGGCTGGTTGAAGAGATAGCCGTGGCAGGTATAGGCGATCGCCGGCACGCCGGCGGCCTTCGCCGCCATCCGCCCGAAGAAGCCGGAGAGCGGCATATGGGCATGGACGAGATCGAAGCGCTCCGCCCGCATCATCCGCCGCAGTGCCTGGAAGCCCTTGGCCTGCGCGGCGAGCGAGGCGGTACGGGCAAGCGGCAGCGGCAGGATGCGCAAGCCCTCATCCCGCAGCGGGCCGAGCAGCGGGCCCTCGGCGCAGGCGCCCACCATCTCATGCCCACGCGCCCGTCCTTCCCGCAGCAGGGGGCTGAGGAAATGCCGCATCGCGAAATCGGTGTTGGTGAGTTCGAGGATCTTCATTGTTCTATCCGGCGCGCGGCCGGCCGCCCCGCCAACCCCGCCCGCGCGCCGGTGAGCGCAGTTTCTATCCGGCGCGCGGCCGGCCGCCCCGCCAACGCCGCCCGCGGCTTCAGCCGAGCTTGGTGAGCGCCCATTTCACCTGCTGCGGCGTCGATTCGTCGCCGCTCAGCACGATCTGCTCAGTGCGACGCGGCTCGCTGCCGCCCATATAGATGCTTTCCTCCAGCGCCATCTCGCCGCCTTCGGCGCGGAAGCGCCAGCTATGGCCGCTTGGCAGACGCAGCAGCACCGCCTCGCCCTCGCCTTGCAGGCTCGCCTGCACCGAGGGGTGGAGGTGGAAGCGGAGCGCGAAGCGCTGCGGCATCTGCCCCTCCACCGCATCCTCGCCGCGCACATCCTCGCCGCTTTCCGCCATGTAGAGGCGGCGGCGATGCAAGGCGCCATGGCTGCGCAGCCAGCCGTCATGGCTCGCTTCCAGCCAATGCGCGCCATTCGCCTCCTGCCGCTGCACATCGACGGTTTCCGGCCGGCGCTGGCCGAGGCCCTCGGGCCGGATCTCCGCCGAACTGGTATCGGCAAGGGTCAGCGTTGAATGGGCGGCGGTGCCGCGCAGCGCATCCCGCCATTCGCTCATCGCCGCCGGGCTCGCCCCGCAATTGACGATCATCCGTTCCCGCCCGACCGACATTTCGAAGGAGAGCGTGCCGGCATGGGCATTGCCGTCCAGCCCCGGCGGCGGCGGCGCGCCGGTATCCATGATGAGCACGCTGCGCCCGGCCTGCAGGCGGTGGAAACCGCCTTCGATGAGTTGGCTCGGCGCGCGGGTCGGCCGCCCGGCCTGGGTCAGCACGAGATCGACGAGGCTCGAGGTTTCTTCCTTGGTGCCGTTGAACAGGGCGAGGCCGCCATCGCCATGGCGCAGCATGCGAAGCGCGGTCGCGAGCTTTTCGATCGACGGGCTGAGCGAGGGCGGCGGCGGCGCCTGGGCTGCCTGCAGCAGCGCCCGCATCTCGGTGAGATCCTGCAAGGCGGCGAGATGGTTGGCGGGGCTGCGCTCGATATGGCTGCCATCGGGCAGCACCTGGCGGGAAAGCTCGCTCGGCAGGAAGCGCAGCGCGCGGGTGAGGAAGGAGCCCTGATCGGGCAGCGCCACCGCCGCCGCGATCAGCCCCTTGATCGCGGTGAGCGCCCGGGCCTGGCCCTCCTCCGCCGGCAGCGAGGCGGAAAGCGCCCGCGCATCGGCCACCAGCCGGCCCATCAATTTTTGGCGAAATGCGTCATCGGCGCTCGCCGCGAAGAAATCGTAATGGCCGAGCCAGGCGGCGATTCGCGCGCCGGCGACATCGGGGCGCGAGCCGACCGGATCGCCGTGCGAGACGGCGATCCACTCCAGAACCAGGGTGCGGGCGCGCTGGCGGGCGGCATCGGTGCCGAGGGCCCGCAGATCGCGCAACCAGGAGAAGGTATGGGCGGCGGCGCGCAACACCGGGGAGCCGCTGGTATCCCCCCAGCCGCCCGGCACCAGGGCGCGCACGGAATTGCCAACCGTCAGCTCGCCTTTCAGCAAGCGGGCGCCGAGCGTCGGGTCTCCAGGCCAGAGATCGCGCACCGGCAGCGTCGGCGCATCCGGCACGCGGGAGCGCAGGCTCGGTAGGTTCGCCATGCTGCGCCGCATGTCGCGCAGCCAATTCCCGCGAGGGGGCTTACCGCTCATAAGGTCCATCCGGCGTTGAGCATGGTCCATCCGGCCGGGGTGGCGGAAGGCGAAGAAAAGATCGTGCGTGCGTCACTCAATAACATGCTGAGTTGTAAACAGCGCAATGCCCGCGACACAAGCGGCATAAACCTGGCACCCCCCGCCCGCGACGGAGGCGGCGGCGCGGCCTTCACGTAAGGTGGTAGTCAGCTTCGGCCGTATAGGCGGAGCCTTCCTTGCCCAGTTGCGAGCTGAACAGGGTGAAGCGCTCCACCGCATAGGGCTCGGCGCGGAACAGGCTGTGGCTCTGGATGAAGCCGGTGATCTTCTCATTGGCTGGCTGATCCAGCCGGGCGAGGCTGACATGGGGGGTGAAGCGCCGCCGCTCCGGCTCCAGCCCCGCCCGTTGCAGCGCGGTCTCGACCTTCGCCTGGAGATGGTCGAGCGGGGGTGAGCGCTCGATCCCCGCCCAGAGCGCGGTGACGCGGCCGCCCTTCTCGAACAGGCCGACACCGGCAAGGGTGAGCGCGAAGCCGCGGGCCTTGATGGCGTGCAGCGCGAGGTCAATTTCCTCCGCGCGCCAGTTCGGCACCTCGCCGATGAAGCGGAGCGTGAGATGGAGGTTTTCCGGCGGCAGCCAGCGGCAGCCGGGAATGCCGGTGGCGAGGGCGGCCAGGCGCTCACGCAAGCTCCAGGGCAGATCCAGAGCGACAAAAAGCCTCATGCGCGCGCCAAGCCTCCGGCCTCGCTCGTGCGAGGCTCGGAGACGATTCTCCCCAAGCCTCTCCGCGGGTCAATAGAGCCCGCCCACACACCATGCTCCGCTGATGGTGAAGAGGCGGGGAGCGGCGCCGGCGCTGAAACCCGGAAGGCGGCGCCTCATCTCAACCGGCAGATGGGAGAGCAGGGGAGGAGCCGATGATCCGGAAAAGCGGAGGCGCGGCGGCGATAGCGGTGGCGCTGCTGGCGTGCGGCCTCGGCGGCCAGGCGGTCGCGGCCGGGGTTGCACCACCAGCGAGCGCCCAGGCCTCTCCCGCCGCGCAGCCCCCGATGCCGCCTGGGCCGCCCGGCCCGCCCGGGACGGAGGCGACCAAGCCACCCGAAATCCTCGCCCCGCGCGATCAGGGCAGCGTGATCACCCCGCCCGCCGATACCAGCCGCATGCCGGTGATCAAGCCGCATGTGCCGAGCACCATGCCCGTCATCCGGCCGGGGAGCGGGGCCGGTACGAATGGCACGCAGGTGGTGCCGAAATAGCAGCCTCGGCCCGGCCGCCGGCGCGCTCGTCCGCGGCTTCGCGTCAACCCCGGCGGCGGGGCTCTTCGCGCAGACGCAGATGATCGGCGATCGGCGCGTGGTTGAGCAGCGCCGCCAGCAGCGTGCCGCCCAGGGTATTGCCGATCAGCGTCGGGCAGAGGAAGCGGCCGAGATAGGCGCCGAAGCCTTGCTGGCCGGTGAGCACCGCGAAGGCTGCTTCGACCGAGCCCGCGATGATGTGCGGAAAGCCGCAGAGCGCGACGGTATAGGTCACCACCAGGATGATGAAGGGCTGCGAGGCGGCGGCCGCCGGCAGCAGCCAGACCATGAGGCCGATCAGCCAGCCGGCCGCCGCCGCCATCACCATCCCGTGCCAGAAGGCTGGCGCGAAGGCGTGGCCGGCCAGCAGGTGCATCGCGGCTTCCGTCTCCGGCGGCATCATGCCGGGCCGCGAGAGGATGAAGGCGAAGACCCAGGTGGCGGCGATGTTGAAGGTCAGCACGATGAGCCAGACGCGCATGGTGCGGAGGAAGATCGCCGGCGTCCGCTGCGTCAGCGCCGGGATGAGGGCGGTCAGCGTCGTCTCGGTGAAAAGCTGCTGGCGGCCAAGAATGACGATGAGGAAGCCGAGCGCATAGCCGAAGGAGGCCACCGCCGGCCGCCAGGGCGCATCCGGCAGCAGGCCGGTCAGCGTCGCCTGCGCCACGAAGGAGAAGCAGATCGAAAGCCCGGCGGCGCTGCCGGACCAGGCGAGCGAGGGGCCGGAGCGGGCCAGCTCTTCGATCCCCTGTTCGCGGACGATCTCGTGAATGACGATGGCGCCCGGCGGCGCCCGCTTCTCGGCCTGGCGCTGCTGCTGTTCGTCCAGATGCGGGGATTGCGCCCCGGCTTCGGTGCTGATCTCCGCTTCCACGGCCTCGGTCCGCTCGCTCTGCGCGCTGCGCGCAGGTGAGGCCGGCTCGGTCGTCGTCTTCGTCGTCTCTGTCACGCGCGTTCCGATCGGGGGGAGGGGCGGATAAGGCCCCGATCGGCAGGCAGGCAAGAGGCGGCGGCGCTCACGCCTGCGTGGGCCGGCTGGCGGAAAGAGCGGCGGTCGCCGCGGGCTATTTCAGCCGCGCCGCATCGAGGCGGCGGAGCCGCGCGACATTCTTCTCCTGGCCCTGGTAGGTGGCGCTGAAGCTATGGCCGCCGGTGCCGTTGGCGACGAAATAGAGCGCGTCCGTCTTGGCTGGATGCAGAACCGCGAGGATCGCCGCGATGCCGGGGGCGGCGATCGGCCCGGGCGGCAGGCCGGCATTGAGATAGGTGTTGTAGGCGCCCGGCACCAGCAGATCGGCATGGTCGAGCGGGCGGGGGAGCACGCCGCGCCCATCCGAGAGGCCGTAGATCACCGTCGGGTCCGCCTGCAGCTTCATGCCGGCGGCGAGGCGGTTGAGATAGACGGCGGCGACCATCGGCCGCTCCGCCGGGATCGCGGTCTCCCGCTCGACGATGCTGGCGAGCGTGATCGCCTGCTCGGGCGAGGTGATCGGCAGGCCGGGCGCGCGGTCCGGCCAGGCCTTGGCCATGGCGGCGGTCAGCGCCTGCTCGGCGCGGGCGAGGAGCGCGCTGCGCTTGGTGCCGTAGAGGTAATCGTAGGTATTGGGCAGGATCGCGCCTTCGCGCGCCAGCGTCACCCGCCCGGTCATCGCCGGGGCGGCGTTGATGAGATCCTTGATATCCTTGGCGGTCAGCCCCTCGGGGATCGTCAGCTGGTGTTCCACCGGCTTGCCGTGGCGGAGGATGCGGAAGGCATCCGCGAGGCTGCCATGGGCGGGGAAGCGAAACTCCCCGGCATGCAGCGGGCCTTGCCCGCGGGTCACGAATTCCGCCACCCGGAAGGCGAAAAGCCCGTCGATCACATGCGCGGCCTGCAGCGCCCGGCCGACGGCCCGGCTATCGCCGGGTGGCACCACGACATCGGTCGCTTTGGGCAAGGGGCCGGGGCCAGACCAGGTTTGGTCGATATACATCCGGCCGGCATTCAGCACCGTCAGCAGCACGAAGAGCGGCAGGATCCAGGCCGCGAGCCGCCCGATGATGCGGGGCTGGGGCACGCGCGGATCAGTCCGCCGCGCGGAAGATCACGCTCGCATTGGTGCCGCCGAAGCCGAAGCTGTTCGAAAGCGCGACCCGGATCGGCCGCTCCTGCGCGACCTTCGCCACCCGGTCGATCACGCTCGCCCGGCTCGGCTCCTCGAGGTTGAGGGTCGGCGGGGCCACCCCGTCGCGGATGGCGAGCACGGAGAAGATCGCCTCGATCGCGCCGGCGGCGCCGAGCAGATGCCCGGTCGCGGATTTGGTGGAGGACATGGCGAGATGGCGGGCATGCTCGCCGAAGAAACGCTCCACCGCGTCGAGTTCGAGATCGTCGCCGAGCGGGGTCGAGGTGCCGTGAGCATTGACGTAATCGACCGAAGCGGGATCGATGCGGCCGTTGCGGAAGGCGGCCTTCATGGCGCGGAAGGCGCCGTCATGCCCTTCGGCCGGGGCGGTGATGTGATGCGCATCGCCCGAGAGCCCGTAGCCCGCGACCTCGCCATAGATCTTGGCCCCGCGCTTCTTCGCATGCTCGTATTCCTCGAGCACGAGGATGCCGGCGCCCTCGCCCATGACAAAACCGTCACGGTCCTTGTCCCACGGGCGGGAGCCGCGGGCGGGCGTATCGTTGAAACTGGTGGAGAGCGCGCGGGAGGCGCAGAACCCCGCGATGCCGAGGGTGCAGACGGCGGCTTCCGCCCCGCCCGCCACCATGACATCGGCATCGCCGAGGGCGATCAGCCGCGCGGCATCGCCGATCGCATGCACGCCGGTGGCGCAAGCGGTGACGACGGCGTGGTTCGGCCCCTTGAAGCCATAGCGGATCGAGACATGGCCCGAGACGAGGTTGATCAGGGCGGAAGGGATGAAGAAGGGCGAAAGCCGCCGCGCCTTACCCTCATGCACCTGGATCGAGGCTTCGAAGATCGATTGCAGCCCGCCGATGCCGGAGCCGATCATCACGCCCGTGGCGCAGCGATCCTCCTCGGTCTCGGGCATCCAGCCGGAATCCTCGACCGCCTCGATGGCCGCCACCATTCCGAGCTGGATGAAGCGGTCCATCTTCTTGCTGTCTTTGACGGGAATCCATTCGGCGAAATCAAGCCCGCCCTCGGCGCGGGTGCCGGCCGGAACCTCACCCGCGATCTTGGCCGGCAAATCACCGACATCGAAGGATTGGATGGCGCGGATGCCGGATTGCCCCTCGATAAGCCGGCGCCACACCGGCTCGACCCCGACCCCGAGCGGGGATGCGATCCCCATGCCCGTTACGACGACTCGCCGAAGATCCATGCGTAGTAAATCCTTCATCCAACCCGCGAAAAGGGGGCCCTCAGGCCGCCTTCTGCTTCTCGATGTAGTCGATCGCATCCTTCACGGTGCTGATCTTCTCGGCGGCATCCTCCGGGATCTCAACGCTGAAGGCTTCCTCGAACGCCATGACCAGCTCGACCGTGTCGAGGCTGTCGGCGCCGAGATCGTCGATGAAGGACGCTTCGGGAGTAACCTTCGACTCCTCGACGCCCAGATGCTCCACCACGATCTTCTTCACCTTATCGGCGACTTCGCTCATGGACCTCGATACTCCTCGGTAGCGGCTAAAAGTTTGATCCGTTTATCGCCCGGACGACATCTTCGCCCTTGGCGCCGCCCTCGCGACGCCCGGCGGATCAAGGCCCGGATTGCGGCGCGATTAGCATGCTTTAACCAACCCGCCAACAGCGGCCCGCGCGGAACTGGCGGCGCGGGCCGCGCGGCGGCACTTCAAGCCCAAGCGTTACGGGATCGGGCTCCCTGAATTCAAGAGGCGATCCGCCTCAGACCATCGCCATGCCGCCATTGACGTGCAGCGTCGCCCCCGTCACCCAGCCGGCCTCGTCGGAAGCGAGATAGACGGCGGCGGCCGCGATATCGGCCGGCGCCCCCATGCGGCCGAGCGGGATGGAGCCGAGGAGCGCTGCCTTCTGCTCCTCCTTCAGCACATCGGTCATCGCCGTCTGCACGAAGCCGGGCGCGATCACGTTCACCGTCACCCCGCGGCTGCCGACCTCCTGGGCGAGGGATTTGCTCATGCCGATCATGCCCGCCTTGGCGGCGGCGTAGTTCGCCTGCCCGGCATTGCCGGTGACGCCGACGATCGAGGCGATGTTGATGATGCGCCCGGCACGGCGCTTGAGCATGCCGCGCAGGCTCGCGCGGATGAGGCGGAAGGGCGCCGAGAGATCGACATCGAGCACGCTCTGCCAATCCGCATCCGCCATGCGGAGCGCCAGCATATCCCGCGTGAAGCCGGCATTATTGACGAGGATGGCGAGCGGGCCGAGCGCTGCTTCCGCCGCCGCCACCAGCGCCTCTGCCGCCTCTGGCTGGCGGAGATCGGCGGGGCAGACCGCCACCCGCTCGCCAAGCTCGGCCGCGAGGGTTTCGAGCGCCTCGCGCCGGGTGCCGGAAAGGGCGATCGAAGCGCCCTGGGCATGCAGCGCGCGGGCGATGCCGCCGCCGATGCCGCCCGAGGCGCCGGTGACGAGGGCGGTCTTGCCGGTCAGATCGAACACGGGTCGTTTCCTTGGAGCTTGCTTGAAATCGGTCGTCGAAGCGGAAGCGTCAGAGCGTCTTGAGGAAGTTTTCGATCTCGGCAGGGGTGCCGATCGAGAGGGCCTCCGCCTCGGGCAGGATGCGCCGCACGAGGCCGGAGAGCACGCGCCCGGCACCAAGCTCGACGAATTGGGTGACGCCCATCGCCGCCATGGCGAGCACGCTTTCCCGCCAGCGCACCATGCCCGTCACCTGCTCCACGAGAAGCTTGCGGATCTCGACCGGGTCGGTCGCCTTGGCCGCGGTGACATTGGCGATGAGCGGCACGGCGGGCGCCATCAGCCCGGCCTCGGCCAGCGCCTCGGCCATCGCGTCGGCCGCCGGGGCCATCAGCCCGCAATGGAAGGGGGCGGAAACCGGCAGCAGCATGGCGCGCTTGACGCCGCGCGCCTTGGCCGCCTCCACGGCGCGTTCCACCGCCGCCTTGTGGCCGGAAATCACCACCTGGCCGCCGCCATTGTCGTTCGCAGGCTGCACGAGTTCGCGCCGGCCGGTCTCCGGGTCGGTCGCCGCTTCCGCGCAGATCGCCTGCGCTTGTTCGAGATCGGTGCCGAGGAGCGCTGCCATCGCGCCCTCCCCAGGGGGCACGGCGCGCTGCATGGCGCTGCCGCGCAGCCGCAGCAGGCGCGTGGTTTCGGCGATCGAGAGGCTGCCGGCGGCGGCGAGCGCGCTATATTCGCCGAGCGAGTGGCCCGCGACCAGAACGGCGGTCTCGCTCAGCCGGCGGCCGCCCTCCTGTTCGATTACCCGCAGCACGGCGAGAGAGACCGCCATCAGCGCGGGCTGGGTGTTCTCGGTCAGCGTCAGCTCCTCCGCCGGGCCTTCGAACATGAGCTTGGAGAGCTTCTGCTTGAGGGTTTCGTCCACCTCGCCGAGCACGTCCCGCGCCGTCGGGAAGGCCGCGGCGAGATCCTGGGCCATGCCGACGAACTGGCTGCCCTGGCCGGGGAAGATAAAGGCGCGAACGGTCATGAACTGTCCTTGAGGAAAGGGCCGGCGACGGCCCGCGTTGATCAGCTTGGGCGAGGTGATCAGCCTCAGACGGTGCGAAGTGCGCGCCCGGTTAGCCCGTGGTGTTACGCGGAGTCAATCTTAGTGAAGGGCGGGCGTTATGCGCGGCAGGCCAAGCGCCCGCCGCCAGGGCCGGCCGCCTCAGCCCTGCCAGCCGCCGAGGCCGCAGATATGCGCCCAATGCGCCGCGCTCACCGGCACGACGGAGAGGCGCGAGAGGCGGATGAGGCCGAAGCCGGCCAGCGCCGGATCGGCCTTCATCTCGATCAGTGTCACCGGCCGGGGCATCGGCCCCACCGCTTCCATATCGACCGCCGACCAATCCCCGGCCTCGGCCGTCGGGTCCGGGTAATGCGTGCGGGCGACGCGCACCACGCCGACGATCTCCCGCCCGATATTGGAGTGGTAGAAGAAGGCGAGATCGCCTTGCGCCATGGCGCGCAGGTTGTTGCGGGCGGCGAAATTGCGCACGCCCGTCCAGGGTTCCACCCGGTTCGCCACCTGCTGCTGCCAGCTGAAGGCATCCGGTTCGCTTTTGACGAGCCAATAGGCAGGCATCGCACGCGCGCCTTCAGCCGAGCCGCGCGCCGTCGCGATAGACCAGCCGATAGGGGGTGATGCGCAGGCTCCCGAACAGCCCCGCCTGGGCATAGGGGTCCGCCGCGGCGAAGGCTTCGGCCGCCGCCTGGTCCGCCGCCTCGATCACGAGAAGGCTGCCGATGGCGCCCCCCGCCGCATCGAGAAGCGGGCCGGCGAAGACGATGCCGCCGGCAGCGCCGTCGAGATAGGCGAGGTGGGCGGGGCGCGTCTCGGCGCGCAGCGCGGCGCTGGCGGGTTTGTCGAGGGCGTGGATGGCGAAGAGCATCGGCGGTCTCATCCTGAGATTTTGTAATGTGACGGTCAGTGTAAACCAGGCTTAAGCGGCTTCAAACTGACGCGCGGCTTCGCTATGGAGAGTTTGTGGACGCATTGAGCCCCCCGCTGCCCGGCGCGGCCCGCCCGCCGGCCTCCAGCCTGCATCGTTTTGCCAATCCAGGCCGTTTCCTGCGGCTCTCCGGCCGTGTGCTGCCGGGGCTCGCGCTTTCCGGCATCGTGCTGACGATCATGGGCCTCGTCTGGGGCCTCTGCTTTTCCCCGCCCGATTGGCAGCAGGGCGAGACGGTGCGGATCATGTATGTGCATGTCCCCGCCGCCTGGCTTGCCACCCTCGGCTATGCCGCGCTCGGCGCTTGCGGCCTCTCCTCGATCGTCTGGCGCCATCCGCTGGCCGATCTCGCGGCGATGGAGATCGGCCCCGTGGGCGCCGTCTTCACCGCGATCTGCCTCGTCTCCGGCAGCCTCTGGGGCAAGCCGACCTGGGGTGCCTATTGGGTATGGGATGCGCGCCTCACCTCGATGCTGGTGCTGTTCTTCCTCTATCTCGGCCATATCGCCCTCATCCGCGCCTTCGATCAGGAGCAGCGGGGCTTTCGCGCCGCCGCCATCCTCTCGCTGGTCGGCCTCGTCAACCTGCCGATCATCAAATTCAGCGTCGATTGGTGGAATACCCTGCACCAGAAGGACAGCATCCATCTCTTCGGGCAAACGACGATGCCAGCCGCGATGCTCGACCCGCTGCTGGTCTCGGCGGCGGGCTTCACCCTGCTCTTCGCGGCGATCGTGCTGCTGCGGCTGCGCGCGGCGGTGATGGAGCGGCGGATCCGCGCGCTCCTCGCCCTGCGGCTGCGCCAGGGCGAGGATGCGGCCAAGCCCCGCGCCGCCATCGCGGTGGTAGCGGGAGCGGGCGCCGGAGCGGCCCGATGAGCGCCGTCAGCCCCTGGCCCTTTATCGGCGGTGCCTATGCCGTCACCCTCATCGGCGTGCTCGCTCTCGGCATCGGCGCCTTCTGGCGCCACGGCCGTGCCGCCCGCCGGCTGCGGGCGCTGGAGGAGGCGAACCCCCGCCGCCGCGCCCGCGCGGGCGCCGCCGGCCCTGCGCCAGCCGAGCGCCAGGCATGATGACGAAGAAGCGCCGCCGCCTCTGGCTGGTCTCGGCCTGCCTGCTCGCCTTCGGCGGCGCGACGGCGCTGACGCTCTCCGCCTTCTCGGGCGATATCGTCTATTTCATGCTGCCCGATGCCGTGCTCGCGAAGCATCCGCCGCCCGGGCGGGTCTTCCGCCTCGGCGGCATCGTGGCGGAGGGCAGCCTGCATGCGACGACCCTCGATGGCGGCCCCGGCGTCTCCTTCGGCGTGACCGACGAGCACGGCCATACCGTGCCGGCGCAATATGCCGGGCTGTTGCCGGATCTCTTCCGCGAGGGCCAGGGGATCGTCGCCGTCGGCGCGATGACGCCGGGCGGCTATTTCCGCGCGACCGAGGTGCTCGCCAAGCACAGCGCCGACTATATGCCGCCCGAGGTGGAGCAGGCGCTCAAGAAGGACGGGCTCTGGAACCCGGCCAGCGGCCGCCCGCCGCCGGCCGCCGCCTTCCGGGGCAAGGTGCCGGGCCTCGCGCCCGCGGCGGGAGGCTCAGCCTGACATGATACCCGAACTCGGCCATTTCGCTCTGGCGCTCGCCTGCGTCCTCGCGCTCACGCAAGGGCTGCTCGCCCTCTGGGGGGCGGAGCGGGGCGATGCCCGGCTGATCGCGGCAGCCCCCGGCCTCGCGCTCTCCCAGGCGCTCGCCGTGCTGCTCTCCTTCCTCGCCCTCGTCTGGAGCGGCGTCGTCTCGGATTTCTCGGTGCGCAACGTGCTCGATTATTCGAGCGGCGATACCCCGCTGCTCTATCGCATCACCGGCACGTGGGGAAACCATGAGGGCTCCATCCTGCTCTGGTGCCTCATCCTCTCTCTCTGCGGCGGCGCGGTGGCGCTGTTCGGCGGCCGGCTGCCCTCCGCCTTCCGTGCCCGCGTGCTCGGCGTGCTCGGCCTCACCGCTTGCGGCTTCCTGCTCTTCACCCTCACCTTGTCCGATCCCTTCGGGCGCGTCTGGCCGCCGCCGCTGCAGGGCGCCGGGGTCAATCCCTTGCTGCAAGACCCCGGCCTCGCCTTCCATCCGCCGATCCTCTATTGCGGCTATGTCGGCTTCGTCATTCCCTTCGCCTTCGCCGTCGCCTCCCTCATCGAGGGGCGGGTGGATGCCGCCTGGGGGCGCTGGGTGCGCCCCTGGACGCTCGGCGCCTGGGCCTTCCTCACCGCCGGCATCGCGCTCGGCTCCTGGTGGAGCTATTACGAACTCGGCTGGGGCGGCTACTGGTTCTGGGATCCGGTGGAGAATGCCTCGCTGCTGCCCTGGCTCACCGGCACGGCGCTGCTGCATTCGGCGATCGTCGTCGAGCGGCGGGAGGCTCTCAAGATCTGGACCATCCTGCTCGCCATCGGCACCTTTTCGCTGAGCCTTTGCGGCACCTTCATGGTGCGCTCCGGCCTGCTCAACTCGGTCCATGCCTTCGCGGCCGATCCGGCGCGCGGCCTCTTCATCCTCGCCCTGCTCGGCCTCGTCATCGGCGCGGCGCTCTTGCTCTTCGTTCTGCGGGCGCCGGTTTTGCAGCCGGCCGGGCTTTTCGCCCCGCTCTCCCGCGAGGGGGCGCTGGTGCTCAACAACATCCTGCTCTGCGCCATCGTCGCCGTGGTGTTCACCGGCACGCTCTATCCGCCCTTCGTGCAGCTGCTGTTCGACCAGCAGATCAGCGTCGGGCCGCCCTTCTTCGAAAGCACGGTGCTGCCGCTCGCCGCCCCGCTCATCCTCGCGATGGGACTCGGCCCCGTGCTGCCCTGGAAGCGCGCGGCCCTCGGCCCCGCCTTGCAGCGCCTGTGGTGGGCGGCGGTGGTGGCGCTTCTCCTCTGCGCCCTGGTGCTGCCGCTGGCGGGGCTGCGCGCGGCGCTCGGCCTTGCCGCCGCACTCTGGCTCGTCGGCAGCGCGGGGGCGGAACTCGCCGAGCGGGCGGGCTTCGGCCGCACCCAGCCGGCCGGCGCCTGGCGGCGGCTCTGCCGCCTGCCGCGCGGGGCCTATGGCGCGGCGCTCGGCCATGCCGGCCTCGGCGTCACCATCGCCGGCATCGCCGGCATGACGCTCGCGGCCCACACCATCCTGCGCATCGATCCCGGCCAGACCGTCTCCTTCGGCGGCTATCGCTGGACGCTGACCGCCCTGCAGAACGCGCCGGGGCCGGATTATACCGAGCGGATGGCGACGCTCGCGGTGCGGAGCGCGGCGAGCGGGCGGCTGGTCGCGGTGATGCACCCGGCCCGCCGCACCTTCCCGCTGCAACAGCAGACGACGACCGATGTCGCGATCCAGACGAATGGGCTGCGCGATCTCTACGTCGCCATGGGGGCGGATGCGGGGGCGGGCGTCATCCTCCGCCTGCATGTCAATCCGCTCGCGCCCTGGATCTGGTTCGGCGCGCTGATCATGGCGGCGGGCGGCGCGCTCTCGCTCTCCGACCGGAGGCTGCGGCTCGGCGCGCCGGCGGCGGCGCGGCGGCGGCAGAGGATGGCGGCGGTGGCCCGGCCGGGGCGCGCATGAGCGATCTGGCCCCTCAGCAAAACCATCAGAAATCCCTCATCGGCCGGCGGCTGATGCTGGCCGCACCGCTCGGCGCGCTCGCCCTCATGGGCGGCGGCTTCGCCTTCATGCTGCGCCGCATGGGGCAGGGGAATTTCGACCCGCATGCCCTGCCGAGCCAGCTGATCGGCCGCCGCGTGCCGGATTTCACGCTGCCGGGGCTCGATGGCGGGCCCGGCATCACCGGCGCTGCCTTGCAGCATCCGCCAGGGGTGATGCTGGTGAACTTCTTCGCCTCCTGGTGCGAACCTTGCCTGGAGGAGATGGGCATCCTCGCCGGCCTTGCCCGCGCCGGCCTCACCCTCTGGGGCATCGGCTACAAGGACAGCCCGGCCAATATCCGCGGCTTCCTCGGCCGGACCGGCAACCCTTTCCAGCGCGTGGCGCTGGACCAGCCCGGCCGCGTCGCCATCAATTGGGGGGTCTATGGCGTGCCGGAGACCTATCTGATCGATGCCGGCGGCATCGTGCGCTGGCGCTATGCCGGGCCGCTCAGCCCGGGGGTCGTGCTCCGCGAGCTGGAGCCGCTGCTCAACCGCGCCGGGAGCGCCTGATGCGGCGGGCGGCCCGTTTGCTTCTGTTGCTCTGCCGCCTCGGCGCGGTCGCCGGTAGCCTCTGGGCCACGGCGCTGCCGGCGCTCGCGGTGAGCGATCCTTCCGAGATGCTCGCCAACCCGCGGGCGGAAGCGCGGGCGGAGGCGATCGGCAGCCAGCTCCGCTGCCTCGTCTGCCAGAACGAGAGCATCGAGGCGAGCGATGCGCCGCTCGCGCGGGATCTGCGCGCCATCATCCGCCACCAGGTGGCGGCGGGGCAGAGCGACCGCGCGATCATGGCCTATATGGTCGCCCGCTATGGGGATTTCATTCTGCTTCGCCCGCCCTTCGAGGCGATGACCGCGCTACTCTGGGCTTCCCCGCTGCTCGCGCTCGGTCTCGGCCTCGGCCTCGTCCTTCTCGCTTATCGCCGGCAGCGGCGGCAGGGGGCGCCGCCGGCGCCGCTTTCCCCCGCCGAACGCGCGCGGCTCGACCGGTTGATCGGCTCATGATCTGGCTCGGCTTCATCCTGCTCTCGCTCGTCATCATGCTGCCGGTGCTGGCGGCGCAAGGCCGGGTTTCGCTCCGCGGCCGGCGGGAGGCGGCACTCGCTCTCTATCGTCGGCAATTGCAGGAACTGGGCGAGGAAGCGGCGCGCGGGCGCATCCCGCCGCGCGAAGCGGCGGAAGCGAGGCTCGAGATCGAGCGCCGGCTGCTTGCCGCCGGCGAGGGGGACGGGCAAGGGCCGGTCGCCGCCGCCGCTTCCCCGCCACGGTGGCATAGCTGGCGGCTGACCTTGCTCGTGCCGCTGCTGCCCTTCGCCGCGCTCGTGCTCTATCTGCAAGGCGGTGCGCCGATGCTGCCCGCCGCCCCGCTCGCCCCGCGCCTCGCGGCGCTGGCGGCGAAGCGGACGGAGGATGAGACCCTGCTTCGCCTGCTGCGCGCCCGCATCGCCGAGCTTGATCCGAAGAGCGAGGCTGCCCGCCAGGGCTACGTGCTGCTCGGCAAGCTGCAAGCCGATATGGGCGATGCCGCCGGTGCCGCCGCGGCCTGGGGCCAGGCGCTGGCGATCCGCGCCGATCCCGGCCTCGCCCATATGCAGGCCGCGGCCGCGGCCATTGCGCGCAAGGAAGCGCAGAACCCCTGATGGCGCCGCTTGCATTGGGCCGCCGTCGGATTACTTCGCTTCTATGAGCAGCACAGCATCCGATCCGGCCCGCCCGGCGCCGACCCCCGCGCCCGGCCCCAGCCCTGCCCCTTCCCCCGAGCCATCGCCGGCGCCGGCACCGCAGGATACGCCGCCCGTCGATCCCCAAGGCGGCTTGCCGCGCGAGATCGGCGGCCCCAAGGGGCCGGAGCCGACCCGCTTCGGGGATTGGGAACAGAAGGGCCGCTGCACGGATTTCTGACGCCTGCGGGTATGACGATATGGGCTGAGCCGGGTGATGGTCAGCCCGGCTCCGCCGCCGGCGGCAGTTCGGTTTGCAGGCCGAGGCGGCCGGCGAGATCCTGGATATATTGCCAGGCGACCCGCCCCGAGCGCCCGCCCCGGGTGACGGACCATTCCACCGCCCCGGCATGCAGCGCCTCCCGCCCGATCGGCAGGGCGAAGGCTGCGGCATAAGCGTCGATCATGGCGAAGAAGGTCGGCTGGTCGCAGTTGTGAAAGCCGATCCAGAGGCCGAAGCGATCGGAGAGCGACACCTTTTCCTCGATCGCCTCGCCCGGGTTGATCGCCGTCGCCCGCTCATTGTCGATCATGTCGCGCGGCATGAGGTGGCGGCGGTTGCTGGTGGCGTAGAACAGCACATTTTCGGGCCGCCCCTCGATCCCGCCGTCGAGCACGGATTTCAGCGCCTTGTAGTCGGCATCCTCGCGCTCGAAGGAGAGGTCGTCGCATAGCAGGAGGAAGCGCTCGCCCCGGCCGCGCAGCAGGTTGAGCAGTTCGGGCAGGGTCTTGAGATCGTCCCGATGGATTTCGATGAGCTTGAAGGGGCCGATGCCGGGCAGGCCGCCGGCAGCGGCCGCGCGCTCGGCCACCACCGCCGCATGCGCGGCTTTGACGAGCGAGGATTTGCCCATGCCGCGCGCGCCCCAGAGCATGGCGTTGTTGGCCGGCAGGCCAGCTGCGAAGCGGCGGGTGTTTTCGAGCAGGATGGCCTTCTGGTGATCCACACCCTGGATGAGCGCGATCGGCAGCCGCGCGATCCGCGCCACGGGGGTGAGCTGGCGGGCGGCCGGCTGCCACATGAAGCCTTCGGCTGCGGAAAGATCGGGCGCGGCTGGCGGCGGCGGGGCGAGCCGCTCCAGCGCGTCGGCGATACGGGTGAGGACAGGCAGGAGAGACGGGTCCATGCGGGGCGCGATCCATTCAGCGGCGAGAGGATAGAAGGCAAGCGGGTTCCGCGCCGCGAGGACAGGCGGTTTGCGGCAGGCCTGCCCCCGGCCCCAGGCAAGGCTCGGCGCGATTAACCGGCGCCAGGGCGGCGAGCCCACTTCTATCCGGCGCGATCACCCTCTATGGTCCGCCCGCTTCAGCCTTTTCACCCGTTTTTCGCACCGGATGCCCCCATGCACCTGATTTCCCCCGCCTATGCGCAAACCCTCGGCGGTGCCTCCTCTTTCGCGGGCATCGCGCAGTTCCTGCCGCTCGTCCTCATCTTCGCGGTGTTCTACTTCATGCTCATCCGGCCGCAGCAGCAGAAGCAGAAGGCGCTGAAGGCGAGCCTCTCCACGATCAAGCGCGGTGACCGGGTGGTGACGGCGGGCGGCATCCTCGGCCTCGTGCAGAAGACCCGCGAGGGTTCGAACGAGATCGAGGTCGAAATCGCGCCGAATGTGCGGGTGACGGTGCTGCGGGAGACGATCTCGGCGGTGATCAATCCGGTGGTGGCGAACGATACCAAGGCCGGCACGACGCCGCCTGCCAAGGCATCCTGAACAGAGGGCGCGCCGCCGCCTATCCGGCGGCGGCCAGCTGCGGCGGCGCTGCCCCCGCTTCTGCCTCCGCCTTCTCCGCCTCCTGGCGTAGCCACAGCGCCTCCTTGACCTGGCCGAGGAAGGCCGCGTGCCGCGCCGCCTCTTCCGCCGAGACCAGGATCGGCCGGGCCGCACGATCCCGCGCGGCCTCGTAGCGGGCGAGGTGGCTGCCCTCGCCTTCGCCGAGCGCGAGGGAGAGGCCGCGCTGCCGCCCGCCCGTCAGCTCGACATAGACCTCCGCGAGCAGCCGGCAATCGAGCAGCGCGTTATGCGAAGTCCGCTCCGACAGATCGATGCCGAAGCGGCGGCAGAGCGCGTCCAGGCTGTTCGGCATGCCGGGAAACCGCTGCTTGGCGAGCACCAGGGTATCGACCATGCGATGCGCGCCGAGCGGCGGCAGGCCGCAGGCTTTCAGCTCCCAGTTGAGGAAGCCGAAATCGAAGGGCGCATTGTGGGCGACGAGCATGTCCTCCGCCCCCATGAAGGCGAGCAGTTCCTCAGCGATTTCGCGGAAGCGCGGCTTGCCTTCGAGATGGGCGAGGGTGAGGCCGTGCACCCGCGTCGCTTCGGGCGGGATATCGCGCTCGGGGTGGATGAGGCGGTGGAACTGACGGCCGGTCGGCAGGTCGTTCACCAGTTCGAGGGCGGCGATCTCGATCACCCGGTCCCCGGTCTGGGGATCGAGGCCGGTGGTCTCCGTGTCGAACAAGACCGAGCGGGTCATCGGCGTAACTCCTGGACAAGGCGGGTGATGCGGGCCTGGGCATGGCGGCGCGAAAGCCCCGTGCGGAGCACCACATCGGCGCGGCGCCGCTTCTCCGAATCGGGCATCTGGCGGGCGATGATGGCGGCAATCTCGCCCTCCGTCATCCGCCGCCGGCGCCGCAGCCGCGCTTTCTGCGTCGCCGCCGAGGCGGAGACGACGAGGATGAGATCGACATCGCGGTTGGGCGCGGTTTCCAGCAGCAGCGGAATGTCGAGCACGGCGATGCGTGCGCCCTGCCGCCGGCTCTGCGCCAGGAAGCGGCGGCGGGCTTCGCGCACGCGGGGGTGGATGATGCGCTCCAGCACCGGCCAGAGGGCGGGATCGGCGATGAGGAGCGCGCGCAGCCGCGCCCGGTCCACCCGGCCCTCGCTCACCGCGCTCGGGAAGGCCGCGGCGATGGCGGGCACCGCGGCCCCGCCCCGCGCCTGCAGCCGATGCACCGTCGCATCGGCATCAAAAACGGGAATATGCAAGCGGCGGAACACATCGGCGGCGGTCGATTTGCCCATGCCGATGCCGCCCGTAAGCCCGATCACCTTCAAAGCCGCGGCCTTCCGCCTGGAGAGCTAACCTCGGGGCTTCGCTTCAGCCCGGCGCCAGCAGATCGGCCGCGACGAAGCGATACAGCGCCTCGTCCACCGCGGGCTCGGTGCCGAACCAGGCCGCGAAGCCCGGGGCGGCCTGGTGCAGCAGCATGCCGAGACCGGGGGCGGTCTTCAAGCCGCGTGCGCGCGCCGCGGCGATGAGCGGCGTTTCGAGCGGCACATAGACGATATCGGCGACCGCCGCCCTCGCATCGGCCCGGTCCAGGCTGAGGGCGAGCGGCGCCTGGCCGTGCATGCCGAGCGTGGTGGTATTGACGATCAGCGCATGCTCGGCGAGCGCCGCCTCCCGCGCCTCCCAATCAATCACCCCGAGGCCGGGCAGCGCGGCGGCAAGCGCCTCGGCCCGGGCGCGGGTGCGGTTGGCGAGGGTGACCGGAACGCCGCAGCCGAGCAGCGCCGCGGCAATGGCGCGCGCCGCCCCGCCGCTGCCGAGCAGCAGCGCGGGCCCTGCCTCGGGCGCGATGCCGTGCTGGCGGAGATTGGCGAGGAAGCCGAGCCCATCGGTATTGCGGCCGATGATACGCCCTTCCGCGAAGACCAGGGTGTTGACGGCGCCGGCCGCCCGCGCCGTCTCCTCCACCACGTCACACAGCGCGAAGGCGGCTTCCTTGTGCGGGATGGTGACATTGGCGCCGCGGAAGCCGGCGGCGGCGAGGCCGCGCACGGCGAGGGCGAGATCCTCCGCCCGCACGGCGAGCGGCAGATAGGCGCCGTCGATCCCGTAGCGCTCCAGCCAATAGCCATGCAGGCGCGGCGAGCGGGAATGCGCGACCGGCCAGCCGATGACACCGGCGAGCCGCGCATGGCCCGAGAGCACCCTCACCTTGAGGCGCCCATCAGGCTTCAGTTCAGCGTCGGCGCCTGGCCGGCGGCGGCCGCCGCCTGCTGCCGGCGGCTATGCCAGAGCGAGAGGAAGTCGATCGGGCCGAGCAGCACCGGCGGGAAGCCGCCATCGCGCGTGACATCGGCGAGGATGTTGCGGGCGAAGGGGAAGAGCAGGCGGGGGCCTTCCACCATCAGCACCGGCTCGATCTGATTATCGGGAATGCCGTTGAGGGTGAAGATGCCGGCATAGGCGAGTTCGGCGAGGAAGACGATGGCGGAGCCTTCCGTCGGCTGGCCCTGTTCGGGCGTGCGGGTCGCCTCGATGCGGGCGAGCAAGGTCACCTCATAGACGTGCTGGCCTTCGACCAGCCGCTTGACCTGCACGTCGAGATTGACGGCCACCTGGGGCGCGGTGCGGAGGATGGAATAGATCTGCGGCGCGCCGGGCACCTCGAAGGAAAGATCCTTCACATATTGCGCGTTGACGACGAGGGGCGGCTGCCCCTGGGCGGCGGGATCCTGGCTTTGTTCTGACATGGCCTCTTTCTCGGTCTCGGTGTGCTGCCCTAGCATTCGCCGCCGTCAGGCGGAAGGGGCGGGGCGGCGGGCCTTAGCCTGTTTTGCCGCCAAAGCCCGCCTGCGGCTCGATGACGATCCATTCGCCATTGCCGAGGCTCTGCCCGGTCATGGCCAGGATGAAGCCCCAATGGCTGACGACGAGGGTTTCCGCGTGATCGTCCCGCGCCGCCATCTCGCCGTGAAAACGGGCCGCGCGGGCGAGAACCCCGGCTTCGCTCTCGGTCTCCTCCGGCCACCAGCGCTCGGCGAGATCAGAGAAGTCATGCCCCGGCCACAGGCCGCTCAGCGTGCTCGCTGTGCTGCCGATATCGCAGGTGAAGGCATAGCGCTCCCGCACCACGGGCAGGATCGTCACCGGCAGGCCGAAGCGCCGGGCGAAGGGCGCGGCGGTTTGCAGCGCCCGCGTATAGGGGGAGGCGATGATGCGGCGGATCGGCACAGCGGCGAGGGTCTCGGCCGCGGCTTCCGCCTGCGCCTCGCCCTCCGCCGTCAGCCGCGGATCGGGGATGCCGGGGTCCTTGCGGGTGCGGGTGAAGTGGAGGTTGAATTCGCTTTGCCCATGGCGGATCAGAATCATGCTATAGTCCTGCAAGCATCATCGGGCGGAGGCAAGGGGCCGCCCTGGCCGCCCTTCGGTTGCGGTCGGGGGCGAGGCGCCTTATGTCTCGCGCCATTGGCATGGGCGGCCGCCACTGGGTGCCGCCGCAGGAATGGGTTTCATGAACTTTCCCGGCGGGTTTCCTGTCGATCTCGTGCTCTTCGGCCTCATCGCGGCCTTCCTCGTCCTGCGGCTGCGCAGCATCCTCGGCCGCCGCACCGGCTTCGAAGGCCGGCCGCCGCAAACTCCGCCTCTCGGCACCCCGCGCCAGGCGGGCCGGCCCTTCCGCGGCCCGCAGGAGCAGGCGGGCGTCCGCCGCGGCGGACCAGTGATCGACGGCCGGGCCGAGCCGGTGCAGCCCCGCCCGGCCCGCCCGCTGCCCGATCCTGCCTCCCCGCTCGGCGAACAGCTGCGCCGGCTGCGCGGCCAGGACCCGGGCTTCGATGCCGCCCGCTTCCTCGAAGCGGCGGAGAATACCTTCCGCTCGATCGTTACCGCCTTTGCCAGCGGAGACCGCGTCGCGCTGCGCGCATTGCTGACGGATGAGACCTATCGCGGCTTCGAAACCGCGATCGCGGCACGAGAGGCGGCGGGGGAAACCCAGCGCAGCGAGATCCGCGAGATCACCACAGCCGCGATCATTGGCGTCGAGCTGCAGGGCAGCATCGCCGAGGTGACACTCCGTTTCGTCTCGGACCAGGTGAACACCACGCTCGACAAGGACGGCAAGCCGGTCGGCGGGACGGAGGGCATCACCGAGATGATCGACCTCTGGACCTTCGAGCGGGATCTCGCGATCCGCGACCAGACCTGGCGCCTCGCCGCCGCCCGCAGCGCCTGAGCCGCGCCTTGGCAGGACGGAAACGCGGGCGAGGCAGCCTGCTCGCCGGGGCGAGCATGCTCGCAGCCCTGGCGCTGGGCGGATGTGCCGTGCCGGGCGCGGAGAGCACCGCCCCCGCCGGTTGGACACCGACGGCCTTCAGCCAGCTTCCAGGCTGGACCGCCGGCCAGGCGGCGCCGGCCTTGACCGCCTTCGTCGCGAGCTGCCGGCGCATCCAGTTCTTCCCGCCCGATGAGGCGCTGGGCGGCACCGGCATAGCGGCCGCGCTCGGCGGCAAGGCGGCGCTCTGGGGCCCGGCCTGCGCTGCCGCCAAAAGCGTGCCGCCGGACGATCCGGCCGCCGCGGCGCGCTTCTTCGAGAGCTATTTCCAGCCCTATCTGGTGTCTCAGGCGGGCAGCAGCACCGCCCGGATCACCGGCTATTACGAACCCGAGGTCGCCGGCTCCACCCTTCCCGGCGGCCGCTACACCACCCCCATTCTCAGCCTGCCGCCCGATCTCGTCACCTTCAACCTCGGCGCCTTCGATCCGGCGAAGAAGGGGGATATGGCGATCGGCCGTCTCGATGGCCGCCATATCGTGCCCTATTACGACCGCTTCCAGATCGAGAATGGCGCGCTCGACACCCAGGCCCTGGCGATCGCCTGGACCGCCGATCCGGTGGACGCATATTTCCTGCAGATCGAAGGCTCGGGCCTCATCGACCTGCCGGATGGCAGCCGCATGCGGGTGACCTATGCCGGCAAGAACGGCCGGCCCTATGTGCCGATCGGGCGGGTGATGGTGCAGCAGGGCCTGCTGCCGCCGAATGGGGTGACCGAGCAGAGCATCCGCGCCTGGCTGGAAGCGCATCCCGACCGGGCCCGCGCCATCATGGATGCCAATCCCTCCTACGTTTTCTTCAAGACCGACCCTTCCGCCCCGGCCAGCGGCGGGCCCCCGGGCGCGCTCGGCGTGCCGCTGACGGCGGGGCATTCCATCGCGGTCGATCGGCGCTACCTGCCGCTCGGCGCGCCGGTCTGGCTGGTGACGACCGATCCGCTGACCCATGCGCCGCTGGATCGGCTGGTGGTGGCGCAGGATATCGGCTCGGCGATCACCGGGCCGCTGCGGGCGGATGTCTTCTTCGGCAATGGCAATGAGGCCGCGGCCCGCGCCGGGGCGATGGATGCCGCCGGCCGGCTCTATGTGCTGCTGCCGCGCCCGGCTGCCGCATCTTCGGCGCCCGTGCTGGCACCCCCTTCGCTGCCGACGAGCTGAGGCGCCGTATCCGCTGCATCCGGCCCGTCCGGCGCTGAAGCCTCCGGCGCCGGACCTTCGGGGATGAGCAGTTGCGGCGGCGCCGCGCGGGCCGGCACGAAGGCGCTCTCGCTCACGACGCCGGGGCGCCGGCGCATGCGGAAGAGCGTGAAGCCGGAGAGGGCGAGCAGGCAGAGGGCGAGGAAGAAGAACAGCCCGTTCGGCCCGAGCCGCGCCATGACGAGCCCCGCCGCGATCGGCCCGATGCTCGCCCCCACCGCCCAGGCGAAGAGCAGGCCGCCGCTGGAGGCGACGTAATCGGCGCGCTCCACCCGGTCGTTCGTCTGCCCCGCGCCGAGGCCGTAGAGCGGCGCGGTGACGCCGGAGAGCACGCAGCCGAGCAGGATGAGCACCCAGAAGGCGGCGCCGCGGCCGATCAGCGGGAAGAGCAGCGAGACGATGACGGCGAGCCCGAGCGCCGCGACCGTGATCGGCCGCCGCCCGTACCGGTCTGCCGCCATGCCGACCGGATATTGCACCACGAGGGCGGCGGCGAGGGCGGCGGACAGGAAGGTCGGGATCTGTTCGGGGGCGAAGCCGTGCCGCTCCAGGTAGAGCGGGGCGAGGGTATAGAAGGAGCTGTTGACGAGGCCGGAGGCGAGCACGCAGGTGGTGCCCATCGGCGAGATGTTGAACAGCCGCCAGAGGCCGAAGCGCCGCCGCTCGCCCAAAGGCGGGCTCTGCGTCGGTGTCAGCGCCATCGGCAGCAGGGCGGTGGCGAAAGCGATCCCGGTGATGATGAGCGCCCGATCGGCCGTCTTCATCAGCGCATAGGCGAGCGGGCCGAGCGCCGCCCCACCCCAGGAGACGAGAAGATAGGCGCCGAAGACCCGCCCACGGGAGGTATTGTCCGCCTTGTCGTTCAGCCAGCTTTCGGCGACCAGGAACATGCCCGAGAGCATCCAGCCCATCAGCAGGCGCAGCGCTGCCCAGACCAGGGGATCATGCGCCAGCAACATGGCCAGGGCGCAATCCGCCGCCACAGTGAGAAAGACGCCGAAAGCGCGGATATGGCCGACGGCGCGCACCAGCCGCGCGCAGGTCAGCGTGCCGAGCAGGAAGCCGAGGAAATAGCCGGAGCCGACGAGGCCGATCGCCCTGGCCGAGAGGCCGCGCGCCGCGAGATCGAGCGGGATGAGCGTCGTCAGCATGCCGAGCGCGACCTCGGCGATGAGCACGCCGATCAGCACAGGCAGGATGGAGAAAAAGCGGTTGGACAAAGGCCTCTCCTGCGGCGCCGGATACCTGATCGCTTATCGCATGCGGATCTTGTCCGCCATGCGGCGGAGGCCCCGGCCGAGCCTTCGCATTGCGGCGGAGCCTCCATGCGCTAGGCGCATAGCGCGCGGCGCGAAGCCGGGCAGGGTTGACGCGCCGGGCGCCGCGCCCCTTCGATAGCGGTGGAACGCGCGAGGAGAGGCCAGGCGTGACGGGTAAAAGAGCGGCCGGGCTTTCCCGCGCGCAATGGCGGATGATCCTGCTCGCGAGCTTCGGCGGCGCGCTGGAATTCTACGATTTCGTGGTCTTCGGCGTCTTCGCGCCCGCCATCGCCCGCGCCTTCTTCCCCGCCGGCAATCCCCTCCTCTCCCAGATCCTCGCTTTCGCCGGCTTTGCCCTCGGCTTCCTGGCGCGGCCGGTGGGCGGCATCGTGCTCGCCCATTTCGGAGACCGCATCGGCCGGCGGCGGGTCTTCATCGGCTCGGTCCTCGCGGTTTCGCTGGCGACCGCCGGCATGGGGCTGGTGCCGGGCTATGCGACGCTCGGCCTCGCCGCGCCCCTCATCCTGCTCGCGCTGCGGCTGGTGCAGGGCTTCTGCCTCGGCGGTGAACTGCCCGGGGCGATGACCTATGTGGTGGAAACCTTGCCCGGGCGGGCGAGCTTCGTCTGCGGCGTGGTCTTTGCCTGCGTCAGTTCCGGCGTGCTGCTGGCGACGCTCGTGAACCTCGCCGTGCAACTTATTCTGCCCGCGCCGCTGCTCGGCGGCTATGGCTGGCGCATCGGCTTCCTGCTCGGCGGCGCGCTCGGCCTGCTCGGCTTTCGCCTGCGCCGGGCGCTGGAGGAGACGCCGGCCTTCACCGCCTTGCGGGCGCATGTGGTGCGCCTGCCCTTCGGCGAGGTGCTGCGCGCCCATCCTGGCGCGACGCTTGCCGGCATTCTGACGACCGCCGCCACCGCCTGCTTCAACGGCCTCTTCTTCGTCCACATGCCGGCCTATCTCGGCCGCGTCCTGCACGAGCCGCCGCTCGCCGTCGCCATTGCGCAAAATCTCGGCATCGGCACGCTCGCCCTCGGGCTGCTCGCGGTCGCCTGGCTGGGCGACCGGCTGTCGCGCCGCCGGCTGCTCGCGCTCGGCGTGCTGGTGCTGCTGCTCGGCGCCTGGCCCTGGTATGCCGCCGCCGCCCGCCACGCCCTGCCGCTGATACCGCTGCTGATGCTGGCCGGCCTCGGCGCTGCCCTCGCCAACGGCATCTTCGGGGTGGTGGTGGCCGATCTCTTCCCGACGCGGGTGCGCTTCACCGGCATCGCGCTCGCCTACAATGTGAGCTTCACCGCCTTCAGCGGCACCGCGCCGCTGCTGGCGACGGCGGCGATCGCCGCTACCGGCTTGGCCGCCGCGCCGGCGCTGGTGATGGCCGCTTGCGCGGCGCTCGCGCTTATGGGCGTCGCCCTGCTCGGGCGCTATCCGCGGCAGATCGGCCGCCCGCCCGGCTGACCCCCGCCCGGGCGGGCGCCGGTTCGCCCTCGCGCCCGGTCTTGACCCAGATCATGGCGGGCGGCGCATGCTTCTTCCTATTGAAGCGCGCGGGGGATGCGGTGCCTGGGCGCGACCGCTCCCGGGCCGGCATCGGCGCGGCCGGGTTTGCGGCAATCTTGTTTCGATAACACAACAATCTGACGGAGGATGCTATGCGGCAGACGGTAGGATTGGCGGTGCCGACCACGGCGAGCGAACCGGGCGGCCTCG
Organism: Acidisoma sp. C75; assembly: GCF_054665095.1. Lineage (NCBI taxonomy): Bacteria > Pseudomonadati > Pseudomonadota > Alphaproteobacteria > Acetobacterales > Acidocellaceae > Acidisoma > Acidisoma sp. C75. The sequence goes on from NZ_BAAFHD010000009.1 coordinate 89,483, forward strand.
ACCTCACCCCCACGGCCGGACGGCCGGCCTATGCGCAGGAGGATTGGCGCCGCCAGGGCTTCGTACTCCTCCGCCTGGTCTTCGGCATCGTCTGGGCGATCGACGCGCAGTTCAAATGGCGCCCGGCCTTCCAATCGGGCTTCGTGAGCTACCTCACCGGCGCGCTCGATGGGCAGCCCCCGGCCGTCAAGGCCTGGATCGACTTCTGGGTGAAGATCATCCAGATCAATCCGCATGTCTTCGGCATCATCGTCGCGATGAGCGAGACGGCGCTCGCGCTCGCGCTCATCCTGGGGCTGCTCGGCAATCTTGCCTGCCTCGGCGGCGTGCTTCTCACCCTTGTCATATGGTCCGTGCCGGAAGGATTTGGCGGACCGTACAAGGCGGGTGCCACCGATATCGGCACCGCGATCATCTATGCCTTCGTCTTTGTCGCGCTCTTTCTTGCTCAGCCGGGCCTGACCTTCGGGATCGACCGCTGGCTGACGCCGCGGCTCGGCCGCTGGGGTTGGCTTGCCTCCGGCCCGCTCAGCCGGCGGCCCGGCTGACGGGCGCATCATGATTTGAGCTTGATATCCATCGCCAGGATGAAGAAGCCGAGAACCTCGCCGATCTCATCCCGTACGCCGATGAGCGTGACGGTATCGACCTGCCCATTCGGCCAGTTGAACTCGTAGGGAGGATAGGGCAGGCCGCGCTCCCGAAAGCTGCGAAGCCAGGGGAGGCGGCCGCGCTCCTCGGGGAACACGTCGTAAAAAGGGCGCCCGAGGATATCCTGGAGTTCGCAGCCGAGGTGCGCGGCGAAGGTTTCACTCGCATCCACGATGACATCGTGTTTATCCACGAAGCAGACCGAAATCTCGGGTGTGCGATAAAGCGCTGAGAGCTGATAGGCCCGCTGTTCGAGGGACATGCGCTCCGGCCGAATGGGCGTGCGGATGGGCAACTGCCGGGCAAGCATCTCCGGCACCCTTTCGGCCGGAAGCGGCTTGCCGAAGAGATATCCTTGCGCGACGGGGCAGCCGATCAGGCGCAGCAGATCGGCTTGTTCCTCGGTCTCGACACCTTCGGCGACGACCGTGAGATCGAGGCTGCGTCCGAGACCGACCAGGGCCAAGACGATCTTGCGGCTTTCCTTTTCCCGCAGCATCGATTGCACGAAGCTCTTATCGATCTTGATCGTCTCGAAGGGCAGGCTGCGCAGCCAGGTCATGCAGGAATAGCCGGTACCGAAATCGTCCATCGAGACGGTGCAGCCGAGGCCGATCAGCCTGTGCATCGTGCTACGCACCCGTTCGAGATCTTCGACGATCGCCGTCTCGGTCATCTCGATCTTGAGGCGATGCGTGTCAAAGGCGGCGGCGGCGGCGGCATCCTCGATCCAGAGCGGCAGATCCAGGTTGAGCAACTGGCGGGGCGAAACATTGAGCGTGAGGAAGAGGTCGCTGGGCCAGGCGACCGCCGCGCGGAAGGCCTGATCCATGAAATCCTTCAGGAAGGTATCGAGCAAGGCGCCACGCTCGGCCCGGCGGATGAAGCTTGCGGGGCCGATGATGCGGTTGTCTTGCGTCAGCCAGCGGGCCAGGCTTTCGAAGCCGATGATCCGCCCATCGGCGAGGCAGACGATCGGCTGAAAATAGGGTTTGACGCGCCGTGCGGCGAGGGCATTCGTAAATTCTGAGTTAAATTGCGGCTGAAAAACCGACATGTAAGAAATTCCTAAACAAAGCACCCCGTCTTTAGTGATGGTGGGAAGGCGTCCTTCTGCTTACGACGCAATCGCAGGCGATGTAAGGAGATCTGATAGAAAACAAAATCCATCGCATCCTTCAGGAAGGAAGAAGGTCGCGCATCATTTTGAATTTCAGGCAATTCCGCGTTTTTCAATTTTTTTGACTTGCCGATTAGATTCTTCTAGCAAAACAAAATGGCGTTTCCGTCAAGAATTCCGGGATGCGCCGCGGCTGTCGCCCTCAGGCCGCATCCTCGGGCAGCAGCAGCACCGCCAGCACCACGCCGATCAGCACGGAGAAGGCGAGCGCGGTCGGCTGGGCGTTCCAGCTGCCGGATTGCCACATCGCGAACCATTCGGCGGCGATGGTGACGAAGCCGACGAGGTAGAGCAGCAGCCCGAGCGTGAGGCCGGCGGCGGCGATCGCCCGATCCGGGCGGGCCGCCCGGATCGTCCGCAGCATCTGAAGGGCGCCGATCCATAGAAGCGCGGCGATCACGCATTCACTGGCGATGATAAGGCAATAGACCGCCGTCTGGATGGCGGGATCGGCGATCACCCGCGCAGGCAGCTTCGATTGCGGGAAGATCGTGTCCATCGCCATGACATGGCGGACGAACTGCCGGTTGGTTTCGTAATCGGTAATATTGCCCAAGGCGATGACGGTGAAGAACAGCGCCATCGCGGCGACGAGCGCGATACGGCAGGCACGCAACAGCAGCGGAGGGCGGGTCACGCGGTCAGGCATCGCGATCGCTGCTGGAACGCTCGGCGAGAGCGAACGAAGGCGGCGGGGCAAGGCCTTCCTCCGCTCCACCGGCGCCGGCTCTGCCCCCGGGTGGGAGCCTAGCGGAAATCCCGCGTCGGCACGCGGAGCCCCGGGATACGCTCGCTCGCTTCGCGCGGATCGGGCGGGCCGCCGCCCTTGACTTCATCGGCATGGGCGAGGGTTTCGGGCATCGGCGCCTCGGCGCGGCTGAGGTCATCGAGCAGCGATGAGAGATCGCGCAGCCGCTCGGCCACCAGATGGATGACGCTGCCTTCCTTCTGCAACCGGCCGGTGACGGCGAGAAGCCGCGCGCCCAGGATGATCGGCCGATGCACCTCGTAGATATCGGGCCAGACGATGATATTGGCGAAGCTCGTCTCATCCTCGACTGTGATGAAGAGCACGCCCTTGGCCGAGCCGGGCCGTTGCCGGACGAGCACGAGGCCGGCGACCGAAAGGCGCGTGCCGTCCCGGATGGTGGGAAGCGCGCTGCACGGTGTGAGGCGTTCGTCCGCGAGCTTCTGCCGCAAGAAGGCCAGCGGATGGGCGCGCAGGCTGAGGCTCGTTGCGCGGTAATCCTCCACCACCTCGGCCGGCGGGGCGAGCGGGCGAAGGTTCACGGCCGGTTCGCCCACGCCCGGCCCGCGGGAAGCGAAGAGCGGCAGGCTGCTATCGGCCAGGCCCCGGATCGCCCAGAGGGCCGCGCGCCGCGCAAGGCCCAAGGGCTGGAAGGCATCGGCCTCAGCAAGCTTTTCGAGCGCGCCGCGGCCAAGCCCGCTGCGTTCCGCGAGATCGGCGAGCGAGGCGAAGGGGCCAGCGTCCCGCGCGGCGAGCAGGGCGGCCGCATCTTCAGCGCCCAGGCCCTTCACCATGCGGAATCCGAGGCGGAGCGCATGGCCGCCCGCCGCGCATGGTTCCAGCGTGCAATCCCAGTCCGAGTGACAGACGGAGACGGGCCGCACCTCCACGCCATGCGCCCGCGCATCCCGCACGATCTGCGCTGGCGCGTAGAAGCCCATCGGCTGGCTATTGAGCAGGGCGGCGGCAAAAGCATCCGGGTGATGACACTTCACCCAGGCGCTGGCATAGGCGATGAGCGCGAAGCTCGCCGCATGGCTTTCGGGGAAGCCGTAGGAGCCGAAGCCCTCGATCTGCCGGAAGGTGTTTTCCGCAAACTCCCGGCGGTAGCCGCGCGCCACCATGCCCTCGATGAGCTGGTCACGAAACTTCGAGACGCCGCCTGTCATCTTGAAGGTCGCCATGGAACGGCGGAGCTGATCGGCCTCCCCCGGCGTGAAGCCCGCGCATTGGATGGCGACCTGCATCGCCTGCTCCTGAAAGAGCGGCACGCCGAGCGTTTTGCCGAGCACGCGGCGAAGCTCGGGCGAGGGGTAGGAAACCGGCTCCCGCCCCTCGCGCCTGCGCAGATAGGGATGCACCATATCCCCCTGGATCGGGCCGGGCCGCACGATCGCGACCTGAATGACGAGATCGTAGAAGGTGCGGGGCTTCAGCCGCGGCAGCATGGACATCTGCGCCCGGCTTTCGATCTGGAAGGTGCCGAGCGTATCGGCTTGCGCGATCATCGCATATGTTGCGCGGTCTTCCTGTGGAATGGTGGCGAGGTCACGCAACTCGCCCTTGTGCTTCGCCAGCAGATCGAAGGCGCGGTGCAGGCAGCCGAGCATGCCAAGCCCCAACACATCGACCTTCATGAAGCGCAGCAGGTCGATATCCTCCTTGTCCCATTCGATGATCTGTCGATCCTGCATGGCGGCGGGCGCGATCGGCACGAGATCGTCCAGCCGATCCTCCGTCAGCACAAAGCCGCCGGGATGGGTGCCCATCTGGCGGGGAAAGCCGGTAAGCTCGCCCGCGAGTGCGAGAGTGAGCCTTAGCCGGCGATCGTGAGGATCGAGGTTGAGGGCGGCGAGATGTTCCTCGGTCAGCGCGTCCTCCGACCAGCCCCAGACCTGGCGGCCGAGGGCTGCGGTGATATCCTCGGTCAAGCCCAGAGCCTTGCCGACGTCGCGCACCGCGCCCCGCGTGCGGTAGCGCATGATGGTGGCGCAGAGCGCCGCGCGATCCCGCCCGTAATGCGCGTAGATCCATTGGATGACGGTCTCGCGCCGGTCATGCTCGAAATCGACGTCGATATCCGGAGGCTCGCGCCGTTCGGCGGAGATGAAGCGCTCGAAGAGCAGCCCCGACCGCACGGGATCGACCGCGGTGATGCCGAGGACGTAGCAGACGGCGGAATTGGCGGCCGAGCCGCGGCCCTGGCAGAGGATGCCGCGGCTGCGCGCGAAGCGGATGATGCTGTGGACGGTGAGGAAATAGGGCGCGTAGTCGAGTTGCCCGATCAGCGCCAGTTCATGCGTGATCTGGCGGCGAAGTTCGGGCGTCGTCCCCTCGGGGTAGCGCATCGGCAGATGCTCGGCGACCAGCCGGGCGAGCTTCTCCTGCGCGGTTTCGCCCGGCTCCGTTTCGCTCGGATACTGGTAGCGGATGGCGCCGATATCGAAGCCGGCGGCGGCAGCCAGCCGCGCGGTATTGGCGATCGCCTCCGGATAGGCGGCGAGGCGCCGGGCCATCTCCGCGGGCGGCCGCAGGTGCCGGTCCGCATGGGCTTCCCGCCGCATGCCGAGGTCGGCGACCGTCGTATGATGGCGGATCGCCGCCAGCACATCCTGGAGCATCCGCCGCTCCGGCCGGTGGTAGAGCACGTCACCCGTCGCGATCAGCGGCAGGCCGGCCGCGCGCCCGGCCTCGGCCAGGCGATGCAGCCGCACGGCATCGCCCGGCAGGCGCCGCGGCGTGAGCGCCAGATAGGCGCGGTTGCCGAAGAGAGTGCGCAGCTCTGCGAGATGGTGGCTGAGCTGCCGATCATCGGCCTCGGCGAGGGAGATGGCGAGAAGACCCTCAGCCAGCGGGGGCAGATCCGCCCAGAGGAGATGGCAGGTGCCGGCGCGCTTGGTCTCCCTGAAGCCACGTGCCTTGCCGATGGAAATGAGGCGGCAAAGGGCGGACCAGCCGGCGCGATCCTGCGGATAGAGCAGCAGATCGGGCGCATCCTGGAAGGTGACGTGGCAGCCAGGGATGAGGCGTAAGCCCGCCTCTCGCGCCGCGTTCCAGGCGCGCACGAGGCCGGCGACGCTGTTGCGGTCCGCGAGCCCAAGTGCGGTGTAGCCGAGCGCCCGGGCGGTGCCGACGAGTTCCTCCACATGGCTCGCGCCCCGCAGGAAGGAATAGTTGGAGGTGACCCGAAGCTCCACATAAGACATGGGCCCAGGCCTAGCATGTTCCTATTTTGTTCGCATCCTCCGCCGGCCGCCGCTGCGCTTATGTGAAGGGGTCATTTGAACTTGGCGAAAATCTGCGCGTCCCTATTGGCCTGCATGAGCATCGAGAAGCTCGGGATGCTCTCGAAGCCCAGGCCATGCGGCGGCCCGTCCTCGCTATCGGGGGTGATCGCGGCATAACCCGCGCCGCCGATCTTCTCCCACTTGTTGCCGGCGGGCTTCTTCACTTCGAGGTTGGCGACCGTCGCCTTCAGCACCAGCCGCACGATCGCCTCCTTATGCGCCGGCGGCTTGGTGAGGCTCGGGTGGCCGCCCATCATCTGCCAGCCATGGGCGAGCGCCCAGGCGGTGATCTCCTCTTGCGTCATCTCTCAACCTTCCATGCGGACGAGCTTGTGCTGCTTGCGGCCGACCGAGAGTTTCAGCGCGCCGTCTCGCAGATCGGCGGTGGTGACGATCTGGCCTTCCTCGGTGAAGGCGAGATCGTTCAGCCGCGCGCCGCCGCCGCGGATGAGGCGCCGCGCCTCGCCGTTCGATCCCGCCATCCCGGCCGCGACCAGCAGAGCGAAAGCGGGGATGCCTTCTGCCAGGCTCGCGGCAGGCAAGGTGACGGTGGGCAAGGTCTCGGCTGCTTCGCCCTCTTCGAAGGCGCGGCGCGCGGTCTCGGCCGCGGCTTCCGCCGCCTGCCGGCCATGGCAAAGCGCGGTCGCCTCCGTCGCCAGGATCTTCTTGGCCTCGTTGATCTCGGCGCCGCCGAGCGCTTCGAGGCGCGCGATTTCATCGAGCGGCAGATCGGTGAAGAGCTTGAGGAAGCGGCCGACATCGGCATCCTCGGTATTCCGCCAGAACTGCCAGTAGTCGAAAGGCGAGAGCCGATCGGCCGAGAGCCAGACCGCGCCCTTCGCCGTCTTGCCCATCTTGGCGCCGGAGGCGGTGGTGAGCAGCGGCGTCGTCAGGCCATAGACGGTCTTGCCGTCGGTGCGGCGGACGAGATCGACGCCCGAGACGATGTTGCCCCATTGGTCCGACCCGCCCATCTGCAGGGTGACGCCATAGCGGCGGTTGAGCTCACGGAAATCGTAGCTCTGCAAAATGGAATAGTTGAATTCGAGGAAGGTGAGGCCCTGCTCGCGCTCCAGCCGGGATTTCACGCTGTCGAAGGAGAGCATGCGGTTGATGCTGAAATGCGGCCCCACTTCGCGGAGCAGTTCGATATAGCCGAGACGGTCGAGCCAATCGGCATTGTTCGCCATCACCGCATCCGCCGGGCCATCGCCGAAGCGCAGGAAGGGCTCGATATTGCGGCGGATGCCGGCGATGTTTGCGGCAATCGTCTCATCCGTCATGAGCTGGCGGGCTTCCTCGCGGAAGGAGGGATCGCCGATCTTCGAGGTGCCGCCGCCGAGGAGCGCCACCGCCCTGTGGCCGTGCTTCTGCAACAGTCGCAGCATCATGATCTGCACCATGCTGCCGACATGCAGGCTGCTGGCTGTCGGGTCGAAGCCGATATAGCCGCCGACCGCATGGGCCGCGAGCGCCGCATCCAGCGCCTCTTCATCGGTGCATTGGAAGACGAAGCCGCGCGCCTTCGCCTCGGCCAGGAAACCGCTTTTCGCCATCGAGCCTATCCGTGAGTAAACATGCGAGAGTGGTGCCGTGGCTAGCACGGCAGAGGAGCGGGCGGAATGCTGCGTGTGATCGGGCTGATGAGCGGCACCTCGCTCGATGGAGTGGATGCGGCGCTGATCGAGACGGATGGCGAGCGTATCGGGCGCTTCGGCCCGGCGCTGACGCGGCCCTATCCGCAGGCGTTGCGGGCGGAGCTGCGCGCCCTGCTCGACCGTGCGCCGGGCCTGGCGGCCGACGATCCGGCGCTTCTGGAGGCGACGCGGCGGTTGACGGAGGCGCATATCGAGGCGGTGCGGGCTTTAGGGGAGCCTGCCGACCTCATCGGCTTTCATGGCCAGACGATCCTGCATGCGCCGGCGCGCGGGCGGACCTGGCAGATCGGCGATGCCGCCCTGCTGCGGCAAGCGACCGGCATGCCCGTCGCCTATGATTTCCGCTCGGCCGATGTCGCCGCCGGCGGTGAGGGCGCGCCGCTCGCGCCGATCTTCCATGCCGCCCTGGCCGCCGATCTGCCGAAGCCGCTCGCCGTGCTCAATATTGGCGGTGTCGCCAATGTCACCTTCCTGGGGGCCTCCGGCGCGCTGCTCGCCTGCGATACCGGGCCGGGCAACGCACTGCTGGATGACTGGATGATGCGGCAGACGGGCAAGCCCTATGATGAGGGCGGGGCGATGGCTGCCAGCGGCCGGGTGGATGCGGCGCGCCTCGCCGGCTGGATGGCGCAGCCCTATTTCGCGCGCCCGGCACCCAAATCTCTCGACCGGCAGGCCTTCCACGCCGTGCTTTCAAGCATGGCCGGCATGAGTGCCGCGGATGGGGCGGCAACTCTCGCTGCTTTCACCGCCGAAGCGGTGGCCCGCACCCCCCTGCCGGAGGCGCCAGGCCTCTGGCTCGTTACAGGTGGCGGCCGACACAATCAGGTGATCATGCAAGCGCTCGCGGCGCGGCTCGGCGCGCCGGTGCGGCCGGTGGAGACGGTCGGTTGGTCCGGCGATTTCCTTGAGGCGCAATGCTTTGCGCACCTCGCCGTGCGTGTCCGCCGGGGGTTGGCGCTGAGTTTTCCTGGTACTACCGGCGTTCCGCGAGCTATGCCAGGCGGCGCGGTTCTGGCATGATTTATGCGCATACTGCTGTAAGGTCGGTAATTTGCGGGCTATTCAAACGATCAGCGCATAGATCACATGTGCCGCTCTGACGTTCTAATGCACTGCAGCATGGCCTATCTCCCCATTCAACGAAGCGACGGCGTTCGATGCCTCGCTACGGCCAGCCGAGAGGCCGGCCTCATAGATGATGGAGATGATGATGAAGTCGATCCTGATGGCCGCTGTTGCTGCTGTTACCCTGGGCATGACGGGCGCCGCCCTCGCCAGCCAGACCGCCGCGCCCCAGACTGCGAACCCGAACAGCCAGCTGGTGATGCCGGGCCACCACCTCCGCCACCTCGCGGGCAATAACACGGTTCTGCCGAGCCAGCGCCCGACCTACCTCGCGGGCAACAACACGGTTCTGCCGAGCCAGCGCCCGACTTACCTTGCGCGTAACAACAATGTTCTGCCGAGCCAGCGGCCGACCTATCTCGCCGGCAACAACACGGTTCTGCCGAGCCAGCGCCCCGTCTACCTCGCGGGCAACAACACGGTTCTGCCGAGCCAGCGGCCCGTTTATCTCGCCGGCAACAATACGGTTCTGCCGAGCCAGCGCCCGATCTACCTTGCGCGCGGTGGCTACGACGTTTCCCCGCAGCAGCGCCCCTCCTACCTCGCCTAACCCTTTCGGCGAGACTGCCTTTCTTCCTGATCACAAGACTGGACCGGCCTGCGGGCCGGTCTTTTTTTGCGCAGAGCGCGAAGCAGGGCGGAGAGGCGCGGCACTCGTCCTCTCAGCCCTCGATCGTCGGCTGTGAAGCCGCCTTTTGCTGCGCGGCCAGTTTCGCCAGGGCATCGTCCAACAGCGCCTTGATCCTGCGGCCGCTCGTCTCCGCCTGGATGGCCGCTGCGAGATCGGGCGGCAGGGGCAGGGATTGCAGGGTCTCGCGCAGACTATCGGCGAGTTTACGATCCGCCTCCGGGTCGGGCGGCGGCGGCGATGGCAGCGGCGGGATGGCCAAGCGCCGCGGCGCCAGCCGCGCCTTGAACTCGGCCACCAGATCGGCGAGCGGCCGTGGCGCCTCGCTCAGCCGTTCCACGCTCAACAGGCAATGGGTAATGGCCGAGGCATCGGCATCCGGCACGCTCATCACCGCCCGCCAGCCGAGATCCACCGTCATCGCCTGGGTATCGACATGGATGCTGTCGAGCACGGGATGCAGCTCCTCGAACACCGCTTCGGCATCCTGATCGTCCGTCTTGCGCACCAGCATGCGCGGCCGCAGCCCGGGCAGCTCGCTCGCGAAGCGCGGCAGGCTGGGGTGCAGGTTTTCGAAAAAGAGCGTCTCGTTGCCCTTGAGATAGGGGTGAAACTGCTGATCGGGCGGCGCCACGTTATAGAAGCCCCAATCGAAATCCTTGGGCGGCAGCCCGCCCTGCGCCGCCCAGCCTCCCTCATGCCGGCCGCGCAGGCCAAGCCGCGGGTGCGTATGAGGGGAAAGCGGGCCGAAGCCGGCGGGTGGCACGGGCGCATCCCAGCGCAGCTGATGCTCCCCCGTCGGATGGATATTCGCCGCGGGCAACTGGCTGCCAGGCTCCTCCTTGAGCATGCCGTAGCCCTTACCCCAGGGGTTGAAGCGCGAAGCCGGGCCGCCAAAGGCCTTTTCCAGGCGGATCGGCATTTCCGCGAAGGAGGCGGGCTGCGACAGTTCGATCTTGCTGCCGCGCTGCCAGGTGCGGTCGCCCGTCACGTCCAGGGTTTTCCGCCAATCCCCGACGCCGAGGGCGACATGCAGGAGCGAGGCACTGCCGCCGCCCGGCACATGGGCGACGGCATCGACCGTTAGATCCGTGCGCGGCTTGAAGGGGGCGAGATCCCCGCCATAGGCCGGGCTCGCGCCGATCTCATCCGCGTGCAGGGCCGAGTGGCGGAGGCCCGGCTGCTGCTTCTTGGGCAGAAGCGTGCAGACCCCGCCCGGCACCAGCGCCGCCCGCACCACGCAGATGAGGCTGAGCAGATGATCGGCCGCGCGGAATTTCGTGACCCGCGGTGCGAGCGCGAAAGGCTCGGGGATGAATGGTCTCATGATGCGTTTTCCGTCGCTCCCCGGTCGCGGGCAAAGGGTGGAGACATGTCAGGCATCGCGCCTCGGGCGGATTGAGCCCGCCCGGGCCTTAGGCGCCGGCCGCGATCGTGGCCGCGGAGAGGCTGGCGGTGACGAACATGCTTTGTAGAACGTAAAGGCTCTGATCGACGGTCGTTTTGCCGGTGATCTCGACATAGGGCGAATCGATGACCGTTTCGGGGGATTCGAGGCCGATATCATCGGGTGTCACCATGATCCGGGTTGCATCGACATTGATCTCCACCCCGCCCGCATTGAGGCTGAGGGTGTTGGCGCCAGCCGCCAGGAAAATGCCAAGCTCCGTTATCCGCAGGCTCGATGTGCCGGCGGTCAGCGTGATGCCGTTCGCGGAACTGATCGAAAGCGTCGGTTCCTGCAGCACGTCGGGCGGGGTCAGGGTATTGACCGTGCCATCGAAATAGGCCTTCCCGGTTGCCACGCTGGCGGCATAGGCAAGGCCGGCCGCGGTGGCGGAAACGGCCTGCGCCGCCACGCCCAGGACGCTGCTCGGTGTGGTGCCAAGGCTTTCCTGGGCGATGACCGCGCCTTGCCCCATCTCGCCGATGATCCCGCCGGTGTAGCTGGCGACAGTCGCCGCCAGCGCGGTTTCTGCGGCATCGGCCATGATCGGCGTGCCGCTGATCGGCCGGCAGCCGAGGATGATGCTGCCCTCGGTCGCGTAGAAGGAAAAGCTCGAATCGAGGATATTGGTGCCGTCGCTCAGCCCGCCATTACGGCCGATGGCATAGGCGAAGTTGGCCCCGACCGACGCCGTGCCGCCTTGCATGGTGGAGAACTGCCCGCCGAGGCTCACGCTCGCCGCGAAGCCGCCCCAGAGGGTGTAGGAAACGCCGAGGGTGTAGCTCGCCTGCATGGTGTCGCAGAAGGTGATGAGAGGTACGTAGTTCAGATAGCACACATAGGCATCGGTATTGGTGGCGATGGCGACGACCGCGCCCGTGGAGGCAAGCGCCGGGGTCGAGACATCCGTGGGTGTGCTATCGCTGGCGGCCCCACCGGATGAACTGCCGGAAGAGCCGCTCGCATCCTGGCTGGCGGCGGCCTTCCGGCCACCGACCACCGAGGTCGCCGTTCCCGTCACATATTGCCGGAAATCCCCGCCGACCGAGACTGTCTCATGCGCACCGATCGTGCTCGTACGGTTCTGCCCAGTATAAGAGAAGATGCCGGCGTAATCGCGGTTGTTGAGCGTCTTGCCGCGATGGGCCATGTGGCGGGGCGCGAAGACGCTGGTGCCCATGATCTGATCCTCCTGCCCATCCGCCGGCGCCACATCGCCGAGCCGCAGGTAATGCGGTGCGCCGCCGCCGCTCGCTGGCACCATGAGGGAAGAATAGACGCTGTGGCCGCGATCCTCCGGCGCCGCGCGGCTGGAGGCGCGTGCGGGCGCCGCCTGCGCGGAGCTGCTGCCGCCCGTGCTCTCGCTCTCGCTCCCGCCGGAAGAGGAAGACTGGCCCGGCCCGTCATTCATGACGAGCGCGATGCCGCTCGCGGTGCGCATCTTGTTCTCGGTATGGTTGGTCTTGGCGACCGGCCCTACCGTTTCGGCATTGGGTATCGCGCCCAGGATGATCGGGCGATCGGGGTCGCCATCCATCCAGCCGATCATCACCTCGGTCTGTTTCAGCAACGGAAAGTGAAAGCCGACATCGGGCCCGGCATAGGGCTGTACGCGCCGCAGATAGGGCGAGCGCTCATAGACCGGATTGTCGCTGCTGTCGAAATCGAGCGCGACCTTGTAGCGGCCTTGCGCATCGATCGCCGCGCGGTCGGTGTTCGGGCGGCTTTCATCCACCTCCACCACGGCCGGCATGATGCCGCTCATATTCGGCTTCGGCGTGATGCGCGGGCTGCGATAGGGCGCTTTGGCGGGAATGGCTTCGATCCGGTTGTGATAGGCGCCGGTCGGCGCGCTCCGCGCTTCGGTGAAAGCCTGGGCGATGCCCTGCTGGCCTTCATGCCGGATCGCCACCGGCAGGTAGCTCTGGTTGAAACCGCTGCGGAAATGCCCGTCCACCTCGAAGATGGCGCCCGCCGCGGCGAAGGGCGAGGTGGTGGTGAACTCGAACCGGTCTCGCCGCGCGGCAATCTCCTCGGCGCGCAGGCGGGCAAAGAAATCGCCCTCCGCGCTGCTCAGAAAATGCGGGGCGTATTCATCATACTCGCCGAGCGTGCCGTGATGCACCTCGGCCGAGGTGGCGAGCGTGAGACTGGGATGCTCGGCGTTGTAATCCTTGAGCCGGATGGATTTGCTGACGGTTTGCAGCGTGCGGCTGAGCTGTTGCACCTGCGGCGTGCCGAGCGGCACGGCCCCGGCCGAGCCCTGGTAGGGCAGTGCCGCCTCCGCCGCGTTGATCGGCAGGGTGCTCGTCGAATCGCAGAAGACAACGCGCTCGCTTTCCGCAGTCTGCTCGAAATAGTAAAAGAGCCCCCAGTGCTCCACCAGGCGATGGAGAAAATCGCGATCGGTCTCGCCATACTGCACCCACAGCTCGCGCTTCGGGTAGCTCGCCCGATCCATCACCCGGATGGAATAATCGCCTTGCGTGAAGGCAAGGCCGGTCGGGTCCTGCAGCACCGCCTCGATCACCTCGAGCACGGTCATCGGCGCCTTGGTGCCGAAGGTGCGGTTATGCCGCCCGAGTTCGAGCAGCGCGAGCCGGGGGACGAGGCGGAGGTGATAGGCATAGGCGCCGCCATCGGCCTCCGCCCCGGCCGCGATCTGCCGCACGATGCCGTGGATCTGCCGCGTCGTCTCGCCCAGGCTGAGGCTGAGGCTGGCCGGCTGGCCGATCAAATCGTCGAGCGGCAGGTCCGCATCCTCGGAGACGAGATCGATCTCGAAAACATAGGGCTGGGTCAGGCTCTCCCGCCCCTCGAAGCGCGCGACCGTGGGGGCTGGGCCGGAAAGCCCGTTGATCGCGATCGTAAAAACAGGCCGGTCCATGCTGGTTTTCCTTGCCTCACTCGCCCCGCATCATGGCGTAAAAGCTTTACGCTTCTCTGAAAAGAGACAAAACGATGCCGCTTGCAGCGTCTGTGGCTCATAATCCCGCGTTGATATTTGCGCCGGCCACTTCGCCGACCGCCGAGATATCTCCTTCAACCGCGAGATCTCCGGCGACATCCGTATCCCCCGACAGATTGATCGTGTCGGCAACGAGGTTGGCGAACTCCGCTTCGATCTGCACCTCGTTGCCCTCCATCGCCAGCGTCGCCTCGCCCGTGCTGCAGACGATGCCCTCCGCATTGATGATGATGCTGCGCGTGTCGCAGAGGAGTGTGATCTGCGTCTCCGTCACCTGGATCCGGCTTGTTCCGGCGCAGAGGGTGATGCCGTCCGCGGTGATGGAAAGCGTCGGCTCGCCCGGGCCGTTCGGCACGTCCAGCGCGTCGATGCCATCGTCGAAGAAGCTCTTTGTCTGCGCAAGGCAGGCGCCGTAGGCGATGGCACTCGGGCCGGTGGCCGCGCCCTGCGCCACGCTGCCGAGCACCGAGGACTTGGTGTGCGAGAGGCTCTGCTGGGCGATGATGCTGCCTTGCCCGGCCTCGGCCATCAGGCCGCCGGTGAAGGAGAAGCCCATGGCGGTCCGCGCGAGCCCGGCAGCTGCGGCGCGGATGGGCGTGCCGCTGGGCCCGCGATAGCCGAGCACGATGCCGCGCGCCTCGGTCGCGAAAAAGCTGAAGTCGGAATCAAGGAAGTTCGTGCCGTCGCTCATGCCGCCTTTATTGTCCAGCACGTATTCGTAGCTCGTTCCGACCTCGACCATCGGCGCGCATTGGATGCTGAACACCGCGCCGAGATTGACCGCGAGATTGAAGCCGCCGACAAAGGTGTAGGATATGCCGAGGGTGAAATTGGTCTGCGCCGAATCGCAATAGGTGATGTTCGGCACGTAGCTCAGCAGCGCGACATAGGCATCGGTGTTGCAGTTGATGGCGACGACCTTGTGGGCGGAACTGAGGGATGGCGTCCAGTCATCCTCATGGCTCGGCGCGTAGCTGCCGGCGGGCGCGGCTGCGCCATAGGTCGCGACGATATGCGAGCCGCCGATGACCTGGCGAAGATCCCCGCCGGTCGAGAGGGTTTCGTGCCCGGCGGTCGCGCGGGTGTGGTGGCCGCCGGTGAAGGCGAAGATGCCGCCATAGGCGGCGTCGGTCAGCTTGCTGCCGCGATAGGCCATGCGATCGGCGCCGAAGGCGGGATGGGCGATGATCTGGCTCTCAAGCCCGTCCCCCGCCGCGACATCGCCGAGGCGCAGGTAATGCGCGGGCATGCCCTTGGTTGATGGCACGACGAGCGCGGAATAGACGCCGCCGCCGCTTTCCGCCCGCGCCGTCGCCGTGCCGGCCTGCGGGTTCGCACTGCCCGGGCCCTCGGCGAGGCCCGGACCGTCGTTCATCACGAGCGCGATGCCGCTCGCCGTGCGCAGCTTGTTCTCGGTATGGTTGGCGCGACTGACCGGGCCCACGGTTTGCGCATTCGGCACCGCGCCGAGGATCAGCGGCCGGTCGGGGTCGCCATCCAGCCAGCCGATCATCACCTCGGTTTCCTTGAGCAGCGGAAAATGCATGCCGACATCGCGACCGCCATAGGGCTGCATGCGCCGCAAGGCCGGGGAGCGCTGATAGACCGGGTTTTCAGCGGTATCGAAATCGAAGGCGACCTTGTAGCGCCCCTGCGCATCGAGTGCTGCGCGGTTGCTGTTGGCCTGCGGCTCGTCCACCTCGATCATGGCGGGGCTGAGCCCGCTCATCGCCGGGCGCGGCGTGATGCGCGGGCTGCGGAAGGCGGCGGTCGCCGGGATCGCCTCGACATCGTTGTGATAGGCGGGCTCCGCCGCCTGCTCCTCCGGGGCGCTGAAGCCGCCGGCGAGCGGCTGCGCCCCGCTATGGCGGACCGAGACCGGCACATAGCGCTGGTTGAAGGCGCCGCGCGCATGCCCCTCCACCCGCGCGATGTGGCCGGCGGTGACGAAGGGTGATTGCGTGCGCAATAAGTAGCGGTCGCGGAGGCTCGCGAATTCCTCCGCCCGCACGCGAGCGAGGAAATCCCCCTCGGCGGGGTTGCGGACATGCGCGCCGTAATCGTCATACTCGCCGAAGGTTCCCTGGCGCACGGCCGCCGCGCTTGCCAGTTCAAGCTGCGGATGGTCGCCATTGTAATCCCGCAGCCGGACGGATTTCGGGATCGCCTTGAGGCGGCGGCGGATCGTCTGCAGATCCTGGCCATGCGGCGTGCCGTGGCCCTGGCGGTTCTGATAGGCGAGCGCCTGGGGCGGCGTCTGCGCCGGCAGGGTTGTCGTCGAATCGGTGAAGACCAGATGCTCGTGATTCTTGTCCTGCTCGAAGTAATAGAACAGGCCCCAATGTTCGACGAGGCGGTTGAGGAAGGCGGCGTCGCTCTCGCCATATTGCACCCAGAAATCCCGCGGCTGATAGGCGGATCTGTCCTGCAGGCGAAGCGAGTAGTCCGCCGCGCTGAAGCCGAGGCCGGCGGGATCGCGCAGCACCGCGTCGATCACCTCGAACACCGTCATCGGGTTTTTCGAGCCGAAGCTGCGATGGTGCTGGCTGAGGCCGAGGAGTGCCAGGCGCGGCACCAGCCGCAGGACATAGGCGAAGCTGCCGCCATCCGATTCTCCGATCGCCTCGGCCTCTTGCAGGATGCCGTGGATCTTGCGCGCGGTCTTGCCGCGGCCGATGGTCAGGCTCGCACGCCGGCCGATCGCCTCTTCGAGCGGCAGCGCATGCTCCGTGCCGACCGCATCGATTTCGAAGTGATAAGGCCGGCTCAGGCATTCATGGCCTTCGAACCGCACGACGCGCAACTGGCCGGGGGCGATGCCGTCCACCTCCACCGCGAAAAACGCCTTGTCCATCGAGCTTCTCCCAAAGCCGGCCGATGCCGGCCCGACGGCGACTGCGGATCATTATGCGCGCGCAATGGCGCCGCCGCCATGGGGGAAGATGAACCGGCACCGGACCGCTGCGTGATGTTTTGTTCACGCGCCGCATGCCTCCGCATCCGTCGGCCGAAGGAGGTCTAACACGCTACCCTCGGCGAAGGAGGAGAGCGGGCCAGGAGAGTTACGCCTTTTGGCGCGGTAGCGGCGAGGATCCCGCTATCGAGGAACGGGCGCCGAAAGACGGGTGCCGCTGGGCGTCGCGCAAAGAAAAGCCGGCCGGCACGCGGGTGCCGGCCGGCTTCTCACACCGCCCTCCCGGTCTCAGAGATAGCGGTTGACGAGGTTTTCCAGATATTCCTGGCGGCCGGAGCGCGGGCTCGGGTTGATGCCCTTCGCCTCGACCATCTGCGCGATCTCGTCGAGCCCCTTCTCGCCGCCGAGGATCGCTTGCATCTCCGGCGTCTGCCAGCCTGCATACCGCTCCTCGACGAAGCCCGGCAGGGCGCCGTCCTCGATCATCTCGGCGGCCATCAGCAGCGCGCGGGCGCAGGTATCCATGCCGCCGATATGGGCGATCAGCAGATCATCCGCATCGAGCGACTGGCGGCGGATCTTCGCATCGAAGTTGCAGCCGCCGGTGGTGAAGCCGCCGGCGCGGAAGAGGTGGTAGAAGCCGAGCGCGAGGGAGGTCGGGTCGTTCGGGAACTGATCGGTATCCCAGCCGGATTGCCGGTCCCCGCGATTGACGTCGAGCGAGCCCATGATGCCGAGCGCGCAGGCCAGCGCGATCTCATGCTCATAGGTATGGCCCGCGAGGGTCGCGTGATTGTCCTCGATATTGACCTGCACCTCGCTTTCGAGGCCGTAGCGCATGAGGAAGCCATAGACCGTCGCCACGTCGAAATCGTACTGGTGCTTGGTCGGCTCCTGCGGCTTCGGCTCGATCAGGATCGCGCCCTTGAAGCCGATCTTGTGCTTATGCTCGACAACCATCGAGACGAAACGGCCGAGTTGGTCGATCTCCTGGCCGAGATTGGTGTTGAGCAGCGTCTCATAGCCCTCGCGCCCGCCCCAAAGCACGTAGTTGGCGCCGTCGAGCCGCTGCGTCACCTCCATCGCGTGCTTCACCTGGGCCGCGGCATAGAGAAAGACCTCGGGGTCCGGATTGGTCGCGGCACCCGCCATGTAGCGGCGGTTGGAGAAGAGATTGGCGGTGCCCCAGAGCAGCTTCACCTTCTCGCGCGCCATCTTCTCCGCGAAGAGATCGGCGATGGCATCGAGGTTGCGGTTGCTCTCGGCGAGGCTGCTTCCCTCGGGCGCCACGTCGCGATCGTGAAAGCAGAAGAAGGGCGCATCGAGCAGGCGAAACAGCTCGAACCCGACCTCGGCCTTGTGGCGGGCCATGGCCATCTCGTCCGAGCCGTGCATCCAGGGGCGCAGGAAGGTCTCGCCGCCGAAGGGATCGCCGCCCGGCCAGGCGAGGGAATGCCAATAGGCGATGGCGAAGCGCAGCTGCTCCTCCATCGTCTTGCCGAGGACCACGCGGTCCTTGTCGTACCAGCGGAAGGAGAGCGGATCGCGGCTATCCCGGCCGGCATAGCGGATCGGCTCTTCCCGGGCAAAAAAGCGGGCGGCGTCGGTCATGAACGGTCCTCGTCTTTGATCTGGTCCGGTTTCGGACCTTGCATCGCATTGTTCATACCATTTCCCGCCCCGCGGGCAACTGCGGCCAGGCTGCCGAAGCTGCTCGCAAGCTCGCTCGGGATGATGATGGTGGTGCCGCGATCCTTGTTCATTTCATAGACGAGGTTCATCTGCCGCAGTTGCAGGGATACCGGGTCAGCCGCGTAGATGGCGGCGGCCGCCCGCACCTGCTCGGCGATCGCGACCTCGGCGGAGGCGAGGGTGACGCGGGCCTGGCGCTCGCGCTCCGCCTGGGCCTGGCGGCTCATCGTATCCTGGAGCGAGGCGGGGATGGCGATGTCCTTGATCTCGACCGAGGTGATCTCGACCCCCCAGACGGTCGTCTTGCGGCTGATGGTCTGGCGCAGCTCCTCATCCGCCGCGCGGCGGTTGCTCAGCAGCTGGCTGAGGTCGCTCGCGCCGATCGTCTCGCGCAGGCTGGTCTGCGCCACCCGCTCCACCGCCTTGGGGTAGCGCTCGATCGCGGTGGAGGCGGCCATGGCATCGACCACACGCCAGAAGACGATGGCATCCATGGCGATCGAGACGGTATCGCGGGTCAGCGCCTCCTCGGCGCGGATCTCGGTGGTGCGGATGCGCATATCGACCACGGCGGTGATCGATTCGAGGAAGGGAATGAGGGTGAAGAGGCCGGGCCCGCCCAGGCCGCGATAGCGGCCGAGGCGGAGGATGACGGCGCGATCCCACTGATTCGTGATCTTGATGCTGGCCGGAATTAGGATGGCGAGGAGCACGAGCAGCACGGCGAGCGGGATGATGCCGCCACGCCCGGCGAGCCCCGCGAGCACCAGGAGCAGGACCGAAACGGCATAGGCGACGGGTGGGGCGTTCATGCGCGCGCTCTCCTGGCGATGGCGGGCGGCAGGATAGCGCCTTTCGGCCCCGCGCGGGGGGCGGATTTGCCAAAGCCCCGTTTCGCAATAGAAGCTGGGGCATGACATCGCACACCCCACTCGCTTCGATGACCGGCTTCGGCGCTGCCTCCGGCGAGAGCGCCGCGGTCGCCTGGGCCTGGGAGATCCGCAGCGTCAACAGCAAGGGCGCCGAGATCCGCTTCCGCCTGCCGCCAGGCTGGGATGGGGTTGAGGGCGAGCTTCGCCCCCGCCTCGCCGCCCGGCTGCGCCGGGGCAGTATCAGTGCCGCGCTCAGCCTCAAGGCGGAGGATCAGGCGGTGGCCGAGCCGGATGCCGCGGCGCTGGCCCGGCTCATCCGGCTGGCGCAGGAGATCGGCGCGCAGATTCCGGGCAGCCCGCCGCCGCGCGCGGAACTCCTGCTCGCTCTGCCGGGCGTCTTCCGTGCGCCCAGTGGCGGCGGTGCGGGTGGGGGGGCTGGGGCGCTCGCGCCCAATGCCGCGCTCAAAGCCGCCGTGCTCGCGGGTTTCGATACGGCGCTCGCCGCTGTGGAGCAGGCCCGCCTCGCCGAAGGTGCCCGCCTCCGCGCGGTGCTCGCCGGCCTGCTCGACGAGATCGCCGCCCGCCATGCCGAGGCGCTGCTCCAGGCCGAGGATCAGCCCCGCCTGCAGCGCGCCCGTATGCTGGAGAGCGTCCGCGCCCTGCTTGACGAGGGGATGAGCCTGCCGGAGGAGCGGATCGCCCAGGAGGTGGCGCTGCTCGCCAGCCGTTCGGACGTGCGCGAAGAGCTCGACCGCCTGGCGAGCCATATCGAAGCGGCGCGCGCCCTCCTCGCCGAAGGGCAGCTGATCGGCCGCAAGCTCGATTTCCTGATGCAGGAATTCAACCGCGAGGCCAATACGCTCTGCAGCAAATCCGCCTCCCTGCCCTTGACCGCGACCGGTCTTTCCCTGAAGGCCTTGATCGAACAGCTGCGCGAACAGGTTCAGAACGTCGAATGAGCGGACTATCCGAAACGTCCCTGATCGGGCGGCGGGGCCTCTGCCTCGTCATCGCCGCGCCCTCCGGCACCGGCAAAAGCAGCCTCACGCGGGCGCTGCTGGCGGCCGAACCGGCGCTCGCCCTGTCTGTCAGCATCACCACCCGCCAGCCGCGGCCGGGCGAGGTCGAGGGGCAGCACTACTACTTCCGCAGCCGGGAGGATTTCGACGCGCTCCGCGAGAGCGGCGGCCTCTTGGAGTGGGCGCATGTCTTCGGCCGCGAGACGCTCTACGGCACGCCCCGCGCCCCGGTGGAGGCGGCGCTCGCCGCCGGGCGGGACATGGTCTTCACCATCGACTGGCAGGGCTTCCGCCAGATGCGCGCGGCCCTCGGCCAGGATGTGGTGGGCGTCTTCCTGCTGCCGCCATCGCTTGCCGAACTCGAAGGCCGGCTGCGCCGGCGCGGCGAGGATAGCGAGGCCGAGATTGCCCGCCGCATGGCCTCGACGGCGGGGGAGATGGAGCATGCCGGGGAGTTCGATTACATCGTGGTGAATGACGACTTCAACGCGGCGCTCGCGCGGCTGCGCGCCGTGCTGCAGGCCGAGCGGCTGGCCACCCGCCGGCAGGTGGGGCTTGGCACCTTCACCCGCCACACCGTCCTTGGAGATGGCGCATGAACGCGCTCTGGCGCCCGCCCCGCGCGGCCCCGCGCTGGCTACTGCCGCTGCTGTTCCCGCTGCTGCTCCTGGCGGCCTGCGCGCCGCCCGGCCGGGGCTTCCTCGGCCCCGCGGCGCAAAGCCCGTCGGCGGCGGCGCTGCCGCAGGCGGCCGCGCGCTATGGCCGCGTGGCCTATGTGACGATCCCGGCCGGCACGCCGCCCGCCGCCTATGCCGGGCCGCTCGCCAGCGCCGTCGGCGCGGCGGTCTCCCGCAAGCCGCAGGTGGTCTTCGATGTGGTGGCGGCCGTGCCGCAGACCGGCACCCCGCTCGATCAGATCGCGGCGGCGGAAGGCTTGAGCCCGGAAGCGGTGGCCGTCGCCCGGGCGATCCGCCAGCAAGGCGTGCCGGATCAGCGCATCACCCTCGGCGCGCTCGTCCTGCCCGGCTTGCCGGCTGCGCAGATCCGCGTCTATGTGCGCTGACGGCTGATCAGCTGGCCGATTTCGGCGATGACGGCGTTGCGTGCCGCCATGTCGCCCGGAAGGCCGATGGCATAGACCGCGACCAGGATCGGCGCGCCTGCGGGCGGCCATAGGATACCGATATCGTTGGTGGCGTTCATGGCGCCCGAGCCGGTCTTGTCCCCGATGCGCCAGCCGGCGGGCAAGCCCGCCTTCAGCCGCGCGGCGCCGACCTGATCCGCCAGCATCCACTGCATGAGCTGATGGCGCGAGGCCGGGGAGAGGACCGGACCCAGGAGCAGGCGCTGCAGGTCTGCGAGCATCGCCTGCGGCGTCGTGGTGTCGCGCGGATCGCCGGGGTGATAGTCGTTGAGCGCGGTTTCCCACCGGTCCAGCCTTGTCACGCCATCACCGATGCCGCGGAGCCAGCGGGTCAGACCGGCAGGGCCGCCGATCTCGCCCAACATCAGATTGCCGGCGGTATTGTCGCTGAGCGTCACCGCCGCTGCGCAGATATCGCCGAGCGCGAGGCCCGGCGGCCCGACATGCTTGGCCGTGACGGGCGAATAGGTCACCACCTTCTCCGGGCCATAGGTGATGCGCTGGCCGAGGCTGAGCCGCCCGGCATCGACCGCCGCCAGCACGCAGGCGGCGGCGAGAAACTTATATGTGCTGCAGATCGGGAAGCGTTCCGCCGCGCGATGACCGAAGCGCCGGCCGCTGCCGGTATCGAGCAGCGCGACACCGAGCCTGCCGCCCTGCCGCGTTTCAAGCGCCGCGATCTGCGCTGCCAGATCGGCCGCGGCGCGGGCGGGCCGGGCAAGGGCCGGCAAGGCGAGGCTCGCGGCTAGAAGGGTGCGGCGGCTTGGCATGTGAAGCAATCCTCTTAGCATCTCGCTGATCGGCTCAGCCGGTGACGGCGGCCGCGAGCCGGGCGGCGGCGCGGGCGGCATAATCGCCGTCGATCTCGAAGCCGATGCCGCGCGCGCCGAGCGCTTCGGCCGCGACGAGGGTGGTGCCGGCGCCGAGGAAGGGGTCCAGCACCAGCGGGTCCTCCCGCCCGGCCAGGCGGATGCAGCGCGCCGGCAGCTCCACCGGGAACCCGGCCGGATGATCGAATTTCTGCGCCCGGGATTTGACCGTCTGATAGGGCAGGAACCAGACATTGCCGGCGCAGCGGCGGTCACGCGCATGGCCCCAGCGCGCGATATTGGACTTGTCCTTAAAGGGCACGCCGATCGCCAACCGGTCCACCGCGACGCGGCCGGATTTGGTGAAGTGGTAGATCGACTCGTGGTTGTTGTTGAGAAAGCGATCGCTGTTGATGGGCTTGAAATGCCCGAACGTGTCCTCGCCCATACTCAGCGACTTCACCCAAACGATATGGTTCTGCAGCACGAGATCGTGCGTCATCGCGTCCGCGACATCGCTTGCGATCCAGGGATCGTTGCCGGTGGAGCCGACATTGAGGAACAGTGAGCCTTCGGGTTTCAGCACCCGCGCGATCGCGCGCCCGACCTCCGCCATCCAGTCCAGATACTGCGCGCGGGGCAGCCGGTCGGCGTAGGAGCGATAGGCGATGCCGATATTATAGGGCGGCGAGGTGACGCAGACATCCACGCTCTCGGCCGCGAGCGCGGATAGGCCCGCGAGGCAGTCCGTCTGCAGGATGCGCTGGCGGCCGATGCTCCATTCGGCCGCCGCCTTGGTCTGGTCGAGCATGGCCGCGGGCTCAATGATCCGTCAGGCGGAACTCGATGCGCCGGTTCTTGGCATAAGCCGCCGGCGTATGGGCCGGATCGAGCGGGCGGGTATCGCCGAAGGCGCCGGCCGCGAGGTGATCGGCCGGGATCCCGTCGAGGATGAGCAGTTGCACGACGGAGATGGCCCGCGCGGCGGAGAGCAGCCAGTTGTTCTGATACGGGCCGCCGATCACCGGCTGGCTATCGGCATAGCCATCGACGCGCAGAACCCATGGCAGGTTCGCGGGAATTTCGGGGATGATCTTCTTCATCACCACGCTGATATCGTTGATCTGCTGCTGCCCGAGGGTGGTGAGATCGGCGCTGCCGGAACCGAAGAGCACATCGCTTTCGAAGACAAAACGATCGCCCACCACCTTGATGTTCGGCTGGTTCTTCAGCACGTCGCGCAATTCGCCGAAGAAATCGCTGCGGTAGCGTTCGAGCTTCTGCACCTTGGCCGCCAGCGCCAGGTTGAGCTTGCGGCCGAGATCGGCGATCTCGGCATCCTTGTCCCGCCCTTGCTTCACCTGCAGATCGAGGGCGGCGGTGATTGCCTGCAACTGCTGGCGAAGCGCGGCCATCTGTTGGTTGAGAAGCGTGATCTGCGCCTCTGCCTGGTCGGTCAGCTGCTTCTGCGCGGAAAGCGCGGCCGTGCCGCTCGCCGCTACGGCCTGCGCGTTGGCAAGCTGGCTCTGCGCCTGGGCGAGGCCGGCTTCCGCCGTCTGCGCCCGGCTTTGCAGGCTGGCGAGCTGGCCTTGCAGGCTCGCCACCTGGGCCGCGGCGGCCTGCTCGCCGGCAGTGGCCCGCGCGGCCGCGGCTTCGGCCGCCGTCAGGCTCGCCTGATCCGCCGCGTGCTGCTTCTCCGCCTCGGCGAGGCTCGTCTGGAGGCCGGTGAGGGTGCTCTGCGCGGAAGCGGCGGCCGTCATCTGCTGGCCGAGCTGGCCCTGCATGGCGTTGAGCCGCGCGGTCGCCGATTGCGCCTGCAGCAGCGCATCCGCCAGCTTGGCGTTCAGCTCGTCGCGCGCCGCGGTCAGGCTCGTGATCGTCGCGCTATCCTGGGCGACGCGCTTCTGCGCGGCGGTAAGGTCGGCGGCCAGCCGGTCCCGCTTCGCGGTCGCCTGGCCGAGATCATGGGCGAGGCTCGCGACGTTGTTTTCGAGGTTGTTGGCGCGGCCTTTTTCGAGCGAGAGCATATCCGTCAGCTGCGCGATCTCGCTGTTGAGCTTGGCCAGCGCGCGGTCCTTGCCCGAGAGGGTGACGGAGAGCAGACCCTGGGCGAGGACGAAGACCAGCAGCACGAAGATCGTGACCATGAGGAGCGTGGAGAGGGCATCGACATAGCCCGGCCAGGCATCGAGCCCGTTGTGCTGGCGCCGGCGGTGGTATCCCGGCATTTCAGCGCCCGCCTTCGCCCATGGCGGCGAGCGTGCGGGTGAGGACGCGGATTTCGTTGCGGAGCTCCGCCGTGCTCTGGGCGCGGCCCTGCTCGCTCTCCGCGATCATCCGCTGCAAAGCATGCTCGATATTGCGGAGATGGGCATGCGCCACCTCGTCGGAAGCCGCGCGCTCACGCCCTTCGGAGATGCGCTGCAAGGCGGGCCCGATGCCCGCCTGGGCCTCGCCGATGCGCAGCATGAGCTGCTGGTTGGCGCGCATGGTATCGGTGAAGGTGTGGAGCCGCTCGGCCAGCGCCTGCAACGCCTGGGCGGATTGCACGCGCCCTTCCTCGCCCCGCGCGAGGACGGTTTGCAGCGCCTCCATATTCTCGGCCGTCTGTTCCAGCAGCGCCTGGACGTAGAGCGGCACGCTGCCGCCCATATCGCCCTCACCGCCGAGCACGCCGGAGGAGAGGCGGGTGAAGCCGGCGAGCCAGTCTTCCAGCTCATTGTAGAAGCGGTTCTGCGCCTGGCCCGCCTGGAGATCGAGGAAGCCGAGGACGAGCGCGCCGGCAAGCCCGAACATCGAGGAGGAGAAGGCGGTGGACATCCCCGCCAGCGGCCCCGCGAGCCCGGCCTTCAACTGGTCGAATACGGCGTTGATGTCGCCATTGCCGACGCTCATGCCCTGGATCACGTCGCTGACCGCGCTCACCGTTTTCAGCAGGCCCCAGAAGGTGCCGAGCAGGCCGAGGAAGATCATCAGCGCCGTCGCGTAGCGGGAGAGCTCGCGGCTTTCGTCGAGCCGGCTGCCGATGCCGTCCAGCAGGCTGCGCATCGCCTGGGTGGAGAGGCTGACGCGGCCTTCGCGCCCGGCGGCCTCGGCGCGGGCGGCGAGCATGCGGGCCATCGGCGCGAGGAGCTTGGGCGGAACGATGCCGGAGAGCTTCTGGCGGCTGCGCTGATAGGCCGAAACCCAGGCGACTTCGGGGCCGAGCCGGGTGACCTGGCGGATGTTCCAGATGATGCCGAGGATGAGGACGAAGAAGATGAAGCTGTTGAGCGCCGGATTGCTCGCGAAGAAGATTCGGATCTTGGGGATGAGCACCGCTCCCACCGCGAGCACCGCGGCGAGGAAGATGAGCATGCGGATGAGGTAGGTGTTCGGCCGTGTCATGAAGGCGAAGACCCGTTCATGGTGAGGGGGCGGGCGCAGTATGCCCCGCCTGGGGCGGGATGGCGATGACTTCCACCCGGTCCGCCGGCGTGCCGCCGGCATTGCCGCGCGTGATGAGGCGGATGTGGTCGGCGCTGGCGCCAGCCGCGACCATCACCGGCGTGAGCCCGCGCGCGCGCTCGAGGGCGATGCGCCGCGGGGTGGAAGGGTCGCTGTCTCCCGCCGGCTGGGAGGCGAAGGCATCCACCTGATACTGCGCGCCCGGCCCATATTGGCGCACGAAATCGCGCAGGATGGCGCGTTCGGCGGCCGGCAGCGCGGTCTCGGTGCCGGTATAGGGCAAGGTCAGCCGGTCGGCGCCGCGCGGCAGAGCCGCCGGGGCAGCGGCAGCCGTCGGCGTGGCCGGCTGAGGCGTGGCCGGCTGAGGTGCGGCCGGCTTCGGAGCGGCAGCCGAGGCTGGCGGTGCGGCGGGGGCCGGCGCGGGCGGAATGACGGCAGGCGCCGGAACCGGTGCCGCTGCCACGGTCGGAGCCGGGATGGGAGCGGGAGCAGGGGCAGACGGGGGCTTCGCCGGCCGCGCCGCCGCATGCGCGGGCGGGGGTGGCGCGGTGACGATATGGGGCGGTGGCGGCAGCGGCGGGGCGGCACCCGGCAAGCTCGGCAGCGTGGCGAAGGAAGGGCCGAGGCCCGATGCATGCACGGTGGCATTGGCGGCGGCAGGGGCGCCGCCACCCGAAGCCTCGGCACCCGACGCATGAGCGCGCGACGCCTCGGCGCGCGAAGCAGGTGCGCCCGCCGCATGGGCGGTCGATCTGGCCTTGCTCGGCCCGCCCTGCGCCATCGCCGACCGGCCATGGGCCGGGTGCGGGCGCGGATGGCTCTGGCGGCGTGGCGCCGGCAGCGGCGCGGGCGGCACCGGCAAGGCTTGCGCCCCGCCCAGCCGGTTCAAGGCATTGGGGTCGATCGTCACCTGGGCCGCGGCGGGCAGCGCGGCGAGACCCGCGAGCAGGCAGAGCCCGACGGCCGGCAGGCCGGCACGGGTGAGGAGCGGACAGGAAAACGGATCGAAGCGGCGCATATGCCAAGGCATGTAAGACAGAATGAGCGGCGCGGCGAGGGGGGCAAGCGCCTTCCGCGCCAATCCGCCCTGGCGAAGACCGATTTCGCTGAGGCTGGGCGAGCCAAGCCGCCGCCCTTCACGGGATTTGCTGTCTCGGCCAGTCTCCGGCTGGCCGCTACCCGCGCGTTGCCGCTGCTGGCGGTCAGCCGCCGGCCGCGGCCACGCCGTCCGCCACCACCTCGCGCAGCTTCGGATGCAGCTGCGGATTGGCCGCCACCAGCTCATCGACGATCTGCTCGCCGCCGGCCGGCGTCGTCACATAGCCGCCCGCTTCCCGCACGATCAGGATGCCGGCGGCGATATCCCAGGGCTTCACGCCGATTTCCCAATAGCCGTCGAAGCGCCCGGCGGCGACCCAGGCGAGATCGAGCGCGGCGGCGCCGAAGCGGCGGATGCCCGCCACCTGCGGCATCAGCGTGGATAGCGTGCGGGCGAAGGCGAGGCGCTGGCGCTGCGTCGTCACCGCGAAGGGGATGCCGGTCGCGAAGACCGATTGCGCGAAGTCCCGCCGGGCGGAGACGCGCAGACGCCGCTCGTTGACGAAGGCGCCGCCGCCCTTCTCGGCCCAGAACATCTCATCGGTGCAGGGCGCGTAGATCAGCGCGGCATTGAGTTCGATGGTGCCATCCGGCAGGCGCCGCTCAAGCCCGATCGAGATCGCCCAATGCGGCATGCCGTGCAGGAAGTTCGTCGTACCGTCCAGCGGATCGACGACCCAGCGCCAGGTCCAGTTCTCGCCGCCGGAAGCGCCGCTTTCCTCCATCAGGAAGGCATAGCCCGGCCGCGCCTTCGCGAGATCGGCCTTGATCGAGGCCTCGGCGCGCATATCCGCCTGAGAGACGAAATCGGACGGGCCCTTGATCGAGACCTGCAGCTGCTCGACCTCGCTGAAGTCGCGCAGCAGCTGCTTCGCCGCCTTCTGGGCAGCATTGGCCATGATCGTGAGATGGGCGGAGAGGCGCGCTGCCATGGTTCAGATCCCGTCCGTCAGGACTTTGCACGCTCCACGTAGGAGGCGTCCTCGGTGCGCACCACGATCCGCTCCCCCGCCTCGATGAAGGGCGGCACCATGGTCTTGACGCCGTTGGAGAGCAGAGCGGGCTTGTAGGAGCTGGCGGCCGTCTGGCCCTTGACGACCGGATCGGCCTCGGTGATTTCGAGGATGACGGTCGGCGGCAGATGCAGGCCGACCACCTCGCCTTCGACGAGATCGGCCTCCACCTGCATATTGTCCTGCAGGAAGGGCGCCCGATCGCCGAGGATGCCGACCGGCACCATCGTCTGCTCGAAGGTCTCCTGATCCATCAGAACGAGGTTGTCCCCGTCGGTATAGGAATAGATGTAGTCCTTGTTGTTGGTCTCCAGCCGCTCGACCGTATCGGCGGTGCGCCAGCGTTCGTTGGTCTTGTTGCCGGTCTTGAGGTCGCGCATCTCGACCTGGATGAACGCGCCGCCTTTGCCAGGGGTGATGATCTGCTGCTTGAGCACCGTCCAGCGGCGTCCTTCATGCTCGATCACTTGGCCGGCGCGGATAAGGTTCGCCTGCTGCTTCATGGGGGCTTCTCAACACTTCGTCGGATCGGGAGGCGCGGCTTGTAACCCCTCCGCAAGCCCGCGGCAAGTTCAAGGGGCTGCGCGGAGGCTATGGGAGATACCCGCCGGGTCCTGCACCGCATCCGACCCCGCGAGATAGCCCGGCCCGATCGGCACCTTGCCGTGGCCGCCAGGAATATCGAGCACGTAAGTCGGCCAGGCGAGGCCGGTGACCCGCCCGCGCAATTGGCGGAGCAGCGCCTGGCCTTCTTCGATCGGCACATGGAAGTGCGCCGTGCCGGGCGCGGGGTCGAGCTGATGCAGGTAATAGGGTTTCACCCTTGCTGCCACCATGGCGCGGAAGAGGGCTTCGAGCGCGTCCGCGCTGTCGTTCACCCCGCGCAGCAGCACCGATTGGCCGAGCACGGGGATGCCGCGCGCCTGCACGCGGCGGAGGGCGGCGCGGCCTTCTGCCGTGAATTCCCGCGCATGGTTCGCATGGATGACGAGCCAGAGGCTCGCCGGCACGTCCATCGCTGCGGCGAGCTCTGGGCTCAGCCGCTCGGGCGCGGTCAGCGGCAGGCGGGAATGCAGGCGGATCGTCGCGACATGCGGGATGGCGGCGAGGCGCTGCATGATGCCGCCGAGCCTGCGGGGCGAGAGCATGAGCGGATCGCCACCCGTGAGGATCACCTCGCCGATCTCGGGCCGCGCGGCGATATAGGCGAAGGCGGCCTCCAATTGCTGCTCCGTCAGCAGGCCGCCATCGGGGCCAACATGCTCGCGCCGGAAGCAGAAGCGGCAATAGACCGGGCAGACCAGCAGCGGCTTGAGGAGCACGCGGTCCTGGTAGCGATGGACGATGCCGGGCACGGGGGAGAGCGCGTCATCGCCGATCGGGTCGGCGCGCTCATGCGGGGCGGCGGTCAGCTCTGCCGCATCCGGGATGAACTGCCGGCCGATCGCGTCCTCGGGCGTGGCGATGAGCGCCCGCATGGCGGGGGAGAGTGCCAGGGCGTAGCGGGCACCCACCGCCTCCAGCGCCGCCCGCGCCTCCTCCCCGGCGAGGCCGGCCGCGATCAGCCCGGCCACGTCGCGGATGGTCTCGGCGCCCATCTCAGCCGAGATCGGCGAGCGGCACGAGGATGGAGACGGAGGCCATACAGGCGATGCCTTCCCGCCTGCCGGTGAAGCCGAGCTTCTCCGTCGTCGTCGCCTTGACCGAGATGCGCCCCGCCGGCACGCCGAGGAGATCGGCCAGGCGGGCGATCATCGCCGGCGCATGCGGCGTGATCTTCGGCTGCTCGCAGATCAGGGTGACATCGGCATTGACCAGCATTCCGCCGCGGGCCGTGATGCGCGCCGCGGCGTGGCGGAGGAAGCGGGCGCTATCGGCATCCTTCCATTGCGCTTCGGAGGGCGGGAAATGGCGGCCGATATCGCCCTCGGCGAGCGCGCCGTAGATCGCATCGCAGAGCGCATGGATGCCGACATCGGCATCCGAATGGCCGGCGAGCCCCCGCTCATGCGCGACCTCGACGCCGCAGAGGATGAGGGGCCGCCCTGCTTGCAGAACATGCACATCATAGCCCGTGCCGAGGCGGGTGACATGGGTCGGAAGGCTGGAAGAGGCGTTCATCGGGCACCATTGCAGCGGGGGATGGGCGAATGGCGCGCAAACTCGTCTCTCGGTGATTGCGCGTCAACCCGGCAGTGCTGTATCTGCCTAATCCATGGGCAATTTAACCTCCGATACAGTGTCTCAGCCGGTTCCGCCGCTGAAGCCGATCCGGCTTGCCGGCAGCGCGGGCGATGGCCGCCAGGATGCGGTGATCGAAACGCCGGTGATCCTCGCCCCGATGTCGGGCGTCACCGACCTGCCGTTCCGCAGGCTGGCGCGGGATCTCGGCGCAGGCCTCGTCGTCTCCGAGATGATCGCCTCCTGGGCGATGGTGCGCGAGAACCAGGCAACGCTGCGCATGGCGAAGGTCGCCGCCGGCGGCTCGCCCAACTCGGTGCAGCTTGCGGGCTGCGACCCGCAGGCGATGGCCGAGGCCGCGCGCATCGCGGCGGGGCATGGCGCCGATATCGTCGATATCAATTTCGGCTGCCCGGTGAAGAAGGTGGCGGTCGGGCAGATGGCGGGCTCGGCGCTGATGAAGGATGAGGTGCATGCCGCCCGGATCCTGGAAGCGACGGCGCGCGCGGTCTCGGTTCCCGTCACCCTCAAGATGCGTATGGGCTGGGACCATCAGAGCCTCAACGCCCCTCGGCTCGCCAAGATCGCCGAGGAGAGCGGCATCAAGATGCTGACCGTGCATGGCCGCACGCGCCAGATGTTCTATACCGGCCGGGCGGACTGGGCCTTCATCCGCTCGGTGAAGGAGGCCTGCCGCCTTCCGGTGATCGCGAATGGGGACATTATCGTCGAGGAAGACGCGGCCGAAGCGCTGCGGCTTTCGGGCGCCGATGGCGTGATGATCGGGCGCGGCTGCTACGGCCGGCCCTGGTTCCTCCACAACGTCGCCCATTACCTGGCGACCGGGGAGATCCTGCCCGAGCCCGACCTTGCCCGCCGCAAGGAGATCCTGCTCACCCATTACGACCTCATGCTGAGCCATTTCGGCGAGCTGCCGGGGCTGCGCCTCGCGCGGAAGCATATCGCCTGGTATTCCCGCGGCCTGCCGGGCTCGGCCGATTTCCGTGCCCAGATCATGCGCGCCGGCGAACCTGCCCAGGCGATCGACCTCATCGAGCGTTTCTTCGATCCGCTGATCGAGCGTGGGGTGGCGGCGCCCGCGCCTGACAAGTCGGCGCTGCTGGCGGAGGCGGCATGAGCGCGGTGAGCAAGGCGGTGCGGCGGACCGTGCTTTCCGTAGTGCGGCGCCATCCGGTGCCGGCGGCGCAGGTGCCCGAGATGGCGACCATCCTCTCCGCCCTGCCGCAGGCGGTGGTCGTGCTTTCGGAGGACAACCGCTTCACCTACGCCAACCCGGAGGCCGAGCAGTTCTTCGGCCTGTCCTTCCCGCAGCTCTCCCAGCTCTCGCTGGACGACATCCTGCCCGAGGACAGCCCGCTCTTCCTCATGCTCGGCCAGGTGCGCGGCGGCGTCGCCTCGATCGCCGATCATGATCTCTCCTTCGACGGCCCGCGGCTTTCCAAGCGCGGCATCAGCGTGCAGGGGACGGCGCTCGCGGAACATCCCGGCTCGGTCCTGCTCGTCCTTCAGGACAGCACCACCGTCCGCCTGCTCGACCGGCAGATCGCCGCGCGCAACGCCGCCCGCAGCATCACCGGCATGGCGGCGATCCTCGCCCATGAGATCAAGAACCCGCTGTCCGGCATCCGCGGCGCGGCGCAGCTTCTGGAAAGCAGCGTCTCGGAGAGCGATCGGGAATTGCCAGTCTTGATCCGCGACGAGGCGGACCGGATCCGCGCCCTCGTCGATCGCATGGAGGTGTTCGGCGAAAAGCCGGTCGCCATGGAGGCGGTGAACATCCACCGGGTGCTGGAGCATGTGCGCCGCCTGGCGCGCAGCAGCTTCGCCGAAGGGCTGCGCTTCTCCGAGAATTACGACCCCTCCCTGCCGCCGGTCTGGGGCAATCGCGATCAGCTGGTGCAGGTGTTGCTCAACCTCGTGAAGAACGCGGCGGATGCGCTGCAGGGCGTGGGCGCCGGGGAGGGCGAGATCACCCTCATCACCCGCTTCCAGCATGGGCTGCGGCTCGCCTCCCCGACCTCGGACCAGGATCGGCGCGAATTGCCCCTCCTCGTCGTCGTGCGGGATAACGGGGCGGGCATCGCCGAGGATATCCGCCCGCATCTCTTCGAGCCTTTCGTGAGTTCCAAACCTTCCGGCCAGGGCCTCGGCCTCGCCCTCGTCGCCAAGATCATCGCTGACCACGGCGGCCTCATCGAGGTGGAGAGCCGCCCCGGCCGTACGGAGTTCCGGCTGCATCTGCCGATGCTCGCCGAGGAGGATGCGCTATGATGCCCACCGTTCTGATCGCCGATGACGACCGGTCGATCCGCACCGTCCTGACCCAGGCGCTCGGCCGCTCCGGCTATCAGGTGCGCAGCACCGGCAATGCGGCGACGCTGTGGCGCTGGGTGGAGGATGGCGAGGGCGATCTCGTCATCACCGACGTGGTGATGCCGGACGATAACGGGCTCGACCTCATCCCCCGCATCCGCAGGCTGCGGCCGGATCTGCGCGTCGTCGTGATGAGCGCGCAATCGACGCTGATGACGGCGGTGAAGGCCGCCCAGCGCGGCGCTTTCGAATATCTGCCGAAGCCTTTCGACCTCAAGGAACTGCTCGCGGTGGTGGATCGCGCGCTCGCCGCCCCGGTGGCGGGGGAGCCGCCGCCGGCCGAGCCGCGGGACCAGGACGAGCGGCTGCCGCTGATCGGCCGCAGTGCCGCGATGCAGGAGATCTACCGCACCGTCGCGCGGCTGACGACGACCGATCTCACCGTCATGATCAATGGCGAATCAGGGACAGGCAAGGAACTCGTCGCCCGCGCGCTGCATGATTACGGGCGGCGGCGGAGCGGGCCGTTCGTTGCCATCAACATGGCGGCGATCCCGCGCGAGCTGATCGAGAGCGAGCTTTTCGGCCATGAGCGCGGCGCCTTCACGGGCGCCACCAGCCGCAGCCAGGGCCGCTTCGAGCAGGCGGCCGGCGGCACCCTCTTCCTCGACGAAATCGGCGACATGCCGCCCGAGGCGCAGACGCGGCTGCTGCGCGTTTTGCAGGAGGGCGAGTTCACCGCCGTCGGCGGCCGCCAGCCGGTGCGGGCCAATGTGCGCATCATCGCCGCCACCCATCGCGATCTGCGCGCCGCCATCCGCCAGGGCCTGTTCCGTGAGGATCTCTTCTACCGCCTCAACGTGGTGCCGATCCGCCTGCCGCCGCTGCGCGAGCGGGTGGAGGATATTCCCCTCCTCGCCCGCCACTTCCTCGATCGCGCGCGGGCGGACGGGCTGCCCTTCAAGACGCTCGACCAGGGCGCGGTGGAGCGCATGCGCGCCTATCGCTGGCCAGGCAATGTGCGCGAGCTTGAGAACCTCATGCGGCGCATGGCGGCGCTGCATGCCGAGGAGCGGATCTCGGCCGAGTCGCTCGATCGTGAACTGACGGATGCGATGCCGGCGATGAATGAGGAGCCGGGCGAGGGCGAGGAGCCGCTGGCCCGCGCCATGGAGCGGCATATCCGCCAGTTCCTCACCGCCCATGAGGAAGGGCTGGTGGGCAATGATATCTACGACCGGGTGATCGCCGAGGTCGAGCGGCCGCTCATCCAGCTCACCCTGCTTGCAACAAAGGGCAACCAGATCAAGGCGGCCGCCATGCTCGGCTTGAATCGCAACACATTGCGTAAGAAAATCCGCGATCTGGAAGTTCCGGTCGTCCGCGGCGTCTCCTGAGGCGTTTTCTTGCGGCCAGTCCATGCCAGCCGCAACGGGGCAAGTCGCGCGCGCATGCTGATCAGTAACACGCCCAATTCCTCCATGCCCCTCCTGGGCGATGAGGGGCCGAACAAGCGCTGGCCGAGGCTGCGCTGGCTGCTGCGCGTGCTGCTCGGGCGCACCGTCACGCTCATCCTCGCCCTCGTCGCGCTGATCCTTGCCTGCGCGACCTTCGTCGTGCTCTCGGGCGGCTCCTCCCTCGGCCTCAGCCATGACGAGATCATCTCCCTGGTGCCGGCCAATTTCGTCGTCCTCGTGCTGCTCGCGATCGCCGTCGGCGTGCGGCTCTGGCGGGTCTATCGCGAGCGGCGGCGGGGCTCGGCCGGCAGCCGCATGCAGGCGCAGCTCGTGCTGCTGTTCAGCGTGGTCGCGGTGACGCCGACGATCGTGGTCGCGATCTTCGCGACGATCTTCTTCCAGCTCGGCATCCAGGCCTGGTTCAACGAGCGGGTGCGCACCGCGCTCGACGAGAGCATGCAGGTGGCGCAGGGCTATCTCAACGAGCACAAGGACGAGATCCGCACCGATGCCTTCGCCATGGCCGATGACATGGCGCGCGCCGGCCCCTTCATCACCAGCGACATGCAGGCCTTCGGCCAGTTCCTCGAAACCCAGGTCTCGCTGCGCGGGCTGACGGAGGCGATCGTCTTTACCCCCACCACCGGCCAGGTCATCGCCTCCGCCGGCTTCATGGGCGGGCTGACGACGCCGCTGCCGCCGCCCTGGGCGCAGGCGATCGCCAAGAACGGCGATGTCGTGGTGCTCAGCTCCAAGGACGGCTCGCTCGTCAGCGGGCTGGTGCAGCTCGCCACCACCCCGCCGCTCATGCTGCTGATCCAGAAGCCGGTCGATCCCTCGATCCTCGCGCATATGGCGCGCACGGCGGCGGCGGTGCAGGAATACCACCGGCTGGAATCGAACCGGCATAGCCTGCAGATCACCTTCGTGGTGATCTTCGCGACCGTGGCGCTGCTCGTGCTCTCGGCCGCAGTGCTGGTCGGGCTGCTCTTCGCCAACCAGATCGCCCGGCCGGTCGGGCGGCTCATCCGCGCGGCCGAGCGCATCCGTTCGGGCGATCTCGCCGTGCGGCTGCCGGAAAGCCGGCGGGAGGACGAGATCGCCGGCCTCACCCGCGCCTTCAACCGCATGACGGGGCAGCTCGACGCGCAGCGGTCGGAACTCATGAAAGCCTATAGCCAGATTGACGAGCGGCGCCGCTTCACGGAAGCGGTGCTCGGCGGGGTCTCGGCCGGGGTCATCGGGCTCGACCAGCAGGGGCGGATCGAACTGCCCAACCGCGCCGCCTCCCATCTTCTCAGCGTCGATCTCATGGCCTCCCTCGGCCGGCCGCTCGATGAGCTGGTGCCGGAATTCGCGCCGCTGATCGAGGCGGTGCGGGCCAGCCCGGAACGCGCCCGGCGCGCCGAGATCGCGATCGGCCCGGCGGCGGGGCGGCGCCTTCTCAACGTCCGCCTCGGCGCCGAGATGACAGAGGACCGGCTGGACGGCTTCGTCATCACCTTCGACGATATCACCGAGCTCGCCGCCGCCCAGCGCAAGGCCGCGTGGTCCGATGTCGCGCGGCGGATCGCGCATGAGATCAAGAACCCGCTGACCCCGATCCAGCTCTCGGCGGAGCGGCTGAAGCGGCGCTTCCTCAAGGAAATCCAGTCCGACCCCGAGACCTTCGCGCAATGCGCCGATACCATCGTGCGCCAGGTGGGCGATATCGGCCGCATGGTGGACGAGTTCTCGGCCTTCGCCCGCATGCCGCAGCCTGTCATCCATCCCGAGGATATCGGCCAGGTGGCGCGGGATGCGCTGATGCTGCAGCAGCATGCGCGGCCCGATATCCACTTCGTCGCCGCCATTCCGCCGGGCGGAATCACCGCCCCCTGCGACCGGCGGCTGATCGGCCAGGCGCTCACCAACCTCTTGCAAAATGCCGCGGATGCGATAGCCAGCCGGGATGGCGCGAGCGAAATCAGCCTGACGGTCGAGCAAGTAGGGCAGGATGTGGTGATCAGCGTGGCGGATGACGGCATCGGCCTGCCCGATGCCGAGCGGCCGCATCTGACCGAGCCTTACGTGACGACGAAGGAAAAGGGCACCGGGCTCGGCCTCGCGATCGTCAAGAAGGTCATGGAAGATCACGAGGGGCGGCTCGTTCTCGAAGATCGCAAGCCGGGGCCGGGCGCGGTGGCGCGGCTGGTGCTGCCGGCCGGCGCGGGGATGGCGGCGCCCGCGAAAGCCGCGCATGCTGACGGCTGAAGGCTTGGGCGGAACGCAAGATGGCGGCTGATATTCTGATCGTTGACGATGAGCCCGATATTCGCATGCTCATCGATGGCGTGCTGCGCGATGAAGGCTACAGCACGCGCCAGGCATCCAATGCGGATGAGGCGATCGCCGCCTTCCAGGCACGGCGGCCGAGCCTCGTCATCCTCGAT
Source organism: Acidisoma sp. C75 (assembly GCF_054665095.1). Lineage (NCBI taxonomy): Bacteria > Pseudomonadati > Pseudomonadota > Alphaproteobacteria > Acetobacterales > Acidocellaceae > Acidisoma > Acidisoma sp. C75. Next base: position 125,590 of record NZ_BAAFHD010000009.1, read on the forward strand.
ATCTGGCTGCGCAATTCGCGCCTCGACGGGCTCGGCATCCTCGATGTCTTTTGCCGGGAAGAGCCGCGCGTGCCGGTGATGATGATCTCGGGCCATGGCACCATCGAAACGGCGGTCACTGCCATCCAGAAGGGCGCCTATGATTTCATCGAGAAGCCCTTCAAGTCCGATCGCCTGCTGCTCATGGTCCGCCGCGCGCTGGAGGCCGCGCGCCTCGCGGCCGAGAATGCCGAGCTGAAGCTACGGGTGGGCGCGGAAAGCACCCTGCTCGGCGATAGCCCGGCGATGCAGGCGCTGCGCGGCGCGATCGAGCGGGTGGCGCCCACCGGCTCGCGCGTGCTGATCAGCGGGCCGGCGGGTGTCGGCAAGGAAGTGGCGGCGCGCATGGTGCATGCCCTGTCCCGCCGGGCGGACCAGCCCTTCGTCGCCCTCAATTGCGCGACGCTCAATCCCGCCCGCTTCGAGGAGGAGCTGTTCGGGGTGGAGGCGACCGCTGGGCCTAACCGCGAGCCGCGGCGCGCGGGCGTGCTGGAACGCGCCCATGGCGGCACCCTGCTGCTGGACGAGGTGGCCGATATGCCGCTCGAAACCCAGGGCAAGATCGTGCGCGCGCTGCAGGACCAGGCCTTCCAGCGGGTGGGCGGCTCGGCGCGGGTGAGCGTCGATGTGCGGGTGATCGCCACCACCAACCGGGATCTGCAGGCCGAGATCACCGCCGGCCGCTTCCGCGAGGATCTCTACTACCGCCTGGCGGTGGTGCCGCTGCAGGTGCCGGCGCTGCGCCAGCGGCGGGAGGATGTGCCGCAGCTTGCGCAATACTTCCTCGCCCGCGCGGCCGAGAATGCCGGCATGCCGGCCCGCGAGATTGCGGCGGATGCGATGACCGCGCTGCAGGCCTATGACTGGCCGGGCAATGTCCGCCAACTGCGCAACCTGATGGATTGGCTCATTATCATGGCGCCGGGCAGTGCTGCCGATCCGATCCGCGCCGAGGTGCTGCCGGCGGAGATCGGTGCCCATGCGCCCCGCCTGCTCAGCCTCGATTCAGGCGCCGACATGATGGGGCTGACACTGCGCGAGGCGCGGGATCTGTTCGAGATCCAGTATCTCCAGGCGCAGCTGCTGCGCCTCGGCGGTAATATCAGCAAGACCGCTGCCTTCGTCGGCATGGAGCGGAGCGCGCTGCATCGCAAGCTCAAGCAGCTTGGCGTGACAGTGGACGACCGCGCCTGAGGCTTGTCAGACTGATACGGAGGCATGCGCCGCGGGCGTCATCCCCGGCATGAAGCCGGGCATGACGTGGTTGTGGCGATTGAACGCGGCTTCTGACGCCACGCTGAGAAAGGCCCGGCCGGATACGAGCTCGCCCGGCCGGGCCGGCCGCCCGCTCAGGCGGCGGCGAGTTCGGCTTCGGCGAATTCATAGTTCGCCAGCTTGTCCAGGAAGTTCTGGGTGTAATCCGGCCGGCGATTGCGGAAATCGAGGTAGTAGCTGTGTTCCCACACGTCGAGGCCGAGGAGCGCCTTGCCCTCGCCGGTGGCGAGCGGGTTGGAACCGTTCGGCGTCTTCGTCACCTTGAGCTTGCCGTCCGCCCCGATGACGAGCCAGGCCCAGCCGGAGCCGAACTGCGTCGTCGCCGCCGTCTTGAAGGCATCCTTGAAGGCCTGCACGGAGCCGAAATCCTCGGTGATCTTGGCTTCGAGCTTGCCCGGCAGCTTGCCGCCCTTGGCCGAGAGGTTCTTCCAGAAGAGGATATGGTTCCAATGCTGGCCGGCATTGTTGAAGACCGGGGCGAGATCGCTCTGGCCGTAGGAGAGCTTGACGATCTCTTCGAGGGACTTGCCAGCCAGATTGGCGTTCTTCTCGACGAAGCCGTTGAGCGCCGTCACGTAAGCCTGGTGGTGCTTGCCGTGATGCAGCTCCAGCGTTTCCTGGCACATGCCGGCCTCGGCGAGGGCCGAGGTGGCAAAGGGCAGCGGGGGAAGCTCGAAAGCCATGATGCGCTCCATTGGTTTTTGCATGCGCAGGGGGCGGACCGCTTGGCGGCTCCGCCTCCCACTCACCTTTTGTAACCATTAGCCGCAGGGCCCGCAGCGTCAACCCATCGCGAAGCCGTGCGGCCGCGGCTCACCGCTTCTTGCTAAGGGCCACACTCCCGGTCCATCACCCAGGCCATGCTCTCCCCCTTGGCGCAGGCGCTCCGCCGGCACGACCCCGACCGTTTCCTCACCCTGCTCTTCGCGCCGGAGGAGCGGCGGGAGGCGCTCGTCGTGCTCTATGCCTTCAATTACGAGCTGGCCCGGGCGCGGGTGGTGACGAGCCAGAGCCTACTCGCGCTCATCCGCCTGCAATGGTGGCGGGAAGTGGTGGAGGGCGAGGACAAGCCTGGCGAGATCGCGACGCCGCTCAGCGCGCTGCTGCGCGCCGGGCAGGTGAGCGCCGCCACGCTGGAAGGCATCGTGGCGGCGTATGAGCAGGAGGTGGATGGCGCTTTCCCCGATCAGGCGAGCTGGTCCGCCTGGCTCATGCAGGGCGCGGGCGGCCTTGCTGTCGCGGCCGGAGAGGCGCTCGGCGTGGAAGCGCCCGCGGTGCTCGCGGGCCTCAGGCTGCGCGGCGCGGCCTATGGCGCGGCGGGGCTGTTTCGCGCCCGCTTCGCCCAGGCCGGGCAGGGGCTGCTGCCCTCCTGGCCGGAGGATCTGCTGGCGGCTGAGGGCTTGAGCCGTGAAGCGGCGCTCGCTGAGCCGCGGCATCCGGGGCTTTTGCGCATTCTGCACCGCCTGCGGGCCGAGGCGCGCGGCTGGCTGACCGAGGCGCGGAGGGCGCCGCCGCCGCCGCGCAGCGCGATCGCCGCCGCGCTCCCCGGGGTGCTGGCGGCGCGGGATCTCGCCGGCCGGCGCGATCGCCCGCAGGGGCCGCGCGGCTTCGCCGATCGCTTCGCCGTCACCTGGCGGGGGATTGCCGGGGGCGCCTAGCCGGGGGCGCCTAGCCGGGGGCGCCTGAGCCGGCCGCGCCTGAGCTGGCGCCTACGGGAAGCTCTCCCTGTGGCGCTACCGGCCGCCCGAGACATCCAGGATCGCACCGCTGGTATAGGAAGCGGCATCGCTGAGAAGCCAGAGGATGGGCTCCGCGATTTCCCGCGGATCGGCCGCCCGGCCGATCGGCGTGGTGGTGCCAAGCCGCTGCGCCCGGTCCGGCGCGCCGGCGCTCGCATGGATCTCGGTATCGGTCAGCCCCGGCCGCACCGCATTCACCCGCACCCCCTCCCGCCCGAGTTCGCGGGCGAGGCCGAGGGCGAGGGTATCGAGCGCACCCTTCGAGGCCGCGTAGTCGATGAATTCGAAGGCCGAGCCGAGGCGGGCGGCGACCGAGGAGACGATCACGATCGATCCGCCGCGCCCGCCGCGGCTGGTGGAAAGCCGCCGCGCCGCTTCCCGCGCGGTGAGGAAGGCGCCGTAGATATTGACCTCGAACAGCCGCTTCATCCGCGCCGCGCTCATCTCCGCGAGCGTCATCGAGGGGGCGGCGATCCCGGCATTGATGACGACGCCGTCCAGCGGGCCGAGGCCCCGCTCCACCGCATCGAACATGGCAAGCACATCGGCTTCCTCAGCGACATCCCCGCCGACCGCGAGCGCGCGGCCGCCGGCGGCGGCGACCTCCGCCACCACCTCCTCGGCCGCCTCCCGCGCGCTCGCGTAATTGACGCCGGCGGACCAGCCGCGCGCGCCCGCGCCGAGCGCCACGGCGCGGCCGATGCCCCGGCTCGCCCCGGTGATCAGAATGGTCTTGCTCATGCTGCAGCCTCGTCGAGAAAAGGGCGGATCGCGGCGAGGAAGCCTTGCGGATCATCGGCATGCAGCCAATGCCCCGCCGCGGGGAGGGTGGCGAAGCGGATCGCCGGGAAGAGGGCGCGAAGCTCGGCCCGCGCCTCCTCCGGCACATAGGCGGAGCGTCCGCCCGCGATGGAGAGCGCGGGGCCCGTGAAGACGCCGGGGAGCGGCTGCCAGCCCTCGATCGTGCCGATGCCGGCCGCGAGTTCGGCAAGGCCGAGGCGCCAGCCGGCCTCACCGCCGCCAAGGCGGAGGTTGAGCAGCAGGAAGGCGCGGATCGTCGCATCCGGGATGGTTTGGGCGAGCGCGGCGCTCGCCTCCGCCCGGGTCATGCCGGGGGGCAAAGCGAGGCCCCGCATCGCTGCGATCAGCCGGGCATTGCCGTTCGGATAAGTGCGGGGCGCGATATCGGCGATGACGATCCGCTCCACCAGCGCCGGGCGGGTGAGGGCCAGCGCCATGGCGACCTTGCCGCCCATGGAATGGCCGAGCAGCCGGCAGCGGGCATGGCCGAGATGGCCGAGCGTTTCGGCGACATCGGCCGCCAGCGTCGCGTAATCCGGCACCGGCCCGTGCGGGCTTTCGCCGTGGTTGCGGAGATCGAGCGCGATGACCTGCCGTCCCTCGGCCGCCAGCGCCTTCTGATGCGCGCCCCAGTTGCGCGCGGAGCCGAAGAGCCCGTGCAGCAGGAGAACGGGGGCGCGGCCATCCGCCGCTACCCCCTGGATGGTCGCTTGCAGCAGCATGCCCGCGTGCTCAGCCCGCCACCGACAGGATGATCTTGCCGATATGGCCGCGCCCCTCCATCAGCCGGTGCGCCTCGGCGGCGTCCGCCAGCGGAAAGACCCGCTCGATCACCGGCGCGGCGCGTCCGGCGGCGAGCACCGGCCAGACGCGTTCCTGCAATTCCCGCGCGATCGCGGCCTTTTCGGCCGAGGTGCGGGGCCGGAGGGTGGAGCCGGTGACGGTGAGGCGCTTGGCCATGATCGGCAGGAGATCGGCTTCCGCCACCGTCGCGCCCTGCAGGAAGGCGATATAGACGAGCCGGCCGCCGCGCTTGAGGGAGGCGATGTTGCGCGCGAAATAGGGCGCGCCGACAATATCGAGGATGATGTCCACCCCGCGATAGGCGGTGAGGCGCTTGATCTCGTCGGCGAAATCGACCTCGGTATAGTCGATCGCGGCATGGGCGCCGAGGCGCTCGGCGGCGCGTGCCTTGTCCTTGCTGCCGACGGTGGTGAACACCACGGCACCGAATTCGGCGGCAAGCTGGATGGCGGTGATGCCGATGCCGCCGGTGCCGCCATGGATCAGCACGCTATCGCCGGCATGCAGCCGCGCCATCTGGAAAAGGTTGGCCCAGACGGTGAAGGTGTTTTCGGGCAGTGCCGCCGCCTGTTCGGCGGTATAGCCCTCCGGCCAGGGCAGCGCCTGGCCTGCCGGCACGGCGCAGAATTCGGCATAGCCGCCGCCATTGGTCAGTGCGCAGGCGCGGTCCCCCACCTGCCAGCCGGATACCTCGCTGCCGAGCGCCACCACCTTGCCCGCCACTTCGAGGCCGAGGACGGGGTTGGCATCGGCGGGCGGCGGATAAAGGCCCTGGCGCTGCAGGAGATCGGGGCGATTGACGCCGGCCGCCGCCACCTCGATGAGGATTTCGCCCGGCCGCAGGCTTGGCAGCGGCGCCTCGCCCAGCTGCATGACATCGGGGCCGCCGGCCCCCTTCGTCTGGATCACGCGCATGGTTTGCGGGAGCGTCATTGCGGCCTCGGCTGCTGGAATGGGATCGGGGGGGCGATGGCCGGCCGGCCGCCGCCCCGCGCTTGGCGCATATAGTTAAGCCTCTGCCCTTTCCCCGCCAAGGCCGGCGGATTAGTCATGCGGGGCGATGACGGCGCGCCTCCGGCGCGGCAGAGGCTCAGCCATGAGGGGGGAAGGCCATGGCAGCGCGCAGGCGGGATCTTCTAGGCGGTACGGCGGCGGGCCTCGGGCTCGTTGCCGCCGGCGCCTTCGCGCGCCGCGCCGGGGCTGCCGGCGCCCCTCCCGCGGCCAGTGCCCCGGGCGCATCGGCGCTGGTGATCGGCGCGCTCTTCCCGCTGACCGGCGTGCTCGCCGCCCAAGGCAACGAATGCCTGCGCGGGGTGCAGCTCGCCGTTGAACTCTGCAATGCCGGCGGCGGTCTGCTCGGCCGCCCGGTCGATCTCGCGCTCGGCGACGCTGCCGATCCGGACCGGGCGGTCGCCGAGGCCCGGCGGCTGATCACGGAGAAGCAGCCCGCGCTCTTCTTCGGCACGGGGGCGAGTTCGCTCAGCCTCGGCGCCAGCGAGGCGAGCGAGGGGTCGGGCATTCCCTATTGGGAACTGACGGCAACCCTCCCTTTGGTGACGGGCCGCAGCTTCCATTACCTCCTGCGCGTCTGCGATACCGAGACGGGCACCGCCCATGCGGCGCTGGAGGCGCTGGCGAGCCTCGTCGCCCCGGCGCTGCGAAAGCCCGCCGCGCAAATGCCCGCAGCCCTCCTCTATGCCGACGATGCCTCCGGCAGCGCCCTGCAATCGCTGGTGCAGGCGGAAGCACATAGCCGCCACCTGCCTGCGCCGATGAGCATCGCCTACCAGCCGGGCAAGGCCGATTTCGATGCCCTGGCGGACCGGCTGGCCGTGCTCCGGCCCGAGGTGCTCATGCATCACGGCTCGGCCGAGGATGTGGTGCTGCTGCATACCGCGCTCGCCAGCCGCGCCTGGCATCCGCGCAGCCTCATCGGGCTCGCCCCCGCCTATGGATCGAGCGAGACGGCCGATATGGTGGGCCCGGCGTTCGAGGGTTCGCTCGCGGTCGGCGTCGTGCCCTTCGGCGTGCGCGAGCGGCTGGCCCCGGATGCGGCGATGGTCAAGACCCTCTACGAGCAGCGTTTCGGGGCGCGCCCGCGCTCCGGCCTCAGCCTCTCCCACTTCGCCGGTGCCGCGCTCTGCTTCGATGTGCTGCGGCTCGCCAAAAGCGCGGATAAGGACAAGATCCTCGGCGTCGTGCGCAGCCTCGGCCTGCCGCGCGGGGCGCTCGCCAATGGCTGGGGCGCGCTCTTCGGCGGCGACGGGCAGAATTTGCGGGCCTTTTCCGCCGTCTCGCAATGGCAAGGGGGCAAGCTCGTGGCGCTGCTGCCCACGCCGGGCGCCGCCGGGCGCTTCCGCCTGGCCGGCTGAGGCGCCACCGGCTGCGTCGCTGCCCGGGCGCTCGCAGTCTGGTGACCGCTGGCGCGGATTGGAAACGCCCGCGCCTCGCTTACCTCAGCGTTACAACAATGTGAGGTGGCCATCATGCTGAAGTGGGCGCTCATTTTCGCCATCATCGCCATTATCGCCGGTGCCCTGGGTTTCGGCGGCATTGCCGGGGCCGCGGCGGCAATCGCGAAGTTCCTGTTCTTCCTCTTCCTCGTCATCTGCGTGATTTTCCTGGTGCTTGCCTTCACCGCCGCCCGACAGATTTAGCGGCGGCCCAGCCCGCCTGCCGGATCGTCAGGATCGCGGGGGCGGGCTCGGGCTTGCAGGCCCCTTGCCGGCGCCATGCTGCCGTGCAGAAATTTTTCGGCGAAACCCCACTCCCTGACTTACTTCCGTCAGCGAGTTGTGAGCTAAAAGGCGGATTATAGGGCGAAAGCGGCGGCCTGTTCCGGGTTTGCCGCTTTCGGGCTTTGCAACCGCGACAAGCAGCCGGCGCCGCCCGGGCTGCCGAAGACTGAGGACGAGCCGCACGATGTCGACGCGCTCCCTGCCGGATCGCAGCCGCCGACAGCAATGGGGGGAGTGGGTTCTGCACACGCCGCAGATGCTGCGCGCCCTGGTGCGCGCGGACGAGCTGTGGCTGACGGTGCTGGCGGCGGGGGTGGGCGTGGGCGCCGGCCTCGTCGTCGTCGTCATGAACGGCATCATCCAGCATATGCACGAGGCGCTGTTCCTCATCCCCCACGGCACCCGCCTCAGCACCGCCGCCGAACTCCCCGTGCCGCGCCTGCTCATTGTGCCGGCCGCCGGCGGCCTGCTCCTCGGCCTCCTCGGCCTCGCCCTCGCCCGCTGGCGGCCGCGCCGCGCGATCGACCCGATCGAGGCCAATGCGCTCTATGGCGGGCGCATGTCACTCACCGACAGTCTCATCGTGGTCGTGCAGACGCTGCTTTCCTGCGGTGTCGGCGCATCCGTGGGGCTAGAGGCGGGCTATACCCAGATGGGGTCTTCCATCGCCTCCTCCATCGGGCGCAGCTTCCGCCTGCGGCGCAGCGATCTGCGGCTGATGGTGGGCTGCGGCGCGGCGGGGGCGATCGGCGCCGCCTTCAACGCGCCGATGGCGGGCGCCTTCTACGGCATCGAACTCGTCATCGGCACCTATACAATCGCCAATCTCGCGCCGGTGGTGGTCGCCTCGATCACGGCCGTCTTCGTCGAGCGCGCGCTCGGCGCCGGGATCGAGCCGCTCAACCTGCAACTGCCGGACAATTATCCTGTGGTGCAGTATATCCCCATCCTCGCGCTCGGCATCATCTGCGCGCTCGTCGCCATCGCCATCATGCGCGGGGTGACGATCCTCGAAGCCTGGTTCCGCCGCAGCACGCTGCCGGTGTGGAGCCGGCCGATGGCGGGCGGGCTCGTCGTCGGCCTCTGCGGCCTCGTCACGCCCATGGTGCTCTCCTCCGGCCATGGTGCGCTGCATAGCGGGCTCGGCCTCGATTACCCGCTGCTGCTGGTGGCGACCGCGCTGGTGCTCAAATCCCTCGCCTCCGCCATGTCCATCGCCTCGGGCTTTCGCGGTGGCCTGTTCTTCGCCTCGCTCTTCCTCGGCTCGCTGGTCGGCAAGGTCTTCGCCGGGGTGATGGCGCTCTTCGCGGTGGGGCCGATGATGCCCTCGGTCGTCTATGGGCTGATCGGCATGAGCGCCATGGCCGTCGCCATCATCGGCGGGCCGCTCACCATGTGCTTCCTGGCGCTCGAAAGCACCGGCAGCTTCCCGCTGACGGTCGCGGTGCTGGCGGCCGTCATCGTCTCCTCGCTCACCGCGCGGCGCACCTTCGGCTATTCCTTCGCCACCTGGCGGTTCCATCTGCGGGGTGAGGCGATCCGCAGCGCGGTCGATATCGGCTGGGTGAATACGCTGAGCGTGGGGCGGATGATGCGGCGGGACCAGCGGACGGTGCGCGCCTCCATGAGCCTCGACGCCTTCCGGCGGGAATTCCCGCTCGGCTCCACCCATCGCGTGATCCTGGTAGATGATGCCGGGCGCTATGCCGGCATCGTGCAGACGGCGGAAGCCTTCAGCCCGGATGTGACGGCCGAGACGGTGGGCGAGCTGCGCCATGTCGAGGATACGGTGCTCACGCCTGCGATGACCGTGAAGACCGCGATCGGTCTCTTCGAGGAATCGGAGAGCGATGCGCTCGCCGTCGTCGATAGCCAGGAGACGATGCGGGTGATCGGCCTGCTCACCGAGCAATATGCGCTGCGCCGCTATACCGAGGAGCTGGACCGGCGGCGGCGGGAACTTTCCGGCGAATAGGGTCCGCCCTGCGCCGCGGGGGCTTGACCGCGAGGCCGCCGATGCGCCATGAGGCGCCCTCGTTTTGGAATCAAGCGCCGGTCTTGATCCCGCAGCCGCGCGGCGGCCCGGGGTGTCGGTTCGGGCGGCGACAGGAAGTGCACGATGGCGAAGTCCAACACCGTTCAGATCAAACTGCTCTCCACCGCGGAGACCGGCTATTTCTATGTGACGAAGAAGAACACCCGCGCGCAGACCGGCAAGCTGGAATTCAAGAAGTACGATCCGGTGGCCCGCAAGCACGTCGTGTTCCGCGAAGCCAAGATCAAGTAAGTCCGCCGCGCCGTAAAGCGGCGCGGTTCGGCCGAGCACGGAAAAACCCCGCCAGGCGGAAGCTTGCGCGGGGTTTTCGCGTCCGGCGCGCGCGCTCCGCGGCGGCCTCGGGGTTTCAGCCGGCGTAGCGCATCGCCACGTCGCACCGCTCGTAGCGCGCGCCGTAGCGGGCCATGATCGCCGCATCATGGACGAAGCCGAGTTTCTCGTAGAGATGGATCGCCGCTTCGCAGCGCTTGTTGGTGAGGAGGTAGAGCGTCCGCGCCCCCATCCGCTGGCCCTGCGCGATCATCGCGGTGAGGAGGAATTCGCCGGCCTTGAGGCCGCGGGCATTGGCGCGCACACCCATCTTGGTCAGCTCGAAGCAGCCCTCGCCCGTTTTCTGTAGCGCGCAGGTGCCGATGATGCCGAGATGCGGCGCCTCGGCGAAGAGGATCGTGCCGCCGGGCGCGATGATCCGCTCCCGCGGATTGCGGAGCACCTCGATATCCGTCGGCTCCAGCCGGAACATCGCCTCGATCCATTCGGCGTTGATGTCGTAAAAGGCCTGGGCGAGGCTTTCATCATAGTCGCGGACAACGAGGCCGGCAGGCTGGGCCACCCGGATGCGTTCGTCCAGCGGGCTTTCGGCAAGCGAGGATTCGAGCGCCGCGATCTGCCCGAGCAAAGGTCCGGTGAGGCCCGCGCACATCTCCTGCACCGCCCGCTCGATCCGCGGCCAGAGGGCGAACTTCAGCCGTGCCATGGCGGCCTTGCCGGCAGGGGTGAGGGAGAGGCTGCGCTGCCGCTGGTCTGCGCAGGCTTCGGCCTGAACGAGGCCGGAGCAGACAAGCTGGCCGATCGTGCGCGTCACGCCCGGCTGGCTGGTGCCGACCGCCTCGGCAAGGTCGCCCACGGTCAAGGCGCCCCGATCGAGGGCCGCGAGCAGCGGCAGTTGCGCCAGTTGTAGCTCCATCCCGGCATCTGCCAGGGCGCGGGCGGCGCCGGCCTGCATCCGCTCCGCCAGGCGCTTCAGCCGGCTGCCGAGAAAGATCGGCCCGAGATCGGCCAGAACATCCGTCGTCATCATCTTCATTCCAAGTTATATAACGAGGTATATTTTAGCCTGCCGGAGACCTACAGGCAAGTCGCCCGCCGTATCAGGCGACGCCGGCGCGCAGCAGATCGTGGATATGGACGAGGCCGACCGGCTTTTCGCCCTCCATCACGAAGATGCAGGTGATGCGCCGCTCGTTCATCCGCGCCAGCGCCTGGGCCGCGAGGTCGCTTGGCGCCATGGTCTGCGGCCGGCGGCCCATCACCTCCGCCACCGGCTTGTCGGTGAAGCCGCCGCTGAAGGCGCGGCGGAGATCGCCATCCGTCAGCGCGCCGACGAGGCGGCCCTCGGCATCCACCACGGCGGCGATGCCGAAGCGCTTCGAGGTCATCTCGACGATGCCTTGCGAGAGCGAGGCGCCGAGCGGGATGAGCGGCAGTTGATCCCCGGTATGCATGAGCTGGCCGAGGGTGAGCAGCCGGGCACCGAGCTTGCCGCCCGGATGGTAGCGGCGGAAATCATGCGCGGTGAAGCCGGACCGTTCGAGCAGCAGCACCGCCAGCGCATCGCCCGCCACCAGCTGCATGGTGGTGCTGGTGGTGGGCGCGAGGCCGTTGGGGCAGGCCTCTTCCGAGGTCGGCAGCAGCAGCACATGATCGGCGGCCCGGCCGAGCGCGCTATCGGCGCGGGAGGTGAGGGCCACCAGCCGGATATCGAAGCGCCGGGTATAGGCGACGATATCGGCGAGTTCCGGGGTTTCGCCCGACCAGGAAAGCGCCAGCACCACATCCGTCGGGCCGATCATGCCGAGATCGCCGTGGCTCGCCTCGGCGGGGTGGACGTAATGGCTCGGCGTGCCGGTGCTCGCCAGGGTCGCTGCGATCTTGCGGCCGATGAGCCCGGATTTGCCCATGCCGGTGACGATGACGGCGCCGCTCTCCTCGATCAGGGCGGCAACGGTGAGAAAAACCGTGCTGAGCCCGGCCGCCATGGCCGCTTCCAGTGCGGCGAGGCCCGCCATCTCGGTGCGAATGGTGCGCCTGAGGCTCGCCGCATGGTCATCGACCGTAGCGGCGGCCTGGGCGAGGGGGGAGTCCGCTGTCATCGGTCGAGCACCTCCGGGGGTCTCGGCTTTTAGAGCAGATCCCGGCCGGATGGAAAATCTGGCCGGGCGAGGATGCCTGGCCTGCCCAACAAGCGAGACCGGTCGCGGAGGCGCGGATGCGGCCATGCGCCGCGCCGGACCCGGCCCCGGCGCCTGGGGGACGAGCCAAGCTTGCGGGATCTGCTAGGCTCGGCCGGCATGGCGCAGCGAGGCGGATGATGGCACGGCCCTTCCAGATGGTGGATGTTTTCGGCAGCGGTGATTTCACCGGCAACCCCCTCGCCGTCATCGGTGATGCGGCGGGGCTGGAAACCGAGGAGATGCAGCGCGCCACCCGCTGGCTCAACCTGTCCGAAACCACCTTCCTGCTGCCGCCGACGCGGGCGGACGCCGATTACCGGGTGCGCATCTTCACCTTGGCGCGGGAACTGCCCTTCGCCGGCCACCCGACGCTCGGCACCTGCCATGCCTGGCTCGCCGCTGGCGGCAAGCCGCGCCAGGCAGATGCCATTGTGCAGGAATGCGGTGCCGGCCTCGTCACCATCCGCTGCGCCGAGGGGCGGCTCGCCTTCGAAGCGCCACCGCTGGCCCGCAGCGGCCCGCCGACGGAGGCAGAGCTCGCGGAAGCCTGCGCCTTCCTTGGCATCGGGCGGGAGGCGGTGCAGGATGCCGCCTGGATCGACAATGGCCCAGGTTGGCTTGGCATCATGCTCGCCTCGGCCGAGGCGGTGCTGAACGTGACCCCCGCCGGGCGGCACGAGCGGCACATCGATATCGGGCTTATCGGCGCCCATCCGCCGGGGAGCGAGGCCGCCTACGAGCTGCGCGCCCTCTTCACGGATGCGCAAGGCGCGGTGATCGAAGATCCGGTAACCGGGAGCCTCAACGCTTCCGCCGCGCAATGGCTCTTCGCCAGCGGGCGGGTGAAGGGCGCCTATGTCGCGGCGCAAGGCACCCGGCTCGGCCGCCGCGGGCGGGTCATGATCGACCGCGACAGCCAGGGCCGCATCTGGGTGGGGGGCGATACCCGGCTGCTGTTCAGCGGCCTGGCGCAGCTCTGACCGGGCGGCCCGCCCCGCCGCGCGAGCCCGGCAGCATGCGGTGGAGCACGCCGTCGCGCAGCCCGTAATGGTGGAAGAGCGCGGCACTCGCATGGAACCCGGCGATGACGATGATCGCCCAGGCTGCCCAGTGATGCACGAAGCTTGCCGGGCCGTGCCAGGCGGGCGGCATGGCGAAAGGCGTGGGGATGGAGAAGAGCCAGAAGACACTGAGCCCATGGCCGTGCGTCCAGCTCTTGACCGGGCCGGAGAGGATCATGGCGAGCATCATCAGGTAGAGGAGGACATGCACGGCCTTGGCCGCCATACCGGCGACGCCTTCGTTCCGCAGATGCCGCCCGAACAGGCTGCGCCAGACGAGCCGCGCCAGCACCGCCAGGATCAGCAGCACGCCGAGCGAGACATGCAGGCTTTTGAGCATCGCCTGCCAGCCGCCGCCGCGCGGCAGGAAGCCCCAGATCTCCGCCATGACGAAGAGGATGACGATGAGGCCCGCCGCCAGCCAGTGCAGGGAGATCGTTATATCATCGTAGCGATCATCGGCGCCGCGGTGGGGTGGCGATCGGCGTGGGCTCGGCACATCATTCTCCTGTCGGTACCGGTGGCGAGTGTAACCGGCCGCTCTGTAACGCAGGGTTTCGATATGTAGGAAAGCCGTCAATGCGCAAGGGGCGGGCTACCGAGCGCCCATGCCACCGGCCGGCCGAGCACCATGCGCGCGGTGGTGCCGCCGCCTTCGCGCGGCAGCAGGGCGAGGTTGCCGCCATGCGCCTGGGCGATCTGCTGGGCGATGGCGAGGCCGAGGCCGGCGCCCCCCTCGCGGGCATGCGGCCCGCGCTCGAACGGGCGCAGCAGCCGCGCCCGCTGATCTTCCGGAATGCCGGGCCCGCGATCGAGCACCTGGATCTCCGCCGGGTCGAGGAGGCGGATCTCCACCGTCGAGCCGCGCGGCGCATAGCCGATGGCATTCTCGATCAGATTGGTCAGAGCGAGCACGAGCGCCGCGCGATTGCCGGTGAAGCGGGGCGGGGCGGTGCCGGTGAGTTCAAGCTCCACCGCTTCGCGGATGGCAAGCGGCGCGAGGCTCGCCACCGCCTCGGCCGCGACACCGTGCAGATCGACCGTGGCAGTGAGATCGAGCGGCAGGCTTTCCAGCCGCGCCATGCGCAGCAACTGGCTGACGAGGCGGGCCATGCGATCGGTATCGAGCCGCAGGCCCCGCATCTCGGGCGTGTCGGGCAGGCTGTCGAGCCGCGCCGTCAACACCGCGAGCGGGGTGCGCAGCCCGTGCGCCGCCTGGGCCATGAAGCTGCGCTGTGCGTCGATCGTGCGTTCCATGCGCGAAAAGGCTTCGTTCACGGCATCGACGAGGGGCACTACCTCGCGCGGCAGGCCCTCATCGGGCAACCTCTGGCCGGGCGCGCCGGGGCGGATGGCGGCGGCGGCGGCGGAAGCGCGCGTCAATGGGCGCAAGCCCCGGCGCAGCGTGACGATGCTGACGGCGAGCATGAGGAAGCCGATCGGCAGCAGCAGCCAGACCGCGGCGGCCATGAAATGCGTGGTGAGCCCATCGATCACCGCTTCCGTCTGATCCCGCCCTTGCACGACGAGCACGAGCCGCCCCTGATCGGTGCGGGCATAGCCCATCATGCCGCTCGGGTGGCCAGGCATCGCTGGCAGCCGCAGGAAGCCGGGCGGCACATCGCTCGGCAGAAGGGCGCGCACGGCATCTGCCCGGTCGGGGTCGGAGGTCGCGAGCAGGCGGCCGTGCGGGCCGAAGATCAGGAAGATCGTATCGCCATCGGAGGCGGTGAAGCGATCCGTCACCCGGCTGGGCAGATGCAGCGGCGGCGCCGGCACGCCCGGCAGCGGCGGCGGCGGCAGATGGGCGATGAGGAAGCTCACCTGCTGGGCGAGCGCCGCGTCATCGAGATCGCGCAGCGTCGCGAAGCTGCGCCAGGCGATGGCGCCGGCGGCCAGCAGCACGGCGAGAATCGTGACGATGGCAAGCCGCCAGGCGAGCCGGGCGGTGAGCGACCAGGTTTTGCGCGGCCGCGGCTTGGCCTCGCTCACGCCGCCTCGGCCATCATATAGCCCACGCCGCGGACGGTATGGATGGTGATGCTGGCCCCGGCCTCGGCCAGGCGGCGGCGGAGCCGATGGACCAGCACTTCGAGCGCGTTGGAACCAAGCTGATTGTCGAAGCTGTAGAGCCGCTGCTCCATCACCTCGCGAATAACGACGCTGCCTTGCTGGCGCAGCAGGATTTCGAGCATCGAGGTCTCCCGCGGCGTGAGGCTGACTTCGGCGCCGTTGATCCGCACCTGCCGGCCGACGGTTTCGAGCGAGAGATTGCCGAGCGTCAGGGTCACGCCGAGCGCTGCGTTCGGCCGGCGCAGCAAGGCGCGCACGCGCGCGATGAGTTCCGGCATATGGAAGGGTTTGATGAGATAGTCATCCGATCCGGCATCGAGCCCGAGCACCCGATCCTCCGGCGCGTCGCGTGCGGTGAGGATGAGGATCGGCATCAGGAGGCCACGCCGGCGGATGTCGCGCAGCAGCAGGATGCCGTCGCCATCCGGCAGGTTGAGATCGAGGATGACCGCATCATAGGTGACGACGGCCAGGAAATCCTGCGCTTCCTGGAGGCTCTGCGCGAGATCGACGGCGAAGCCGCCACGCTCCAGCGCAGCGCGCAAAAGCGTGCCGAGTTCGCCCTCATCCTCGATTGCCAGCAGTCTCATGATCGCTCGCCTTGCCTCCCCCGCCCGCCCTTCTCGCGCGCCGAGATTACATGGACATTAAAAGAAAGCACGTCGGCGTGAATGCCGCAGGTGCGAAGAGAAGCCGGGCTGCTTGTCAGGCGGCTGTAATGGCGGTGGCGGATAAGGGGCGGGCCTTATGGGTTAAGCGATCGGATGGATGGTCATGAGACGGCGTTGGGGAACAATCCTGGTGATAACGGCGGTTCTGCTTCCGGGCGTGGCTTTCGCCGGGATCGCCTCCGTGATGGGTGCATGGAGCCGGGAGCGGGAAGTCGTCCTCCGCATGCTGAACGGCTCCCACCCTTATGATCAGGCGCGGGTGGAAGCGGCCATCCGCGTGTTCGTCTCGAAGGCGCAGATGACGGCCGATCGCCTCAGCCACGCCCAAGGTGGCCAGGCTTTCGCCGACCGGTTCCGCCAATTCGCACACGATGCCGAGATCGCGGGCGCCGCGAGTGCATCCGCGGCCAGCTTTCGCCCGCACTTCCAACATCTGATGGCGGATTGCAACGCCTGCCACGCGTCCCTCAACTGAGCGGAGCATAGAGAATGAGCTTTCTTTCGCCACAACAGATCCTCAGCCGCGCGCGGCTTTCCCGCCAGGCCGTGTATCAGGCAGGCAGCCATGACACCCGGCGCTCCCACCTCACCCGGGTTCTGCATCTCGCGATCCTGATCTCCGTCGTTAACCAATTGCTGACCAGCCAGTTCATGGGCCGGCCGTTTCCTGGCGTCGGGCCGTCCACCCTCTTCGTCGTGCACGAATATATCGGCATCGGCAGTCTCGGCCTCGTGATGATCTTCTGGCTGTGGACGCTCATCCGCCATGGCGAGACCAAGCTCGGCCGCCTCTTCCCTTGGTTTTCGCCGCGCGCCATCGCCGCCGTGCTGCGCGATGCCTGGGGTCAGCTCAAGAGCCTGATGGAGCGCGATCCGCTGGCCGAGAGCGACGGCGCCTTCGCGAGCGCCGTGCACGGGCTCGGCTTGCTGGTGTTGACCGGCCTTGCCGTGACCGGCACCGCCTATTTCGTGACGCGCGGCACCATCACCAGCTTCTATATGCTGGAACTGCACGCAGCGATGGGCAATCTGATGTGGGCCTATCTGATCGGCCATGCCGGCATCGGGGCGCTGCACCATCTGCTTGGCCACGATATCCTGCGCCCGATGTTTTGGATCCGCCGCGGGATCACCATCACCACGCCCCGCCGGCGCGGGGAGCGGACGGCCGGTGCCGCGCACGGCCAGCCGGGCCAGGCCATGGCCGCCCAGGCACGCTGCAATCAGCAGCGCGCCGCCCACCAGCCGCGTCCGCGCGAACGCACCGCGCCGGTGCTCCGCCAGGAGGGCGGTTTCTAGATCATCAGCCCGGGGCCGCCGGGCCGATCAGCCCTTCGCGAAGCCTAAAGAGAAGCCGGAGTGGCCGCGACCGCCTCTCCGGCTTCAGGCTTGACCGCCGTGAGATAGGCGACGCGTTCGGTGAGGCCGTAGCCCCCCGCCTCCACCGCCGGGCGGAGGTGGCGCTCCAAGAAGGCGCTTTCCGCAGCACTGAAGGCATCGCGCAGGATCTCGGCCAGCGTCGGCGCCAGGGGGTGGGGCGCGGTGTTGATGAAAGCCTCCCAGGTGAGGGGCGCGGCAGGGCGGGCGCGGGGTCGGTCATCCAGCGTGATGCGGCGCAGGCCCGCGGCTGCCGCTAATTCGGCCAAGGTGGCGGCGGTGAAATTGGTCAGCGGGCAGCCTTCCAGCGCCGCTTCGGTATCGGGGAACTGCGCCGCGCGCCAGCGGTGCAGCAGCGGCAGCAGCGGATCGGCCGCGCCGCGCCCGCCCGCGCTGAGCAGTTGGCGGAGCGCGACCACCGGCAGCGCGCTCTCGCGCAGGAGCGGCTCGGCGATGGAAAGCCGCCCGCCGGGGCGCAGCAGCCGGACGATGGCGCGAAAGGCCCGCGCCTTGTCGCCCACATAGGCGAGTGCCGCGCGGCTCGTCACGCAATCGGCGGAGCCTTCGGCGATGCCCGCCAGATCCTCGGCCTCGCTGCGGAGAAAGCGGCACTGCGCGGCCCAGCCCGCAGCCTCTGCAGCCGCTTGGGCTTCCGCCAGCACCTCGGCTGACCGATCCGTGAAGGTGACGAACAGCCTCGCGCTGCCCAGGCGCTCCAACGCGCGTAGGCCGACGAGCCCGGTGCCGCTGCCGATATCAATGAGATGGGCGCCGGGCCCCGGGGCGGCGCCATCAATCACCCGGTCGGCGAAGCGGAGCAGGGTCGGCTGCATCGCGCGCGCCGCCGCGGCATCGTTCCCGTGCCGCCCGTGCAACAGCCAACGGCTCCAGCGGTCACCTACCGTTGCGGCAGCGGGGGCAGAGGCAGGGGAGTGGATAGTGGCGGCGATCTCGCAAGGCTCTGCCATGCGCCCTCCCACGAGGTGGAACCCCTCGCTGGCCTGGCGGCCGCGAGATCCGGATCGGCGCAGGATGCGGCGGCAAGAGTTAGCAGCGGATTGACGCGGCGGGGCGGCCCTTGGCCCTCAATGCAGCATTGCCTCGGGGGCGAGGGCGCGGCGGTTGCGGATGAGGATGCGCGCACCTTTCACCGCGATGGCGCCGCTCCGCTTCATCTCGGCGAGGCAGCGCGAGACGGTCTCGATCGTGAGGCCGAGATAATCCGCCATGTCGCTCCGGCACATCGGCAGATCCACCTGGCCGAGCGGCCCTTGGCCGAGGCGATCGTTCATTTCGAGGAGGAAGGCGGCGACGCGCTCTGCCGCCGTTAGCCGGCCGAGCAGCACCAGCCGGCCGCGGATGGCCTTGGCCTGGGCCGCCATATGTTGGCGGAGCGCCTGGGCGAAGCGGGGATCGGCCTCGGCTTCCGCCTCCACCGCGGAGAAGCGGACTTTTCGGATCGTCGCCTCCGTCACCGCTTCCGCGGCGAAGGCATGGGTTGCGCCGGCATCGAGGCCGAAAACGTCGCCGGGTAGCAGGAATTCGCTGACCTGGCGCCGCCCGTCCTCCAGCCGATGCACGCAGCGCACCACGCCCTCCTGCACCTGGAAGCAGAACAGCGCCGGATCGTCCTGGCCAACGATCTCCTGTCCGCGCTCGATCCGCGCGGTGTTGCCCGCCGGCACGAGGCTGCCGAACCAGGCGGAGAGGCCCTTTTCCGCCGCGGGCTCCCTCCAGAGGGTGCCGGTCTGGAGGGGGCCGGTGTGGCCGAGCGAAAGGGTGGGCGCTTGCGGGCAGGGCATGTCTCGCGCGATGCGCATGGTAGAGCGTCTCCGAGGGAAATCATCTGCTGGCCTCTGCACTCTGCGCCCCGGCGTCGCCCGCCAAAATTCGTTTGGCCGCGTACGCGGAACTACCTATGCTATGCCGAGCCGGGTCGGTTGGCGGCGCGTGGCCTTCCTCCGCCCCGCCGATGCTTCGGGCCACCCAGGGGGTGAGACGATGGACCCGATTGAAACCGTGCATGTCATCGATGATGATGAGGCGGTCCGCCATTCTATTCGCTTCCTCCTAGAGGCCGAGGGCCTCTCCGTTGCCTGCTATGCGGGCGCCGATGATTTCCTGACGGCACCCGCCGCCATCGCCGGATGCGTGCTCACCGATGTCCGCATGCCCGGGCTCGATGGGCTCGAGTTGCAGGCGCAGCTCCGCCGACAGGATGTGTGCCTGCCGCTCATCGTGATGACCGGTTTCGGCGATGTGCCGGCGGCGGTGCGCGCGATGAAGGAAGGGGCGGTCGATTTCCTCGAAAAGCCCTTCGCCGAGGGAGATCTGCTGCGCGCCGTGCGCCGCGCGCTGGAGCGTGATCGCGCCGCGCGCCGCGCCGGCGCCGAGGTGGCGGCGGCCCGCAAGCGCATCGCCCTGCTCACCCCGCGCGAACGCGAGGTGCTCGATCTGCTCGCCCAGGGGCTGTCGAACAAGGAAATGGCCCGCATCCTCGGCACCAGCCCGCGGACCATCGATGTCCATCGCGCCCGCGTCTTTCAGAAGCTGGAGGCGGACAACCTCGCCGGGCTGGTGCGGCTGGTGCTGGCCGCCGACGCGGCCGCGCCGGCCGCCTGAGAGCGAGAGGAAGACCCCGTATGCCAGCCGCCTCTCTGGACGCGCCGCTCTTCCTCGCGGCCATCGCCTCTTCTTCCAGCGATGCGATCGTCGGCAAGGATCTCGACGGTATCGTCACCTTCTGGAATCCGGCGGCCGAGCGTCTGTTCGGCTATGCCGCGGCCGAGATGCTCGGCCAGTCGATCCGCCGCATCATCCCCGACGCGCGGGAGGATGAGGAGGCAACAATCCGCGCGCGTGTGGGCCGGGGCGAGCGGCTGGCGCATTTCCAGACCGAGCGGCTGGCCCATGATGGGCGGCTGATCCCGGTCTCGCTCTCGCTCTCGCCGATCCATGACGACAAGGGCCGGGTGATCGGCATCTCCGACATCATCCGCGATCTCAGCGAGGCGCAGTATTTCTCGATCGTGCTGGCGCAGCATGACGGGCTGTTCCGCTCCATCCTCGACAGCAATCCGGACGGCATGGTGGTGATCGACGAAGCGGGCCTCGTGCAGTTCTTCAGCCATTCGGCCGAGCGGATGTTCGGCTACACGGCGGCCGAGGTGGTGGGGCGCAACGTCTCCGTGCTGATGCCTGAGCCCTACCAGGCCGCGCATGACAGCTATATGAGCCGCTATCGCGAAACCGGGGAGCGGCGGATCATCGGCATCGGCCGGGTGGTGGCCGGGCGGCGGCGGGATGGCAGCACCTTCCCGATGGACCTGCAGATCGGCGAAGCGCGGGTGGGCGGCGTACGGCGCTTCACCGGCTTCGTCCGTGACCTGACGGAGCGTGAGGACCGGGATCGTCGGCTCGCCGAGTTGCAGTCCGAACTGATGCACGTCGCGCGCCTCAGCGAGCTTGGCCAGATGGCATCTGCCCTCGCCCATGAGGTAAACCAGCCGCTCACCGCCGTCTCCAACTACCTGCAAGGCATGCGGCGGCTGTTGGATGATCGGTCATCACCTCTGCTCGCCCAGGCGATCGACAAGGTGGCGGAGCAGGCCGCCCGCGCGCGCGGCATCATCCAGAGCCTGCGGGCGCTGGTGAAGAAGGATGAGCGGCCGCGTGATATCGCGGCGCTCGAGCCGCTCATCATCGAGACGAGCGCGCTCGTGCTCGCCGGCAATCATCGCCGCGTCACCCTCGCGCTCGAGATCGCGCCCGAGGCCAGCATGGTCTATGCCGACCGCGTGCAGATCCAGCAGGTGCTGCTCAACCTCATGCGCAATGCGGTGGAAGCGATGAGCGACAGCGCCGAGCGGGTCTTGACGATCAGCACCAGCGCGGTCGTCGGGCCCGCGGTGATGGTGCGCGTGCAGGATACCGGCCCTGGCCTGCCGGAGACGGTGCGCGCAAGGCTGTTCCAGCCTTTCGTGACCTCGAAGACAGAGGGTCTCGGCGTCGGCCTCTCCATCTGCCGCACCATCATCGAAAATCACGGCGGCCAGCTGAGCCTGGTGGAGGATGGCGGCCCGGGCACCGCCTTTGCCTTCACCTTGCCGATCCAGCCGGCGGGCGACGCCTCGCCGGAACTGCCCCCGTCCGCGGCTGGCTGACTTAGATCAATGACGCAAGAGGGCCGCCGGCCTGATGCTCGGCATCCGCAATCGCGCGGGAGAAAAGGCAGGGCAGGAGCCGGCACGCAGATGGCTGAGACCGCGCGCGGTGCGATCGCCGTTGTGGACGATGATGCAGCGGTGCTGGAATCCTACCAGTTCATGCTCCAGTTGGCCGGCTTCGCGGTGATGCCCTTCACCTCCGCCCTCTCCTATCTGGAAGCCGACGGGCCGGATATCCGCTGCATGATCCTCGACCATCACATGCCGCAGATGACGGGGCTCGAACTCGTGGAGCGTCTGCGGGCGCGGGCGCAGGATTTTCCGATTCTGCTGGTCACGGCCGCGCCGACCGCGCAGCTGCGCGCGCGCGCGGCCGCGCTCGGCGTGGTCAAGGTGCTGGAAAAGCCGCCGAACGAGGAGGAATTGCTGCGCTTCGTGAGCTGCCGCGCCTAAGCCGGCCGCGCCTGAGCCGGCCGCGCCTGAGCCGGCCGCGCCTGAGCCGGCGGCGCCTGAGCCGGCGGCGCCTGAGCCGGCCGGGCTCACAAAGGCAGGTTGGAGGTGCGCTTGACGGTGCGGAGCGTCATCGTCGAATGGATGCGGCGGATGCCGGGCAGGCGGGTGAGCACTTCCGAATGCAGCCGCTCCAGATCCGCCGAATCCCGAAAGACGAGGCGGAGCAGATAATCCGCTTCGCCCGCGAGCAGGTAGCACTCCTGCACCTCGGGGATGCGCGTCACCCGCGCCTCGAAGGCGTCGAGCTGCCGGCGCTCCTGCCCTTCCAGCGTGATGAACACGTAAGCCGTGCCGGGAAAGCCCGCTTCCTTCTGATGCAGGATGAGGTGGGCTGCCTCCACCAGCTCGCTCTGCATCAGCAGATGCAGCCGGCGCAGGCAAGCGGAGGGCGAGAGGTTCACCCGCTCCGCCAGTTCCGCATTGGTCAGCCGCGCATCGGCCTGGAGAAGGTTGAGAATCGTACGATCGGTCGCGTCCAGCTTCATGGCTGGCATCTTATGCGAAGAAGCCGCCCCCTGCCCGCGGAATATGCGAAAAATAGCCGCAGGCTTGCCTGAAATAGGAGAAAAATTCGCCGCCGGCTTTCCTAAGCTTTCGCTCCACTAACCTAGCCATCAGCAATCGGGGGAAGTGGGATGTTCATCGGCGTTCCGAAGGAAATCAAAGACCGGGAAGACCGCGTGGGCCTGGTGCCCGCGAGCGTGCGGGAGTTGACCAGCCGCGGGCATCGCGTGCTGGTGCAAGCCGGGGCAGGGGCCAATATCGGCATCACCGATGCGGCTTACGAGGCGGCGGGCGCCGAGATCGCGGCCGAGGCCGATAGCATCTGGGCGGAAGCCGAGACCATCGTGAAGGTGAAGGAGCCGCTCGCCGCCGAGCGGCGCAAGATCCGCCCAGGCCAGCTGCTCTTCACCTATCTCCACCTCGCCCCCGATCCCGCGCAGGCGGAGGATCTGCTCGCATCCGGCGCGACCTGCATCGCCTATGAAACGGTGACGAGCCCATCCGGCGCGCTGCCGCTGCTCACCCCGATGTCGGAAGTCGCGGGGCGGATGTCCGTCCAGGTGGGCGCGCACCATCTCGAAAACGCGCAAGGTGGGCCCGGCATCCTGCTCGGCGGCGTGCCGGGCGTGGCGCCGGCCCATGTCGTCATCCTCGGCGGCGGCGTCTCGGGCAGCAATGCCGCGCTTATGGCGGTCGGCCTCGGCGCCGATGTCACGGTGGTGGACAGGTCGGCCGAGGTGCTGCGCCGCTTGACCGCGCAATTCGGCACCCGCATCAAGACCGCCTTCCCGACGCGCGAGACCATCGCCGGCCTGGTCTCGGGCGCCGATCTCGTCATCGGCACCGTGCTCATCCCGGGCGCCGCCGCGCCCAAGCTCGTGACGCGGGACATGCTGGGCCGGATGCGCCCCGGCTCGGTCATCGTCGATGTCGCGATCGACCAGGGCGGCTGCACGGAAACCTCCCGCGCGACGACGCATTCGGACCCGACCTATGTAGTGGATGGCGTGATCCACTATTGCGTTGCCAATATGCCCGGCGGCGTTGCGCGGACATCGACCTTCGCACTCAACAACGCGACGCTGCCCTATCTGCTGGCGCTCGCCGAGAAGGGCTGGCGGCGGGCGCTGGCCGAGGATGCCTATCTTCGCCAGGGCCTCAACATCCATGACGGCGCGGTGACGCATCCGGCGGTCGCTGCCGCACTCGGCCTGCCGCTCCGCCCGGCCGATGCCGTGATCGGCGGCTGAAGCAGCGGCGGGAGTGAGGCTGAGGGAGCGGCGCGCGCGGGCGGCGGGCGCCGCTACCCAGGGCCGTGTGTCCGCTCTTGGATAGCCGGTTGCGGAAAGGCGAAGAGAGGATAACGCATTCGCACCCGCTATCCGTGCCGGGTAAATGATATAAGGCAGTGCCGTCGTGTTGGGGCTCCCGCCGTCGGCGTGAGGCAGGTGATTGCAATTCAGCCTTGAGTTAGGGGGCGTTCGCGGCTTGTCTGATGGCTTCTTCACCCGAGGGAAGGCGTCCGATGGTCGAGATGGTGAGCTATCGCGTCGCGGTTCCGCAAAGCCGCCTGAACACGATCCTGGATTCAGTGAGGCGGTTCGACTGGGGCATCCTCCCGGAGCTTGTCGAGGATGGGAACGCTTGGGCCGCGGGAACCTCGATTGCGTTCCTCCAGCGGCTCTGCCGCCACTGGGTCACGGATTTCGACTGGCGTGCGCAGGAAGCGACCGTGAACCGCTTTCCCCAATTCATGGCCGAGATCGATGGACAGCGCATTCACCTGCTGCACGAGCGTGGGTCGGGTCCAGCCGACAGGGCCCTGGTGTTGACCCACGGCTGGCCGGGCTCGATTGTCGAGTTCCTGGGCGTCATTGATAGGCTGGCGCACCCGGAGCGTTTTGGCGGCAAGGCGGCAGACGGCGTGGACGTGGTGGTTCCATCTTTGCCGGGCTTTGGCTTCTCCGGCCGCCCACCAGCGCCGATCGGCCCGCGGCGGATTGCCGGGATATGGGACAAACTGCTGCGCGAGGGGCTCGGCTATAGGCGCTACATCGCCCAGGGCGGCGACTGGGGCTCCATGGTCTCCGCCATGGCGGGTTTGGATCATTCGGTCGCTCGCGGGGGCGGCTGCGAGGCACTCCACCTCAATTATCTCGGCAGCCGTGCTGAAGGCGACGTGGTAACGGAGGAGGACCACGCTTTCGAGGCGCGGTGCGCCCCTTTCGTGCGCGACGGACGCGCCTATTCAGAGACACACCGGACGAGGCCACAGACCCTTGGCCTGGGTTTGGAGGGCAATCCGGTTGGCCAGGCAGCCTGGATTATCGACAAATTCCACGCATGGTCGGACCTCGGGGGCGGAGAACCGGATGTGGTGTTCAGTCTGGACGAGCTGATCACGAACGTCATGTTCTACGTCCTGCCTAATAGCTTCACGACCTCGGCCTGGATCTATCGGGCAGCGGCGCAGGAGGTCATGCGCTCGCTGCCACGCGGCACCCGGATAGAGGTGCAAACCGGCTATGCGAGTTTCCCGTGGGACCTCAAGCCTTTGCCGCCCGCAGCGCTGGTGGAGCGGACATACAATCTGGTGCAGTTCACCGAATACGAAGGGGGCGGCCACTTCGCAGCGCTGGAGCGGCCAGCGGAATTTGTTGAAGATGTAAGCCGGTTCGTTCGACTTGTTCGGAATATGCACGGTTGAGCGGAGCTTCGCCGAGCGGGCGGGATGCGCGGTCTTGCTCACCATCGCTCCATCCCACTGGGAAATAGGAGCCTCTTGAGAGCCGGCGCGGTTCAAGCCTTCTGAACGGCGGCAGCGGCGGGCCTTAGGCTTGCGTCATTTTGCACCTTCCCTGGCGGCGAGCTTGGCGCGCAATTCGGCGTTTTCGGCTTCGAGTGCGCCCAGGCGATCATGCAGCGGCTGGACAGCCTCGGCGACTTCCGCCTCGGTGAACCGTGGGGTGATGTGCTGCGGGCAGTTCCAATCGAAGGCATCGAGGTGCAGCCGCAGGATGCGTTCGGGCTTGGCCTTATAGCCGGGCGCGGAAACGAGCGCCGCAAGCTCCGGATCAGCGTCGAGCGGCACGACCTCGACATGCGCCAGGAGTTTCAGCCTGGCTCTGTTGGCGTAGTCCATCAGGATCAGCGCTGCGCGGGCGTTGGCGCCAAGATTGCCGAGGCTGATATACTGCCGGTTGCCGCGGTAGTCGGCGAAGGCCAGCGTCTTGTCGTCCACCACCTTCAGGAAGCCGGGCGGCCCGCCGCGATGCTGGATATAGGGCCAGCCGGTCTCCGAGACGGTCGCCATGTAGAAGCTGTCGCGCTGGGCGATAAAGGCCGCTTCACCGGGCGTGAACCTGTCGAACTGGCGATGGCCTTGGAAGTCTTGCCAAAGGTGGTCGCTGCCCATTGCCGCTTGTGCGGCGCGGACGCTCGCCGTCGCTGCGATATCGAGGAATCCATAGGACATGATCGGGCTCCTTCGCATGAGAGGGCGCGGACTGGCAGATGACACAGCCTGCCGGTCCGCGCCCTGCTTCAGACGGCCTCGGTCGCGTGCACAACCGGGAAGTCGATGTCGGTCTGCGCGACGACGTTGAGCAGGTTGGTGAAGACGTTTTCTGCCGCGACGGCGATGATCTCGACGATCTGGCCGTCGGAGAAGCCGGCGTCGCGGACGGCCTTGATGTCGCCATCACTGACCTGGCCGCGCTCGCGCACCACCTTGGCCGCGAAGCGCACGGCCGCGGCCGCCTTCGGGTCGCCGGACTCGCCCTTGCGATTGAGGGCGATCTCCTCCGGGGTGATCTTCGCCAGGTTGAGGCCGAGATAGCTGTGCGCCGACAGGCAGTAATCGCAGCCGTTCACCTGTGCCACGGCCAGTGCGATCCGCTCGCGCGTCTTGACGTCGAGCGTCCTCGCCAGCGAGCCGCTGTTGCCGGTGAAACCCTGCAGCGCGGCCGGGCTGGCAGCGATCAGCCTGAACATGTTGGGGACAACGCCGAGCTGCTTATGCACGGCATCGAGGATCGGCTTCGAAGCTTCAGGGACATCGTCGCCGGCGGGGATGGTCAGGCGGGACATGGCTTTATCCTTTGCGAGCCCGAAACCGGGGCGGTTCGTGCTGCTGCAGAGGTAGCTAGTTCCATGCAGGAAGATAATCCGGTATGTTTGGAAAATAAGCTCTCGAAATTTGGAATAATTGTGGACCGGCTCGAAGCCATGACGATCCTGTTGCGGGTGGTGGATTCGGGGAGCTTCTCGGCCGCGAGCCGGGAGCTGGGCGTGCCCCTGGCGACCGTGAGCCGGAAGGTAGCTGAGCTTGAGGCCCATCTGGGGACCAGGCTTTTGACCCGCACGACTCGCAAGGTCACGATGACCGATGCCGGCACCGCCTATGTGGTTTCGGCCCGACGCATCCTCGATGAGCTCGACGAGACAGAGCGTGTCGCGGCTGGCGAATTTCACGCAGCGCGTGGCGAATTGGTCGTCACCGCGCCGGTCTTATTCGGCCGCCTCCACATCCTTCCGGTCATCGCCGAGTTCCTGGCTGCTTACCCCGAGATCAACGTCCGGCTGGTGCTGGCCGACCGCAACCTCCATCTGTTGGACGATCACGTCGATATGGCGGTGCGGATCGGCGAGCTGCCGGACAGCAGCATGGTGGCCACCCGCATCGGTTCGATGCGGACCGTGGTATGCGCCAGCCCGCAGCTGCTGGCCGCCCATGGCGTACCGAGGGCGCCCGAAGACCTGGCCAGCCTGCCCAGCGTCCATTTCGATTTCCTGTCGCTGTCCTCAACCTGGCCGTTCAGGCAGAAAGATACGAAGCGCCATATCGACCTGCCCATCCGGCCGCGTCTCTCCGTCTCCACTGCGGAGGCGGCGGTCTGGGCCGCGGTCCATGACGTCGGCGCTACCCGCGTGCTCCACTATCAATGCGCCGACGCCTTACGTGACGGTTCCCTCCGAATCGTCCTGGCAGACTTCGAGGTCGAACCGCGTCCGGTTCACTTGATGCATGCGGGGCGCGGTGCGCTGCCCTCGAAGATGCGCGTCTTTCTGGATTTTGCCGCGGGTCGGCTGAGGGAGAGGCTGGCCGCACTCTGATCTGTCGGCGCCAGCCCCTTTGGGGTTTCTGCGCAGCTTTGCGCGGTCACACGCATGGCAAAAGCCGAGGCTGCTATCGCTCCGGGGCGTCAAGCACCGGTGCGCGCCGATGCTTCGTCGCTTGCTCGTAAGAATATGCAAGAGCGAGCAGGCGCCCCTCGCTCCATATCGGCCCGACGAAGACGAGGCAGAACGGCGCGCCGGAAGTGTAGTAGCCGGCCGGCACCGTCACCGCCGGCAGGCCGGCGATGTTGATCTCGCTCACCGTCGTCTCGGCGATCGGGATGCCGCTATGGAGGCCAGGCAATTCGCTCCGCATCTGGGGGAAGACCAGCGCATCCAACCGATGCTCGGCCATCACGCGATCGAAGACATCCTGATAGGCTTCGCGCGCCGCGACGAATTCCGAAAGATCGGCCGGCGCGCTTGGGTTTTCGAGACAGGCGCGGAAGGCGGGCAGCGCCGGCATGAAGGAGAGCACACCGCCGGGCGCGAAGGGATTTTCCGCCGCCGTCGCCTTGGCGAAGGCCGCAAAGTCCCGCAGGCTCGCCTGCGGGCCGAGCCGTTCGAGATAGGTCTGCAGGTCGTAGGCGATCGATTCCAGGCCGCGCGCGTCGAAATGCGTCTCGGGTGTTGCGGTCTGGCGCAAGGCGGCAAAGCCGGAACCCGCGAAGGGATCGTCGATCAGCGCGGCGCCTTGTGCGGCAAGCTCGCTCTGCGCAGTCTGGTAGAGCGCCGCGGCCTCTTCGGACAGCGGCTGATCGCGCCAGCCAGGGCCGTAGAGGCCGATCCGCGCGCCGCGCAGCGCCTCGGGCGCGAGGGCCGCTGCGTAGCCGCCCTGGGGGCGGCGGCCGATGCCCGCGACCGTCTTCGGATCCTCCGATGAGTAGCCCGCCAGCACGTCGAGCGTGAGCGCCGCATCCCGCACCGAGCGCGCGATGGGCCCCACGACATCGCGCAGGCCAGAAAGCGGCATGACGCCGGCATTCGGCACGAGGCCGAAGGTGGGCTTGATGCCGACGAGCGCTTGAGCCGAGGCCGGGTTCTGGATCGAGCCGCCGGTCTCCTCCGCCAAGCCCAGCACCGCCATGCTGGCGGCAACCGCGGTTGCCGTGCCGGCGCTGCTGCCACCGGGCAGAAAGGCGCGGCCGGCGGCGTTGTAGGTGGGGCCCGCCCAGCTATCATTCGCGTGGCTGCCGGTATGGCTGAGGACCGGGATATTCGTCTTGCCGAGGATCACGGCACCCGCGGCGCGGAGGCGCGCGACGACGGGCGCATCGCGTGCCGGCATGAGGTCCACGCCGCCGGCGCCGCTATAGAGCAGGCGCCAACCGCCGGTGGTGGGGAAGCCCACCATGTCCATCGCATCCTTCACCACGACGGGCACGCCGGCGAGCGGGCCCAACGCCTCCCCGGCGGCGCGGCGTGCATCGATTGCGCGCGCATCACTCAAGGCATCCGGATTGAGGAAGATGATGGCGTTGTAGCTGGCGTTATAGAGGGCGATGCGGTCCAGGCAGGCTTGTGTCAATGCCTCGGATGTATAATGGCCGGCGGCGAAAGCCTGTTGGACCTCGTCCAGCGTGAGTTCCACGACGTCGAGCATGGGGTTTTCCTCTCTCAGGCCCAGGCGGTGGGGTGGCGATGGTGCCAGTCGGTCACGCTCTGGAAGGCGGTGCCGGCACGCACCAGCAGCGCTTCGTTCCAGAGCGCAGCTGCGAACTGGAAGCCGATCGGCATGCCGGTTGCTGTGAAGGCGCCGGGAAGCGTGATCGTCGGGTGGCCGGACATGTCGAAGGGGCAAGTGAATTTCAGCATTCCGTGCAGCACGCTTTCATTGGCGCCGAATCGCCCGAGGAAATCGAGCGTGGGGGCGGCGATGCTCTGCACCGGCAGGAGCAGGAGGTCGATACCCTTGAAGAGCGCCCGCACGCGGCCCGCGAAATCCAGCCGCCGCAGAACGATCCTCTGATAGTCGAGGCCCGAGACGCGATGGCCTTGCTCGATCAACTCGGCGAGGGACGGGCCATAGTCGCTCTTCCGGTCTGGATAGGTCTCCTGATGCGCGACCGCGACTTCGACCGCGCAGAGCGGAAACCAGTCCCGCACGATCTGGGCCGTCTCCGGGAAGCGGACCTCGACGATGGTCGCGCCGAGTTCGCGCAGGGTGGCCTCTGCCGTCCTCATCATCGCAAGCGTCTCGGTATCGACGCCCTCCGTGGTCCAGTCGCGATCGATGCCGATGCGCAAGCCGCGGATACCGTCTCGCGCGGTCGCCAGATAATCGGGCACCGGCAGGTCGGCCGCCGTTGGGTCAAGCGGATCGGCACCGGCAATCGCGCCCAGCATGGCGCCCGCATCGGCGGCGCTGCGGGCCATCGGGCCGATATGGTCGAGCGTGGGGCTGAGATCGAAAATGCCGTAGCGGCTGACGCGGCCCCAGCTTCCCTTGATGCCGGTCAGGCCTTGCGCCGCGCTCGGGAAGCGGATGGAGCCGCCGGTGTCGGAGCCGAGCGCCCCATAGCAGAGCCCCGCCGCGGTGCCGACGCCGGAGCCGGAGGAGGAAGAGCCGGCCCAGTGGGCAGCGCCGAAAGGGTTGATGGGCGCGGCTACGGAGGGATGGTGATCGGTATAGGCCCCTTCCGTCATCGCGAGCTTGCCGAGCATGATGGCCCCGGCCTCGCGCAGCCGGCGTACCACCGTCGCATCCTCGGGCGCGCGGAAGTTCTTATGGATGAGCGTGCCGGCGCTCGTCGGCGCGTCCTTTGTCCAGCACAGATCCTTGACCGCGATCGGCGCGCCGTGCAGCGGGCCGCGGATATGGCCGGCGGCGATTTCCGCATCGGCCGCGGCGGCGGCGGCGAGCGCGCTCTCCGCCATCACCGTGACATAGGCGTGCAAGGAGCCATCCAGCGCCGTGATGCGAGCGAGCACCTGGCGCGTCGCCTCGACGGCGGTGAGTTCGCGCGCATGGATGAGGCGGGTGAGTTCCAAAAGCTCCAGATAATGCAGATCGGTCATGTTCAGGTCACTCCCCGATACGGCGTTGAAGCGGCAAGGATCAGAAGCTCTTCCAGTCCCCGCTTGCCTCGAAAGCGGCGGCGGCGGCGAAGATGGTGCTTTCATCCCAGTGCTTCGCCGTCAACATCAGCCCCACCGGCAGACCGTCCGACATTCCGCAGGGAATGCTCATCGAGGGATGCCCCGTCACGTCGAAGGGCGCGGTGTTGACGATCATTTCGAAGGCGCGCTGCACATAGAGCGGCAGGTCGGCATCGGCGGGCGGAATCTCGGTGGCCACGATCGGCAGGGTCGGCATGAGCAGCAGGTCATACTGCGCAAGGGCGGTGTCGTACGCCGCGCGCAGCCGGCGCGCGATATTCTGCGCCTTCGCGTAATAGCGGCCGCGGTAATGGCGGGTGAAATACTCGCCGATGAACATCGAGAGCTTGAGCGTGTCGGAGAGGTCGTTCGCGCGCTCGCGCCAGGCGGCATGCATGTCGAGCAGGCCGAGCGTGTACTGGCCCTTCCAGTTGAAGCCCATGCCGTTGCCGCGCATCATCTGCGCCATCAAGCCTTCATTGCCGATGGGTGACCAGATATCCTTGCCGATGCGGTGCATGGGGATGCTGACCTCCTCGACCACCGCGCCCATCTTGCGGAAGCGTTCGGCGGCCGAGCGCACGGAGGCATCGACGCCCTCTTCGCTATTGCTCCAGCCGAAGCCCTCGGTGACGATGCCGATGCGCAGCCCCTCCACGCCCCGCCCCAGCGCTTCCGTATAGCGCGCCGTCCTGCAGCCCGTCTGCCGCGGATCGAGCCCATCCGGCCCCGCCAGCACTTCGAGCATGAGCGCGCAATCGGCGACCGTCGCCGTCATCGGGCCGGTATGGTCGATCGTGCTTTCGATCGGCATCACGCCGGTATAGGGCACGAGTCCCCAGGTGCCTTTCATGCCGTAGATGCCGCAGAAGGCGGCGGGGATGCGGATAGAGCCGCCCTGATCGCCGCCGATTGCCATGTCCACTTCGCCCGCGGCCACAAGCACAGCGGAGCCGGAGGAGGAACCGCCGGCCGAATAGCCCTTCTTCAGGGGATTATGCACCGGGCCGAGCGCGCCGGTATGGCTGCCGCCGGAGAGGCAGAAGGATTCGCAATGCGCCTTGCCCATGATGGTGGCGCCGGCATCGAGCATGCGGGTGACGATCGTGGCGTCCACATCCGGCACGAAGCCTTCGAGCGTCGCCGCGCCATTCATCATCGACACGCCGGCGAGGCAGACATTGTCCTTCAGCACGACGGTCTTGCCGGCGAGCGGCCCGCTCTCGGCGCCGCGCACCTCGGTCTTCACGTACCAGGCGTTGTATTCGTTCTCCTCGGGCAGCGGCTGATAGCCGGGCGTGCGTGGATAGGCGACGCGCGGCTTCTCGTCCGGCAGCGCGTCCACCAGGGCATAGGAGGCGACCGCACCATCCATGAGGGCGCGGAACTGTTCGATCTTTTCGGGCGGCAGGTCCATCCCGAGGCTGGTGACGATGGCCTGCATCTGGGCAAGTGTCGGCCGTTCGACGCTCATGTCGTCTTGCTCCTGAAAACGGATTGAGAGTTGTGGCGTCTCTCTACTGAGAGAAGCGATGTCTTGCCTTACACGTCTATCCCGACGAGTTCGGCCACAAGCTCGGGGTTGCCCACCGCCTCGGGGCTGATCTCGCGGATGATCTGGCCCTTCTGGATGATGAGGATGCGCCCGGAAAGAGCGGTGAGAAAGTTGAGGTTTTGTTCGACAAGAATGAAAGTCACCTCCCGCATGCGGCGCAGCGCCTGGAGGGTTTCAATGATCTCCTCGATGATCGATGGCTGGATGCCTTCGGTTGGTTCATCAAGAAGGATGAGCTTGGGCGCGCCGCAGAGGCAGCGGGCGAGCGCCAGCAACTGCTGCTCCCCGCCCGAGAGCGCGCCGCCCGGGCGATCGAGCAGACGCTTGAGGCGCGGGAACATCTCCAACACCTCCTCGATCGTGCGGCGCTCCTCCGTGCGGGAGAGGAGGCAGCCCATGCGCAGATTTTCATAAACACTGAGGCTGCCGAAGATCTCGCGCCCCTGCGGCACGAAGCCGATGCCGGCACGGGCACGGACGGTCGGCGTTTCCGCTGTCAGATCGCGCCCTTCGAAATGCACGCTGCCGCCGGTTGCCGGCAGATAGCCCATCAGCGTGCGCAAGAGCGTCGTCTTGCCCATGCCGTTATGGCCGAGAATGCCGACGAAGGCACCTTCGGCGACGGTGAAGGTCACGCCTGCAAGGATCGGAATTCGCCCGTAGCCCGAGCGCAGGCCTTGGACCGAGAGCATCATGCCGCGTGCTTCCCGAGATAGACGTCTCGGACCGCTTGATTGGCCAACACGCGGTCGACATGGTCCTCCACCAGGATCCGGCCCTGGTTGAACACCGTGACGGTGGTCGCGATCATGCGGATGAACTGCATGTCGTGCTCGACGACGATGAGGGCCTGGGCGCGGTTGATCTCGCGGATCAGCTCGGCGGTGCGTAGCACTTCCTCGTGCGTCATGCCGGCGGCTGGCTCGTCGAGCAAGATGAGTTCCGGCTCCTGCGCGAGCACGGTCGCAATCTCCACCCATTGCCGCTGGCCATGGGCCAACTGCCCCACCATGCGATGGGCGATGCCGGTCAGGCTTGCACGTTCCAGCGTCTCTTCGGTGATGCGGCGCGCGCTCGCGATCGACTTGCGGCGCCCGGCGGCAATCGCGACATTCTCGCGCACGCTGAGGCCGTTGAAGACGTTCGGCACCTGCGTCTTGATGCCGACGCCGCGCCGCGCGATGTGGTGCGGCTCCGCACCCGTCACGTCCTCGCCCCGCAGCCTGATCTGGCCCGCGCTTGGGCGCAGTTGTCCGGTCAGCATCTTGAAGAAGGTGCTCTTGCCGGCGCCGTTCGGCCCGATGAGGCAGCGGAGTTCCATCTCCCGCAGCGTGAAGTCCACTTCATTGACGGCAACCACACCGCCGAACCGCATGGTGGCGGAACGGGCTTCCAGAAGGGGCGTCGTCATGAGCGGATCTCCACCGCCTGATCTGTTGCGGGGTCGAGGCGCTGTGGCAGGAGGCGGGCGATGCCGCTCCAGAGCACGGGGACGAGGCCCTGCGGCACCAGCAGTACGAAGGCGACGAGCACCAGGCCGAGCACGAGATTGGCGTTGAAGGTTTGCTGGGTGCCGATAATCGAGATGAGATATTCGATACCGAAGGCGCCGAGAATGGGGCCGACGAGTGTGCCGAGGCCGCCGACAAGCACGAAGATCAGAACCTGCGCCGCGCTTGCCAGGCCGAAGATGGTCGGGCTGATGAAGGCGCCCCAGTTGGTGAAGATGCAACCGCCGAGGCCCGCGATGCCGCCGCCCACGGTGAAGACGAGCAGCTTGTAGACCCGTGCATCATAGCCGAGGAGCTGAACCCGCGTCTCGTTCTCCCGGATCGCGACGACGACGCGGCCGAAGCGGCTGGCGAGGATCCAGCGCAGCAGAATATAGACGAGGATCAAGGACCCCATGGCGAAATACCATGTGTCGAGCGGACCGAATGCCGCATCGGGATGGCCGGGCAGGTTGAGCGGCGGCACGTTCGGCATGCCGTTGAAACCGCCGAGTGCTGCCTGGCCGATGGTGTAGAAATCGCCCGAGGTAGAGTTCACCACGTTGAAGAGGATGATGGTGACGGTGAGGGTGATGACGCCGATATAGGCGTCGCTGATACGGCCGAAGAACATGAAGTAGCCGAGAAGGGCTGCGAAGGCGGCCGGTGCGGCGATCGAGAGCAGAACGGGGATCGTGCTATCGCCCATGTTGATGACCGAGACGGCATAGACATAGCCGCCGAGGCCGAAGAAAGCCGATTGCCCGAAGGACATGATGCCGCCGAAACCCCAGATGAAGCCCTGGGAAAGGGCGAAGACCGCCATGGCCGCGAAGACCGTCATCTGCACGACGCCGTAGAGGCCGGTTATCTGCGGCAGGGCAAAGAGCAGCACGAGGCCTGCCGCGACGGTGACGAGGCCGCTGCGCCAGCCGGAGGGGACGCTGTTCACAGGCTCCTCCTGAAGACGCGGCCGGTGATGCCCTGCGGCAGGAAGCGGATCATGATGATAGCCGCCAGCAGCAGCGCCACCTGGCCGAAGACGGGCGTGGTGAGGAAGGTTGCGAACTCGTCGATACTGCCGAAGAGCGCGGAGGCGATGCCGGTGCCAGTGATGATGGCAGGGCCGCCGCCGAGCACGGTGATGAAGGCCCGCGCGATGAAGGCCGCTCCCATCACCGGCGAGACGCCGGAGACAGGCGCCAGCACACCGCCCGCAAGCCCTGCGAAGCCCGCGCCGAGCGCAAAGGTTGCCATGTAAATGCGGGGTGGCGAGACGCCGAGGGCGGCCGCCATGCGTGGATTGCCCATGGTTGCTCGCACCACGAGGCCGAAGCGCGTCATTCGCAGAAGCGCGTAGAGACCGGCGATCGCAAGAACCGCCACCACGATGATGAAGAGACCGTAGAGGCTGGTGCGATAGACGCCGATCGAGAAGGAGCCGAGCGGCGCCGAAATGCCGCGCACCGTATTGCCGAACAGCGAAGTGACGATGCCGATGATGGCGAGGCTGAGCCCCCAGCTCGCCAGCATCGTGTCGATGATGCGGCCGTAGAGGAAGCGGATGAAGCACCGCTCGACCACGAGCCCGAAGAGCCCGACCGCGAGCGGGGAGAGCACGAGCATGGCGATCCACAGATTGACGCCGGCATTCGCCGCAAAGACCGTGACATAGGCGCCGAGCATGACGAATTCGCCGTGCGCGAGGTTTATGATCTTCATCATGCCGTAGATGATGCCGAGGCCAAGGCAGATCAGCACCAGGGTAGCGATGCCCGTCAGCGTGTTAAACAGAAGCAGTCCGCTCAGCGCCATGCCCGGTCTCTCCGTTAGGCTTTCACGTCGATGACGTATTGCTTGTCGGTCCGCGGGTATTTGATGAGGTTGCAGACCGCCGCCGTGTCGGACGGGAACTGGTTTGGGTAGGATTTGAAGACGTCCCAGCTCTTGTTGACGGCTTTCGCCAGATAGGCGTTGCGGATGACATGATGCGTCTGGTGGTCGATCGTCACCTTGCCGGATGGGCCATCAATGGAGATGCCCGTCTCCAGCGCCTTGATCACCGCCATGCGGTCCGTGCTGCCGGCCTTCTTGACGCCGGCCGCCCAGAGCTTGAAGCCCTCGTAGTT
This sequence comes from Acidisoma sp. C75, assembly GCF_054665095.1. Taxonomy (NCBI): domain Bacteria; kingdom Pseudomonadati; phylum Pseudomonadota; class Alphaproteobacteria; order Acetobacterales; family Acidocellaceae; genus Acidisoma; species Acidisoma sp. C75. Next base: position 161,251 of record NZ_BAAFHD010000009.1, read on the forward strand.
GTCGCAGGAAAGCTCGCTGATATAGGGCACCTTCTGGCCGAACTTGGCCTGGATCGCTTGCACGAAGGCCTTGCTCGCCGGGGTGTCGATCTCCTGATAATAGCCGTAGGAGGTGACGATCCCGTCGCTTTCGCTCGCCGCGAGCGTGTGGATCTCATCGACGAGGCCAAAGGTCGTCGACGCGATGGGAATCTTGTGCAGCATGCCGGCCGCTGCCCATTGCCGATAGAAGGCAGTGTGGTTGGAGCCGACGAGTGCTGAGAGCACGACGGAAGGCCCCGCCTGCTGGATCTTGCTGATCGTGGCGCTGAAGTCAGTGACATCGAGCGGGAAGAAATCGACCGACTGCACGGTGCCGCCGTTGTCACGCGTGTATTTCGCCATCCACTTGGCGGTGATCTGGCCATAGTTGTAGTCGGCCGCGATGATATAGGCCTTCTTGCCCCAGGTGTTCATGGCATAGGGCACGAGCTTCTGCACGGTTTGCGCGGGCGTCGTGCCGGTGCAGAAGATGTCGCGGTCGCAGACGCCGCCTTCGTAGAGCACGTTGTAGAAATAGAGGGTGCGATAACGGTCGAACACCGGGCGGATCGCTTCGCGCGAGGCCGAGGTGATGCCGCCATGCACGACGGCGACGCGGTCCTGCAACGCCAGCTTTTGGGCATATTGCGAATAGAGCTGGATATTGGATTGCGTATCGTAGTTGATGAGCTCGATCTGCTTGCCGAGCAAGCCGCCCGCCTTGTTCACCTCATCAACGCCGACCTGGATCGCCTGATACATCCCGAGCCCCGAACTGCCGAGCGGGCCGGAGAGATCGAGCAGACTGCCGACCTTGATCTTGTCTGCAGCTTCCGCGGTGCGCGCCAGGAAGGGCGCGGCAAGCGCCCCGCCCAAAACGGCGGCCGAGTTTTGCAGCAACTGCCGCCGCGACGGCGCCGCGGTCTTGGGATGAGGGGAGTTGAGCTTGTCCATTCGCTATCCTTCGTCTCTGTGACTATCAGGGCTTCGCTCGCAGAGCGGCCGCCGGCGCGGGTGGCGCGGCCTCGGCGTTCTGCAGCCAGATCTCGCAATAGGCCTCGATGCTCAGCCGTTCGCGCATGGCGGCCCGGCGAAGCACCTCATAGGCCTGCTCGTCATCGCATCCTTCGCGTTTCATCAGGGCGAGCACGGCTTTGATGACGAAACGCCGGCCGCTTCGCCGTTGCTCATGCGCGGCGATCTGCCCGCGGAGATGCCGACGCTCCCGGTGCGTGTTGACGGCAAGAAAAATTGCCGAGTAGACGGACGGCCCATAGACCGGCTGGCGCAGAAAGGCGGTGGCGCCGAGCGCCATGAGGGCGCGGAGCCGCCCTGGCGCTTCGACGCCGAGAAGGCCGATCACCGGCACATCCCCGCCGGTTGCGGCTTCGGCGCCGGCAATGCCGCGGGGGTGCAGATCACCCTCGATCATGAGGAGATCGCGCTCCGCATCGAGCTCCCGAGGCCAGCCATCCTCCGGATCATGAAAGGCGATGCTCAGCCCGAGGCGCAGGAGCGCCGCAGCCAGTGGTTGAGCGGGATCGCTGTCGCGGCTGATCACCACGGCGCGGAGACCGCTGAAGTTCTGAACGATACCGGCCCCCGTCATGACACGAGCCTGAGATGGGCGGGCGCCAAGCGTCGTGTGCTATCAACAAGATAGGGATCGGGGCGGACGGGGGCTGCGGCGTCCTCGATGATATCGAACCCGCCATCGGCGCGGGAGCGGCCGATGCGCGGCGTGAGCCAGGCGTGCATTGTGTCGGCGTCGATCATCACGTCACCCTGGGGGGCCTGCAAGCGGAGCGAGGGGACTGCCGCGCGCACGGCAGCGATCTCGTCCGACCCGGCCGCGGCAACCGCCTCGGCGAGGAGGTGGACCGCCGAGAACGCGGCTTCGGCATCGGCGGAGGGGATAGTGCCGAACCGCGCCCTGAAGGCCGCGACGAAGGCCCGGCTTGCCGGCGTTGGCAGAGAGGCGAAATAGACGGAAGAGTTGATATGTCCGTCCCGCGCCGCGGGCTCCACCCCCTGCATCGTCGTTTCGTTGAGATTGCAGGTGAGAAGCGGTATCTCGCGCAGCTGGTCGATCCCCTGGCCGATGCAGGCGGCTCGCAGGCGGCTGATGAAGGCGGATGCCGCCGCGCCGATCAGGGTACAGAAGACGAAATCCGCCCTGGCGCGGATGATATCCTGAACGATGTGGTCCATATCGAGATCGTCGATCGCGACATAGCGTTCGGCGATGACACGGCCGCCGGCCGGGATCAGCGCCTCCCGCAAGACGCGGTTCGTCTCCCAAGCCCAGACGTAGTTGGAGCCGACGCAATAGGCGGTCCGCCCGACATGGCGAAGCGCCCAGGCAGCCAGCGGGAGAACATGATGGTTCGGCGCACCGCCGACATAGATGACGTTCGGCGATGCCTCAAAACCCTCGTAATGGGTTGGATACCAGAGCAGAGCGTCCCTCTTCTCGAAGATGGGGATGACTTCCTTTCGGCTGATCGATGTGTAGCAGCCGACGACGTGGCGGATGCCCTGAGCCAGAAGGTTGGCGGCGTGGCGCGCATAGAGCGCGGGGTCGCAGGCTGGATCCGCCGCAGCCGGCACCAGTCGTACGGGTGTTGCGGGCCTGGCATTGATGTCTTCGACCGCGAGCAGCGCCCCGTGCAGGCTTGCGCGCGCCATCGGGGCGTAGGGACCCGAGGCCGACATAAGGAGGCCGATCTGTATGTCCTGAGCCAATGGCACGCTTTCCAGCTGCCCAACGCGACGGGCTTGTTACGGCGGGGATGGATGTTTTCAGCGGCGGCGGTGCCAGGCGGAACAGCGGCGGCGCGGCAACCTCACTGAGCGCTGTTGCTCGGGTTGCCTAATTTCCATCCTATGTGCGGTGCACAATCTGTCAAGCGCAATCATTAAGCCTAACAATTAGGCAATAATGCACAAAATATCAGCAAATTTCAGCGCGCCTCGGCCGTCACGGACGTGCGGCCCGAGACCCGCGCGAGACCGCCATGACCATAGGCGAGGAGGATGGCAAGTGAGCCGCACCCGCTTTCCCCGAGGCCGAGAGACACCCGCCAGTCGACGCATCCGCGCCGCGACCCTGAGCGGAGGCGCAGCCTGCAGGATCGGGCCGAAACCGGCTTAGCGGAGAGCCGCCGACATCGCGGAAAGCGCGTTCATCCAGCCGATCGCCTCGGCCACGGAGGAGATGGCGAAGCGGATTGTAACCGCATCCACCCGTTCGGCGGGTGGGAGCGTCTCGGCAAGGTCCGCCATCGCGGGATCTGCCATGGCGAATTCAACGCTGCTCGGCCGTTCGATCACGAAGGGCCGCGCCAGCGGCGCCTTCTTCAGCGCGGCTTCTGCGCCGGTGCGGATCGCTTCGCGTGCCGCGGTGATGGAGAGGGACCGCGCCGCGCGGTTCCCAAGCGCGGTTTTGACGGTCACGAAGGTCGCGCCCGGAAAGAGCGGCCGGTTCTCGGCAGCGCATCGGTCATCCCCTGTCACAAGCACGACGGGCACGCCCAACTCCCCCGCATAGGCGCCGTACAGCCCAGGCTCGCCCAGCCTCCGCCCATCGATGCTGACGGAGCGGAAGGCGAAGCCGTTGGTGGTATGCGCGAGCACGCCGAAACCAGACGCCGCGGCATGGTGCCCCACGCAAAACACCGCATCGAAGGCGGCCGTGAGGCCCGAGAACATCGTAAACGGCTTCGGCCTGCCGCTGATGAATTCGGCTTCGGACCTGAGCAGATCCGGCAGGAGATTGGTCATCGGCCCATGGGCGTCGTTGACAAGAATCGAGGTCGCCCCGCCAGCGAGTGCCCCTTCGATCGCGGCATTCGCCTCCTCCGTCATCAGGCGGCGCGCGCGCTCGTACTCGGCGTTACCGGGCGTGCCCTGCTGCGGCGTGATGACGCCGGCCACCCCTTCGAGATCGACGCAGATATAGACCTTCATGCTGCTCTCTCCGCCCGGGCTACCACTGCGACCAATGGTCGATCTTGAAGATCAGCGATTGGATGCGCGCAGGCTCCGGCGGACCGAGCCCGACGAGGCCGATGATGACGCCCGTGGTGCAGGGCACGCGCACCTCGAAATAGCCGAACATCGCGCTATCCGCCGGGCGGATTTCCACCCGCGCGGCATCCGGCGTGCCGAGCTTGGCGCGGAGTTCCGCGAGTTCCGCAGCCCGCTCCGCGTACGGCCGATCCATGGCGACGTTTTCGAGAAAGAGGCGATCGGCCAGGCCATCATCCCAGTTTGTGACGAGCGCGGCAACGCCACGACCGATCGCCGCGATCTCCGCCGGCGCTGTAGGTACCGCTGCCGGCCCGGCACGGTCGATCAGACGCTCCAACGCCGCCGCGACCGTCTTCCACACACCGGAATAAGTTGCGTTTTCAAACCCGACGACGCCGATGCCGGCGGCCGGATTCCAGCGCATATGCGCGCTGAAGCCGGGATAGCCGCCCGAGTGATGCACGGTGAGGCCATGGCGCGCATCCGTCTCTGCGATGAGGCCGAAGCCGTAGCCCTTGAAGAGGAGATCCTCGCCGGGTTCCGGCGCGATCGGGCAATGGATGCGCTGCATCTCCCGCCGGCTTGCGGCCGAAAGCGGGCCGCGCTCGGGGGCATCGGCGAAGGCTTCCGCAAGCCAGGCGGCCCATCGCGTGAGATCCTCACCCGTCGAAATCAAGCCGCCGATGCTGGAAAAAGCGCCAGGCCCCGTTTGCGGAAGGCCGATCCAGGTGCCATTCGATGCGCGATAGCCGGTCGCCATCTGCGCCGGCGGAACTGCCGCATGCTCGAAGCTTGTGCTGTGCAAGCCGAGCGGGTGCAGGAGCGTCTCCGTCACGTAGGTCTGAAACGCCTTGCCGCTTGCCTGCTCCACCACTTGGCCGAGCAGCGCGTAGCCCAGGTTGGAATATTCGAAGCGCGTGCCGGGCACGGTCGAAAAGCGCACGCCGCCGGTCAGGATGCCGAGGAAGGCCTCGCGCGAGAGCGCCTCCTGCCGGTCCGCCCAAGCGTCGTCCGTCGGCAAACCGCCGCTCATGCTCATGAGCATGCGCAAGCTGGGTGCGGCCGGCGCATGCACCGGCAGTGTCGGGCGGAGCGCGGGCACATAGGCGGTGATCGGGTCATCGAGCACGATCTTGCCGGCATCACGCAACATCAAGAGAGCTGCAATGGTGAAGCTCTTGGTGCAGGAGGCGATGCGAAACCGCGTCTGCCGATCGGGCGCCCCTTGCCCGAGCGTCTTGCAGCCGAACCCGCCCTCGAACAGCGCGCCTTCGGCATCGAAGACGGCGAAGAAGCAGCCGGGCGCGCGCGCCTCGCTCACCCGCTTGGCGAAGAGGGCCGTGATCTCGGACTGGATCTGCGTGAAGGCGGGATGGGCGCGGAGTGACGGCATCGGTTGATCCCCGAATTGGTGCTACGGCAGATCGGGCGCGGCCGCCAGAAGCTGCCGGGTATAATCGTGCTGCGGCGCGCCGAAAATCGCCTCGGTGTCTGCCACCTCGACAATCTCCCCTTGATAGATCACGGCAACCCGGTCGCAAAGCGAGCGGACGACGGCGAGATTGTGGGAGATGAAGAGGATCGACAAGCCCATCTCGTCCCGCAGATCGGCGAGCAGGTTGATGATCCCGGCCTGGACGGAGACATCGAGGGCGGATGTCGCCTCATCCGCCACGATCATCTGCGGATCGACCGCGAGGGCACGGGCAAGTGCGATCCGCTGGCGCTGCCCGCCGGACATGCCGGCCGGCCGCACATCGAGCAGGGCGGCAGGCATATGGACGAGACGCATCAACGCCTCGCAGCGGGCGCGCCGCGCGTCCCGCGTCTTGCCGATCCGGTGGACGGCGAGCAGTTCCTCGATCATCTGCCATACCGTCATCTGCGGATCGAGCGAGGCATAAGGATCTTGAAAGACCATCTGGATCGCCCGCCGCTGCGCCCGCGTGCGCCGGTGGCCGAGCACGGTGCCGCCGAAGCTCACCTGGCCCTCATAGCGTTCCTGCAGGCCGACGATCACCCGGCCGAGCGTCGATTTGCCGGAGCCGGATTCCCCCACGAGGCCCAGGATCTCGCCGGTGCCGATGCCCAAGCTCACGTCCCGCAGCGCGCGATGGCCCTCGTCTCGCCGGCGCGTCGCGAAGGTGACGGAGATGTTCTCCGCCAGAAGCTGAGGCCCGTTCACGCTTCGGCCCCGGCGGCGAAGAGCGCCATCTCTTCCTCGGTCGCAGGTGCCGCCTGCCAGCCCGGGCGGATCTCGGCAAGCGGCGGTGCCTCGGCCTGAGAGCGCTCGGTGAGCGGCGGGGCGGAAGAGGCAAGCCCGCGCAGCCGCTTGGCCGGGCCCTTGATGCGCGGCACGGCGGCGAGCAGCGCGCGCGTATAGGGATGCGCGGGTGCTGCGATCATCGCATTCAGGTCGTCCGCCTGTTCCACGATCCGCCCGGCATACATGACGCTGAGCGTGCTGCAGAATTCCGCGACGACCGAGAGGTCATGGGTCACGTAGAGAAACCCGGCATGAAGGTCCTGCTGCAGCTTTTTGAAGAGGGCGAGGATCTGCGCCTGCACCGTCACGTCAAGCGCGGTTGTCGGCTCGTCGCAGAAGATCATCTCCGGGTGGCAGGCGATGGCAGCCGCGATCATCACACGCTGGCGCATGCCGCCCGAGAGTTGGTGGGGATAGGCATCCACCCAACGCTCAGGCTCGCGAATGCCGACCTGCGTCATGAGTTCGACCGCGAATTCGCGCGCCTGGCGCCGCCCCCAGCCGCGGCGCCAGGCGAGGCTATCGACGATCTGGCGGCCGACCCGCATGACCGGATTGAGCGCGACCGCCGGCTCCTGAAACACCATCGCGATACCGGTGCCGCGCACCGCTGTCAGCGACTTCCCGCCATCGGCGAGCAGATCGCGCCCCTTGAAGCGGATCGCCCCGGAGGTGACGGAGACCCCCTGCGGCAGCAGCCCCATCGCCGCCCGCAGCGTGAGGCTTTTGCCAGAGCCGGATTCGCCCACCAGGCCCCGCGCTTCGCCGCGGCCGACGGTGAGCGAGACACGGTCGAGCGCGCGATAGTCCTGCCCTTTGATCCGCGCGGAGACAACGAGCTGGTCGATCTCCAGCAAGGGGGCATTGGCGCCATCGCCGACTGTCTCCGGCCCGCGCCCGCTCATTTCTTGACCCGGAGGAGATTGGCGAGGCCGTCTCCCACCAGCGACAGCCCGAAGCTCGTCAGGATCACGGCGAGTGCCGGCATCACCATCAGGCCGTAATAGCCGCCGGCGAAGAAGGGCTGTCCATCCGCCATCATGTTTCCCCAATCGGGCGTCGGCGGCACGATGCCGAGGCCAAAATAGCTCAGCGTCACGATCACCGTGATATCGGCGACGATATCGCTCATCGCATAGACGATCGCCTGGCTCACGACATTCGGCACGAGATGCCGGAAGACGATGCGCCCGGTGCCGATGCCGCCCACGCGCAGCGCATCCATGAAATCGGTCGAGCGGATCTTGAGCGTTTCCGCCCGCACGATGCGTGCATAGGCGACCCAGGAGACGATCGAGATCGCGGCGAAGATGCTGCCGACGCCGTTGCCAAGGATGAAGACGAGGCTGATCACCAGCACGTAGAAGGGAAAGGCCACGACGGTATCGGCGATACGCATGAGGACAAGATCGAACCAGCCGCCGAAATAGCCGCTGAGCGCACCGATGATCGTGCCGATGACAAGCGGAGCCACCACCGCGGCGGTTGCCAGAAAAAGATCGATCCGCCCGCCATAGAGAATGCGGCTCCACAGATCGCGGCCGAGATTGTCCGTGCCGAGCAGATGCTGCCAGCTCGGGCCTTGCAGCGTCGCGGTGAAATCCTGATCCGTCGGGCTGTAATGGGTGAGCAGCGGCGCGCAGACCGCCATCAGCACGATCGCCCCCACAATCACCAGGCCGATCATCAGATGCAGGTTCCACTCGCGCCGCCGCGGCCGGGCTGCAAGGCGGCGGCCGGGCTTGTCCGTCACCGATACCGTGCTCATTTCACGCGCACCCTCGGATCGCAGAGCCCATAGGCGATATCGGTGAGCAGATAGACGAAGATAACGAGAAGCGCGAAGACGAGCGCGCTCGCCTGGACCACCGGGAAATCCCGGTTGAGGATACCGCTCATCAGAAATGTGCCCATGCCTGGAATCGCGAAGACATTCTCGACGACGAGCGTGCCGCCGGCGAGATAGCCGATCTGGATGCCAAGGATGGAAATGCCGGTGATCGCCGCATTCTTCAGGGCATAGTTGATCCAGACCGACCGGCGGTTGAGGCCCTTGGCCTTGGCGAAATTCACATATTCGCTTGTCAGCGCATCCATCAGCGCGCCGCGCAAGCCCCGCACCAGGAAGGGTACGATCGCGAGTGCGACCGAGAGCGCAGGCAGCACGAGGGAGACGATGTGCTGCGGCAGGCTGTTGCCATAGCCCGCGACGGGGAACCACCGGAGATGCAGGCTGAAAATCGCGATGAGCACCGCGCCTGTGAAAAAAAGTGGCGTGCCCTGCGCGATGGAATTGAAGGCGCGCACCGCGGCATCCACCGCGCCGCCGCGGCTCACCGCCATCCAGATCGCGAGCGGGACGGAGATGACGACGCTGAAGAGTGTGGCCATCGCCATCAGCAGCAAGGTCGGCGGCAGGCGGATCGCGAGCAGGGTGAGGATCGAGTGGTGGAAGAACATCGACTGGCCGAGATTGCCGATGGCAAGGCCGCCCATGAAGGTGAGGTATTGGCGCCATAAAGGCTGATCGAGCCCCCATTGATGGCGCAAGGCCGCGATGGCTGCCGGGTTCGCGCGCGGCCCGAGATAGGTGCGCGCCGGATCGCCCGGGGCCATGTGCATGAGGATGAAGGTGAGCGTCGCCACGCCGAGCACCACCGGGATGAGCAGCAGAATACGCCGCGCGAGAAATTGGATCATGTCAGGCTTCCAGGACAGTCCGCGAACCCAAGCGGCAGCGACCCGCCGGAGCGGCTCCGGGGATCGCCGCGCGCCATAGCCTCACTTCGACATCCACACATCCGCCAGATCGTAATTGCCGGTCACGAAAGGATGGAAGCCATGGACGTTCCCGCCATAGGCATAGATTTCCGGCGTGTAGTAGAGCGGCACGTCAGGCTGATCGGTATTCCACTGCTCCTGCACCTTGTCGTAGAGCGCCTTGCGGGCCGCCTGATCGTTCAGCGTCGCCGCCTGGTCGATCCAGGCATCGATCTGCTTGTTCTTGTAGAAGGAATAGAGCGAGTTCGAGCCGCCGTTATAGGAGCCGACGAAGCGGATGATCTCATCAGGATCGACGATGTCGGTCGTATCATAGCTGAAGGAGAGGTCGTAATTGCCGCTCTGCTGCGCATCATAGGCGGCCGAGGGGTCGAGCGTCTGGATGGTAAGCTTGATGCCGAGCTTGGCGAGCGAGGCTTGCAGAATCTGCGCCTCCGTCTGCTGGTCCGAATTGCCGCTATAGACGGTGATGGTGGAGGAGAAGCCGTTCGGCACGGAGGATTTCGCGAGATATGCCTTCGCCGCCTTGAGATCATAGGGATAGCCCTTGATGCTCTTGTCGAAAGACCAGGAACTTGGCGACATATAGGCGCCGGCCGGCGTTCCGTGGCCGAACAGCACCACCTTCACCAGGGTATTCTTGTCGAAGGCCGAAGCGATGGCGCGCCGCACGTTCACATCGTCAAACGGCTTGTGCGTGTTGTTGATTGAGAGGAAATCCACCCGGCTCGACGGGTAGATGCCGACCTTGACCGCACCACCCGAATTCTGCAGCGCGGAGATACTGGAATAGGCCGGGAACTCGTCGATCTGCGCTTCGCCGCCCTGCACTTCATTCGCCCGCGTATTGCTGTCGGGCACCACCTTGAAGGTGATCGAATTGAGATAGGGCCGCCCCTCGCGCCAGTAATGCGGGTTACGCACCAAGGTCGTGCCGACGCCGGGCGTCCAGCTTTTCAGCACGAAGGCGCCGCTGCCGATCGGATGCTTGGCGAAGTCCTCGGGCTTCATGCCGGCATAGTTGTAGGGCACAATGGAATTGGCAAAAATCGCCATGTCGGACGGCAGCGGGGAGAAGGGCTGCTTCGTCGTGATCACCACGGTGTAAGGGTCGGGCGTCGCGATCTTGGTGATCGACGCATTGATGAAGGAGAAGGGGCTGGAGGGCTTGGATGTTTGCTCCAGCGAGAATTTCACGTCCTTCGAGGTCAGCGGCTGGCCATTGGTGAAGGTCACCCCATGGCGAAGATGGAAAGTCCAGCTCAACCCGTCCTTGCTCTGCGACCATGAGGTCGCGAGATCGGGGCCGACGCCGCTGCCATCAGCCTTTGGCAGCAGCAGGGTGTCGAAAACCTCTTCGATGACCCAGATCGAGGCATTGTCCGTCGGCTGTGACGGAAGGAGTGTGCGCAGTTGCTCGGCGCGGACCATGGTGAGATCGCCACCATATTGCGGCTTGTCCTGAGCCTGGGCGAGGGGCGTGGCGAGGGGGCTCAAGCCGAAAGCCGCTGTTGCAAGGCTCAGGAAGCCCAGTCTGCTTGGAAATCGTCTCATTGTCTTCTGTCCATCGCTGTTGCTGGTCCGGTCCGGGGGGGGGGGGGGAGCGAAGGGCAATGCCCAGGATAAGCGGCATGGCGCGACGATCGCCACCGCCGCATGCCTTATTTGATGAGGCAACCTAAGCTGCGCGTCTGCTCGACGCGCAGCCGAGAATCGGGGTGGGGCGCCTGTTGTGGCAGCAAGATTGGAAAGCCGTTTCATAGCAGTGCCGATTCCTTCGGATCGAGCAAAACCAAGTTGGCACCGATGGCTTTCGCGCGGCAGCCGGAAAGGCGATAGGGCGAAAGCGCTTACGACAAAATTCTTGCCGCGAGAAAAATATCCTGGGGGAGGCGGCGGGCGTCGGTCAAGACATTTCTGATCGGGTGTCCGGTCGCCCCTTCGCTTCGGTCGGCGCGTGGCCTGCCGCGCTTTACCCTCCTTCGCCGCTCCCCTATTCTCGGCGTCCAATATCGACCGGTTCTGCCCAGGCGGCGGGGTCAAGGAGAACTGCCGTGTCGCGCAAGGCGACGATCAAGGACGTCGCGAGTGCTGCCGGAGTGTCGGTCGCCGCCGTATCGCGCTATCTCAACGGCTCCATCCGATTGCCGCCGGCGACCACCAAGCGCATCGATCAGGCCGTCGCTGCCTTGCGTTATGTGCCCAACCCGCTCGCCCGCTCGCTCAGCCGGGGCAGGTCCGATACCATCGGGCTGGTCGTGCCGGAGATCAGCAACCCCTTCTTCGCCGGGCTTGCCGCGGCGGTCGAGACGGCGGCGGCGGAGCACGGTCTCGGTGTCTTGCTGTGCGTCACCCTCAACCGGGTGGATCGGGAACTCGACTATATCCGCAGGCTTGAGCACCGGCAGGTCGATGGTTTGCTTTTCGCGACCAACCATCCCGATGATGGGACTTTGCTGACGGCGCTTGCCGGCCTGCCCGGCATGGTGCTGGTTGACGAGGATATTGCGGGCGCGGAGGTCTCGGGCGTCTTCGCGGAGAATGTCGCCGGAGCTTATGACGCGACCCGCCATATTCTCGCGGCAGGGCACCGCCGCATCGCCATGCTGTCGGGGCCGCCGGGGCTTTTGACGGCGGAGGAGCGGCGGCGTGGCTTCATGCGGGCGGTGAGCGAGGCGGGCGCCCAAGCATTGGCCGTGATGGAGGGCGCCTATACGCGTGAAGCCGGGGAAGCGGCCACCGAGCGGCTGCTGGCGGACCATCCGCAGACGACCGCGATCTTCACCGGCTCGGACGAGATCTTTCTCGGCATGCTGCAAACCTTCCGCCGCCGCGGCATTCGCATCGGCACCGATATCTCGGTGGTGACCTGCGACGACGTCGAGCCTCTCGGGCTTTTCGAGCCGCCGATCACCGCCCTGCGGCAGGATCTCGGGCTCCTGGCGCGGGAGGCGCTGCGTCTGGTCATGCGGGAGATCGCAACGCCGCCGAGCGGGGCGGGCCGCGTGCGGGTGCCGATGGAGCTTCAGGTACGGCAATCCGTGCTGCCGCCGCGCCGCCGGGTGAAGCTCGGCTAAGGCCATCGGCCGGAACCGGCTAAGCGTGCAAATCGGTAAGAGCTAGAAAATCCCGCTTGACGAGCAGCCTATCGCTGCGCCTAGAGTAAACCGATTTACCAATCCGACTTTGCTTGCTGGGCGGCGCTGCAGCACGGCCTGTTCTCCCATCGCTACCTCAGCGCCGCCGCGTGCCTGAAACGATTCACCCATCTCGCCGGCCGCCCATTCCGGCTGGCAGCAGCCCTTGAAGGAACAGGTATCGATGACCGCATTGTCCCGCCGCAGCCTCCTTGGAGGTGCTGCCGGCCTTACCGCGACCGCACTTCTCCCCAGCCTGGCGCAGGCTGCCGAACCGAGCTTCGCCCTCGTGCAGATCAACGAGCAGGCGCTCTTCTTCAACCAGCTCCAGAAAGGGGCGGAGGAAGCGGCAAAGGCTGCCGGCGCCAGGCTCGTCGTCTTCAACGCAAACGACCAGCCGACGGCGCAAAACAATGCGATCGAGGCCTATATCCAGCAGAAGGTGCAGGGCATCGTCGTCGATGCGATCGACGTCAACGGCATCATGCCGGCGATCCAGGAAGCGGCAACCGCCAAGATCCCCGTCGTGGCGGTGGATGCGGTGTTGCCGAAAGGCCCGCAGCTCGCGCAGGTTGGTGTGGATAACACAACGGCCGGCCACATGCTCGCCGAGGTCTTCCTCCCCTATGTCCAGCAGCACATGAAAGGCCATGCGCGCATCGGCGTCGTCGGTGCGCTGAATTCCTTCATCCAGAACCAGCGGCAATCAGCCTTCCTCGATGCCATCAAGGGTCATGCCGGCATCTCGGTCGCCGGTGTCGTGGACGGGCGCAATATCCAGGATACCGCGCTCAATGCCGCCGAAAACCTACTGACCGGCAATCCCGACATCAACGTTATCTACGCAACCGGGGAGCCCGCGCTGCTCGGCGCCATCGCGGCCGTGCAAAGCCAGGGCAAGCAGGACAGCGTGAAGATCTTCGGCTGGGATCTGACGGCCCAGGCGATCGCCGGCATCGATGCCGGCTACGTCATCGCCGTCGTCCAGCAGGACCCGGAAGGCATGGGCCGCGCGGCGGTGCAGGCGCTTCTCACCAAGCTCAAGGGCGGCACCGTGCCGGCGCTGATTCCGGTGCCTGTCACCATCGTCACCAAGGCGAATGTCGACCCCTATCGTGCCGTCTTCAAGGGATGATCGCCGCGGCCACGCCACTGATGTCTTTGCGCGGCATCCGTAAGATCTTCGGATCGAACACCGCGCTGCGTGATGTCGATCTCGATCTTTTCGGGGGCGAATGCCTCGGACTTGTCGGCGACAATGCCGCCGGCAAGTCCACCCTCAGCAAGGTGATGTCCGGCGCCTATCTGCCGGATGGTGGTGAGATCAGCCTGGCCGGCACGCCCATCCGCCTCTCGGGCCCGGCCGAAGCCCGCGCGCATCGCATCGAGATGGTCTACCAGGATCTCAGCCTCTGCGACACGGTGGACGTCGCCGGCAATCTCTTCCTCGGCCGCGAGATCACCCGCGGCGGCATGCTCGACAAGCCAGCGATGCAGCGCGAGGCACGTCGGATGCTCGACGCGCTCGACATCCGCATTCCGAACATGCGCGCGAAAGTCGCGATGCTCTCCGGCGGCCAACGGCAATCGATCGCCATCGCCCGCGCCGCCTCCTTCTCGCCGCAGGTACTGCTGCTCGACGAGCCGACCTCGGCGCTTGCGGTGGCGGAAGTGGAGGCGGTGCTCGCGCTCATCAACCGCGTGAAGGCGCAAGGTGTCGCCGTCGTGCTGGTGACGCATCGCCTGCAGGATCTGTTCCGTGTCTGCGACCGCATCGCCTTCATGTACGAGGGCAGCAAGGTCGCCGAACGGCTGATCGGAGAGACCGACCTGAACGAGATCGTCAGGCTCATCGTCGGTGGCAACCACGCCGCCGCTCTGGAGGGCGCAGGATGACCGATACGGCAACCGTGCCCAGCCGTACCCGGCCCTGGCACGACTTCCTGATCGAACATGCGCAGGTGCTCTCGATCGCGCTCTTCTTCATTCTGTGTTGCGCGCTCTTCGCCATCCTCTCGCCTTACTTCCTGCTGCCGGACAATCTCCTCAATGTCCTGCGGCAGCTGGCGCCGCTGCTCGTCACCTCCGTCGGGATGACCTTCGTCATCACCACGGGCGGGATCGATCTCTCCGTGGGTTCCATCGTCGCGCTCGCCAATGCCGTCTGCGCCATCGCGATCGGCGCCGGCGTGCCGTGGGAAATCGCCTCGCTTCTGGTCCTCGCGCTGGGCGCGCTTGCGGGCGCGGTGCAGGGCTGGTTCGTCGCCTCGGAAAAGATCCCGTCCTTCATCGTGACGCTTGCCGGGCTTTCGATGATGCGCGGCCTGGCATTGCTGCTGACGCGCGGCTACTCGATCCCGATCGACCAGCCATCCAGCGCGCTGTTCCTCACCCTCGGGCGGGGCTGGGTGGCGGGGCTGCCGATCCCGGCGATCCTCGCGGTCATCATCCTCGCAATCGGCGTCTTCGTGCTGCGGGAGACGCGCTACGGCCGCTATGTCACCGCGGTCGGCGCCAATGCGGAAGCCGCACGGCGCGTCGGCATCCGATCGGTCGCCGTCATCATCTCGGCCTTCGTCATCACCGGTGTCGCCTCCGCTTTCGCGGGCCTGCTCATCGCGGCGCGCCTCGGCTCGGGCTCCTCCAACGCGGCGGAGGGTTTCGAATTGCAGGTCATCGCGGCCGTGGTGCTCGGCGGCACCTCGCTCCTCGGCGGCACCGGCACGATCCTCGGCACCATGCTTGGCGCGCTGACGATCGGCGTGATCGGCAACGGGCTCATCCTCATCCATACCTCGCCCTTCCTGGTGCAGATTGTGACGGGCGCGATCATCCTCCTCGCCATCTGGCTCAATACGCGCATCTTCTCCCGCCTCTCGGCTGGCAGGCGGCGATGATGAGCGAACTCTCGCCCGCCCATATCGGATCGGGGCAGGTGATGACCGTGCTCGGCCCGATCGCGGCCGAGGCCATGGGTGTCACGCTGATGCATGAGCATCTGCTGAACGATTGCCGTTGCTGGTGGCACAAGCCGCGCGAGCCGGAGCGCCAGCGGCTTGCCTGCGATCCGGTGCATCCCGGCATCCTCGGCGAATTGCGGATGGACCCTTTCGTCAATCTCGACAATTGCCGGCTGGATGACGAGCGGTTGGCGATCGCGGAACTGCTGCCGGTCGCGGCGCTTGGCGGCCGCACGGTGGTCGATCCGACCTGCGCCGGCATCGGGCGTGATCCCCTCGCGCATCAGCGCATCGCCCGGGAAACCGGCTTGCAGATCATCACCGGCGGCGGCTTCTACCTTGGTGCTTCGCATCCGCCGCGGCTTGCCGGCATGTCGGCCGAAGCGATCGCCGACGAGATCGTGGCCGAAGCGCTGGACGGTATCGGCGATAGTGGCGTGCGCATCGGCATCATCGGCGAAATTGGTGTCTCGCCCGATTTCACGGCGGCCGAGGAACGGTCTCTCCGCGGTGCCGCGCAAGCCCAAGCCCGCTGCGGCCTGCCCTTGATGGTGCATCTGCCGGCCTGGTTCCGCCATGGGCATCGGGTGCTCGATATCGTGGAGGCGGAGGGCGGGGCGCTCCGCCACACCGTGCTCTGCCACATGAACCCCTCGGGCAAGGACTTGGCCTATCAATCGGCGCTGGCCGAGCGCGGCGCCTTCCTCGAATACGACATGATCGGCATGGACTTCTTCTACGCCGACCAGGGCGTGCAATGTCCGTCAGACGAGGATAACGCAACTGCCATCGCGGGGCTGATCGCTGCCGGGCATCTCGGCCGCCTGCTGCTCTCGCAGGATGTCTTCCTCAAGATGATGCTCACCCGCCATGGCGGCTTCGGCTACGCCTATCTGCAGAAGCACTTCCTGCCGCGCCTGCGCCGCCATGGCGTCGGGGAAGATGCCATCATGCAGCTGATGATCGACAATCCCCGCGCTGTCTTCTCCGCGCGGGGCGACTGAAAGGACGGGTTGACCGTGACGAAAACCAAAGTGCTGCTGGTGGGTGAAAGCTGGGTGAGTGCCGCGACCCACTTCAAAGGTTTCGACCAGTTCGGCAGCGTCACCTTTCACCTGGGTGCGGAGCCGCTCGTTGCGGCACTCGCGGATTCGCCTTTCGAGCTGACCTATATGCCGGCGCATGAAGCGGCGGAGGGCTTTCCCTTCGAGGCGGCGGGGCTCGCGCAATACAGGGCCATTCTGCTCTCGGATATCGGTGCCAATACCTTGCTGCTCCCGCCTTCGGTCTGGCTGCACGGCAAGCCGGTGCCCAACCGCCTCAAGCTGCTCCGCGATTGGACGGCGGCAGGCGGCGGGCTCGCCATGATCGGCGGCTATTTCAGCTTCCAGGGGATCGACGGGCGGGCCCGCTGGCACCGCACGCCGGTCGAGGACGCGCTGCCCGTCACCTGCCTCGCCCAGGATGACAGGCTTGAGATCCCCGAAGGCTTCCGGCCGCAGATCGACGAGCCTGCGCATCCGATTTTCGCCGGGATCGAGGGCGAATGGCCGCTCCTCCTCGGCGCCAACGAGGTGACCGTCAAGCCAGGTGCCGCGGTTCTCGCGCGCCTGCCGGCGGGTGAGGGCGGCTTTCCCCTGCTCGTCACCGGAAGCCACGGGCAGGGCCGCACGGCTGTCTGGACGTCCGATATCGGGCCGCATTGGCTGCCGAACGATTTTCTCGCCTGGGAGGGCTATGGGCGGCTGTGGCGCAACCTGCTCGCCTGGCTGACGGAGCCGGCGCGGTGAGCGGCGAGCGCCTCTCCGCCTGGCTACGCGCCGAGAATGAGCAAGCCTGGCAGGCGATGCAGACGCATCGCTTCGTGCGGGATATCGAGCAGGATCGGCTGCCCGAGGATGCGCTGCGGCGGTATTTCTATTTCGAGCATGCGTTTGTCGAAACCGCCGTGCTCATCTTCGCGCATGCTCTGCTCAAGGCGCCCGGCTTCGCCGCCCAGCGTAAGCTGATCGGCACGCTCCATGCGCTGGCCGAGGATCAACTCGTCTGGTTCGAAGCGTGTTTTGCAGCACTTGGTATTGATGCGGCATCCGACGCACCGGCCTTGCCCGAGGCGGTGCGGCGCTTCGCCGATGGCATGCTGGCGATTGCGCGCGAGGGCGATTATGCCGCGATCGTGACGATCATGCTGGCGGCGGAATGGATGTATGCAACCTGGTGCGAGCGCGCGGCGCGCGGCCGCATCACGGCGCCTACGCTGCGCGCCTGGGTCGATCTGCATGCCGCTGCGGATTTCGTCCAGGGCGCTGAATGGCTGCGCGCCGAGGTGGACCGTGCCGGCGCCAGCCTGGATCGCGCCCGATGGCGCGACCTTTCCAACCTCTTCGGGCGCGCCCTGCTGCTCGAGATCGATTTCCACGAGGCAGCCTATGATACGAGCTGGCCCGTGCCCCGCATGAAGGAGCCGGCGTGATGACCGCGAAGCCCGTCTTTCGCCCCAAGCCGCATGCGCTGGAAGCGCTCTTCGGCCGCCGCAAGGTGGTGATCGGCGTCATCCATTCCCGGCCTCTGCCGGGTGCGCCGGCCTATGAGGGCGAGAGCATGGCGAGCATCGTGGATTATGCGGTGGAGGAAGCGCGCCGCTACGAAGCCGGCGGCCTCGACGGGCTGATCGTCGAGAATCACGGAGACATCCCCTTCATCAAGCCGGACCAGCTCGGCCCCGAGACGGCGGCCTGCATGGCCGTGATGACGGATGCGGTGCGCCGCGCGAGCCGCCTGCCGGTCGGCGTCAATGTGCTGGCCAATGGCGCCATCCAGGCTTTCGCGATCGCCAAAGCGGCGGGCGCCGCCTTCATCCGCGTCAATCAATGGACCAATGCCTATGTCGCCAACGAAGGCTTGATGGACGGGCTCGCCGGCCAGGCCATGCGCTACCGTGCCGCGCTGCAGGCCCGTTCGGTGCGGGTGTTCGCCGATGTCCATGTCAAGCACGGGGCGCATGCGATCACCGGGGATCGGTCAATTCCCGAACTCGCCCGCGATGCGGAGTTTTTCGACGCCGATGTGGCAATCGCCACCGGCCAGCGGACGGGCGATGCCGCAACGCCCGAGGAGATTAGCGCCATCGCGGAAGGCTGCAGCCTGCCCGTCGTCATCGGCTCCGGCGTGACGCCGGGCAATATCGGCGAGATCCTCTCGCTCGCCGATGGCGTCATCATCGCAAGCTACCTCAAGCAAGATGGCGTCTGGTGGAACCCGGTGGACCCCGAGCGCGTGCGCGCCTTCATGGGCGAGGCCGAGCGGGCGCGCGCATGAGCCGGCTTTTCGTGCTTGGCAATGCCGGGCTCGACGTGACCTTGACGATGGGGCGCATGCCCTACCCGGGTGAAACGCTGATTGCCGACCGCGCGGCACGCGCGCCGGGCGGCAAGGGGCTCAACCAGGCGGTGACGGCGGCACGGGCGGGGGCGGATGTCGTGCTCGCGGCCGCCATCGGCCGCGATGCCGAAGCGGCCCGCCTGTCCGAGGCGCTGGGCCGCGAACCGCTGGGCTTCGCGCCGCTTTACGTCGATGCGCCGACGGATCTGTCCCTCATTCTCGTGACCGCGGAGGGCGAGAATTGCATCGTCACCGCCGGTGCCGCGGCGGCCGCCTATCCGGCGGAGGAGGCCGCGCGCTTCGGCAGGACGGTCGGGCCCGGGGACTGGCTGCTGATGCAGGGCAACCTCTCGGAGGCCGCGACCCGCGCCGCCATGCAGGCGGCGAGGGGGCGGGTGATCCTCAACACCGCGCCGCTCATCTGGCCCATCCTGCCTCTGCTGCCGCTCTGCGATCTCGTCATCGCCAATGCCGTGGAAGCAAAGAGCCTCACGGGGCTGGAGGCGGAGGAGGCGGCCTGCGCGCTGATCGAGGCCGGTGCGCAGGCCGCGATCGTCAGCCTCGGCGGCGCGGGGGCCGCCCTGGCGGAGCGGGATGCGGATGGCGCCGCGCGCGCCCTTCGCTTGCCCGCGCATCCTGCGGCCGTGGTGGTGGACAGTTCGGGGGCGGGCGATACGCTCTGCGGCGTCATCGCCGCCGCGCTCGCCTCCGGCGTGCCGCTCATCCTTGCGCTGGACCGGGCGCAGCAGGCGGCGGCGCTGACCGTGGGGCGGCCGGGGGCCTTCGCGGCGCTGCCGACCGCGGCGGAACTCGGCAATGCCGAACTCCCTGGCCCTGCTGCGCCCCCCTGACCCTCCGCCCAAATGCCGCGCGGCAAGGCCGGCCGCGGCG
The DNA here is from genome assembly GCF_054665095.1 of Acidisoma sp. C75. NCBI lineage: Bacteria > Pseudomonadati > Pseudomonadota > Alphaproteobacteria > Acetobacterales > Acidocellaceae > Acidisoma > Acidisoma sp. C75. The sequence goes on from NZ_BAAFHD010000009.1 coordinate 180,720, forward strand.
GGCCTGGCGGGCGCAATGGCGTTCAACCCAGCCTTGCCGAAGCGGCTGAACCGCCCATCTCCGCTGTCACCCGCTCGCCGCAAAGACGGACCAGGGCGGAGACGGCGGGAAGCCGGGCTGGCGTGATGCGGGCGGAAGGCCCCGCGATCGAGAGTGCCGCCTGCACCGCACCCGCTTCGGTGAAGATGGGTGCCGCGACGCAGCGCAGCCCGAGCGAGAACTCCTCATTGTCGATCGAGACGCCCTCTGCTCGGATGCGCGCGAGTTCCGCTTCGAGCGCGTCGGGCCTGGTGATCGTGCGCTCGGTATAGCGGCGGAGGCCCCGGCGCGTGATCAGCGCCTGCATCTCCTGCGGGTCCATATAAGCGAGGATCGCCTTGCCGGCGGCCGAGCGGTGCAACTCCACCCCGCTGCCGGGGCGTGAAATGGCGCGCACCATCTGCTGGCTCTGCACCTGCGCCATGCAGATCACCTCCTCCCGATCGAGCACGAAGAGGTTGGTGGTCTCGCCTGTCTCGCTCATCAGCCGCCGCATATGGGGGAGTGCGAGCGAGACGAGATCGCGCGTGCGGGTGAAGGCACTGCCTACGAGAAAGGCACCGACGCCCACCTGCCAGGCCATGCTCGTGGGCTCGAAGCGCACGAAGCGCGCATGCTGCAGGGTGGTCAGCAGCCGATGGGCGCTCGATGGCGGCAGCCGGACACGGCGGGCGAGATCGGTCAGCGTCAACCCCTCGTCACTCGCTGCCAGTTCTTCGAGGAGCGCGAGCGCCCGCGTGATCGACTGCACGCCGCTGCCGCGCTCGGCCGCAGCGCCCTCTTCCGCCTTGGCCTCGTTCTTGCGTGGCCGCGCCATGGCACCCTCCATCCGATGGGGCGTTATTCCACATCGTGAAAAGAATTCCAAAATATTTGCGCAGCGCAGCACAACCCGTTCAAGCTGCGTGATCAGTCGAAGGAGCGGGCGATGCAGATCGGCCTCCACACCTTGCCCATGGCGAGCCCGAGCGATGTTTCGGCCCTGAGCCAACTCATCGAGAGCGGCGTCGTCGATCCGCGCGAGATCGTCGCCCTCATCGGCAAGACCGAGGGGAATGGCGGCGCGAATGATTTCACGCGCGGCTTCGCAACACTCGCCTTCTCCCTCCTGCTGGCACGCCATCTCGGTATCAGCCCTGAGGCGGTGACGGAGCGGATTGCCTTCGTCTGGTCCGGCGGCACGGAAGGCGTGCTCAGCCCGCATGCGACGCTGTTTACCCGGTCGTCGGGCGGCGTGCCTGTGCCGGGCCAGAAGCGCCTCGCCCTCGGCATCGGGCTGACGCGCGCCTTGCAGCCGGAGGAGGTGGGGACGTTGACGGAGGTGCGTCTGGTGGCCGAGGCCGTGCGCGCGGCGCAGGCGGAGGCCGGCATCGAGGAGGCGCGCGACGTTCATTACGTGCAGGTCAAAGGCCCGCTGCTGACGCCAGCCTTGGTGCAAGATGCGGCACGCCGCGGCGTGCGGCTGGTGACGACCGACCCCAATGGTTCGAAGCCCTATGCCCGGGGGGCAACCGCGCTCGGCGTCGCTCTGGCCCTCGGCGAGATCGCCGAAGATGCGCTGGCGGAGGGGGTGATCGCGCAAGCGATGGATCTCTATTCGGAAGTGGCGAACACTTCGGCCGGCGGGGAGCTGCGCCATTGCGAAGTGCTGCTCTTCGGCAATTCCCCCGCCGCGACGGGATCGTTGCGCATCGGCCATGCGGTGTTGGAGGACGTGATCGACGCTGCCGCCGTCGGCCGTGCGGCGCGCGATGCAGTCGGCGACGAAGCGGGCGCCGGCGATGCGCGCATCGCCGCGATCTTCGCCAAGGCCGAAGCGCCGCCCGGCGGCATGCTGCGTGGGCGGCGGACGACGATGCTGTCGGATGCCGATATCAATTACGAGCGCCATGCGCGCGCGGCCCTCGGCGCTGTTCTCGCCTCCGTCACGGGTGATCCGGCAATCTTCATCTCCGGCGGCACGGAACATCAATGCCGCCCCGGCCAGGCGCCGATCGCCGCCATCGTCAGCCTATGAGACGGGGAGCCGACTGCGCGCGGCCGGGCGCCCCCGATCTCCTGGTTCATTTTCAGAAAGAGGTTGCCCCATGCTGATCATGCGTCTGCCCCGCGCCGCACGCCTCATGGCTGCCGGTTTCGCCTTGCTGATGGGAAGTGCCACGCTCGGCATGGCGCAGGCGGCCGAGCCCAAGGCCGCGATCCTGCTGCCCGGCAGCATCAACGACCAGAGCTGGAACGCGCTCGGTTACCAGATCATCGAAAGCCTCAAGCCGCACGGCTTCAAGGTATCCTACACCGAGAATGTCGCCGATGCCGATGAGGCCGATGCGCTGCAAAGCTATGCGAGCCAGGGTTATCTCATCGTGCTCGGCCATTCGGGCCGCTTCGTCTCCGCCATGGAGCAGGTCGCACCCGATTTCCCGAAAACCCAGTTCATCGCGGTGAGCGGCAATGAGGGCCAGGCACCCAATGTCATGTCGATCGACTGGAACAATGCCCAGTTCGGCTGCCAGCTCGGCCTGCTCGCCGCGCGCATGAGCAAGACGCATAAGGTGGGCGGCGTCTATGGGTTGCAGGGCGTGCCCAACATCACCGCCCAGGCCGGCGCCTTCCGCATCTGCGCGGAGAAGGCGGGCGCGCATGTCACCATCATCTACATCAAGGATATGGAGGATTCGGCCGAGGCGAAGGAGGCGGCGCTCTCCATGATCGACCAGGGCGCCGATGTGTTGACGGGCAAGCTCAACGCGGCCGAAGCCGGGCTTGTCGAAGCCGCGAAAGAACGCCACGTCTATGTCACCGGCCGGGGCTACGACCAGACGAAGATCGCGCCCGATCTCGTGCTCACCAATATCCTGGAAGACTGGCCGGCGATGATCGGTCATACGGCGGATGCGGTGAAGGCCGGCAAGCTCTTCGGCACCTTCGTGCAATATGGCTACAACACTGCGCCGGTGACGGGCGCGACCTTGGGCTATAAGCCGGGTGAGACCTTCAACCCCGTGGTGCCGGCATCCGTGCAGAAGGAGATCACCGCCATGGGCGAGGCTTTCGCGGCGGGCAAGCTCTCGATCGTGCCGACCGCGCATGACGCGCGGCCCGGCGGCTGAGCGAAGGCTGAGCGCGCGAAGGATAGGCGCGGATGGCCGCTCTTCTCGAAATGCGCGGCATTGTGCGGAGCTTCGGCGCGCTCCGCGCGAATGACGGCATCAGCCTCGACGTCCATAAGGGCGAGATCCTCGGCCTGCTCGGTGAAAACGGCTCGGGCAAGAGCACGCTCATGAAAGTGCTCTTCGGCATGCTGCGGCCGGATGAGGGCGGCATCGTCTTTCGCGGGCGCGAGCTTTCCGACCATCGGCCGCGGGAAGCGATGGCGGCCGGCATTGCGATGATCCATCAACATTTTATGCTGGTCGATGCGATGACGGTGGTCGAGAACGTCATGCTCGGCTGGGAGGAAGCGGGCTGGCGCCTGGCGGTGGACGAGACCGCGAAGCGCATCCGCGCGACGAGCGAGCGCCTGGGGCTCGCGCTCGATCCCTTCGCCCGCGTGGGCGATCTGCCGCTCGGCCGCCGCCAGCGCGTCGAAATCCTCAAGGCGATCCTGCGGGATGCGGAACTGCTCATCCTCGACGAGCCGACCTCCAACCTGGCACCTGCCGAAGTCAGCGAACTCCTCGCGATCCTCAAGCGGCTGCGCAGTGAGGGGAAGGGGATCATCTTCATCACCCACAAGCTGCCCGAGGTGCTGGCGGTCTGCGATCGCGTGGTCGTGCTGCGGGCGGGCCGCGTTGCGGGCACCCGGCCGGTAACGGGCGCCCGGCGGGAGACGCTCGCCGCCCTCATGGTCGAGCAGGATGTCGCGCCACCGGCCTTGCCACCCTCGGCGGTGGGGGGCGAACGCCTCAGCCTGCGGGCCTTGCGCGCGCCGGGGCTGGGGCCGCTCGACCTCGATATCCGCGCGGGCGAAATCCTGGGGCTCGCCGGCGTCGATGGCAACGGTCAGCTTGAGCTTGCCGAAACCATCGCGGGTTTGAGGAAGGCCACATCCGGGCAGATCCTGCTCGACGGGCGGGAGATCACCCGCCGAAGCGCGGCCGGGCGGGTCGCGGCCGGGCTCGCCTATATGCCGGCGGATCGCGCCACCACCAGCCTCGTCCCCGGCATGACGATCGCCGAAAACCTCATGCTGCGGGATAGCCGGCGCCCGCCCTATAGCCGGCACGGCCTGTTGCGCCGGGCCCCGAGCCTCGCCCATGCAAACGCGCTGATGCGCCGCTTCGATATCCGCGGCACCTCGCCCCGCACGCGCACGGGCCAGCTCTCGGGCGGCAACCGGCAGAAGATCGTCATCGCGCGCGAGCTGGATCGCGCGCCCGGCGTATTGATCGCGCATCAGCCGACCTGGGGGCTCGACCCGGGCGCCACGCGCTTCGTGCTCGACCAGATGATCGCGCTGCGGGCGGCGGGTGCGGCCGTGCTCTACATCTCCTCGGAACTCGAAGAAGTGCTGGCGATCAGCGATCGCGTGGCTGTGCTCGCGGATGGCAGGATCGCAGGTGTGCGGGATCGTGCGGCGGTCGATCCCGCGGAGCTTGGCCTCTGGATGTCAGGCCGGGCGGCATGAGCCGCAGCACATCCCCGGCCGCGCCAAGTGCCGCGCCGCCCCAGGCTGCGCGCCGGCTCCGCCTCGTCTTCCGGCGGGAAGGCGTATTGCCCCGTATTCTGATCGCGCTCGGCCTCTCTCTGGTGGCAGCCGCGCTGCTGATTGCGGCAGCGGGTGGCAATCCAGCGACCGCTTTCCGGGCGATGCTGCTTGGTGCCTTCGGCTCGCCCTATCGCATCGGCACGCTTCTGAACCGCACCTCGCCTTATTTGCTCTCGGGCGCGGGGCTCGCGCTTTGTTTTCGCGCCGGCGTCATCAATATCGGGGCGGATGGGCAGATCGCGCTCGGCGGTGTGGGGGCGACCGCCGCCGTGCTCGCCTGGCCTGCCGCGCCCTCGCTGCTTTCCTGCGTCGTCGCCATGGTGGCAGCGGCACTTTGCGGCGCGCTCTGGTCCGGCATCGCGACGGCACTGCATCTCGGGCGGCGCGTGCATGAGGTGCTGGCGACGCTGCTGCTGAATTTCGTGGCGCTGCTCCTCGTGCAGCTGCTGCTCTCGGGTCCGCTCGGCCAGCCGGGGGCGGGTTTCCTGCAATCGCCGCTGCTGCCACGGGCAGACTGGCTTTGGCAGATGCCGCGCTTCTTCTTCCATGCCGGCATCCTGATGGGCCTGGTGGCCGCCGTGCTGCTCTCCCTCCTGCTGTGGAAGACGCCCTTCGGCTTTGCCATCCGCGTCACCGGCCAATCCCGCAAGGCCGCGAGCTATGCCGGGTTTTCAGCGGCCGGGGTCACCTGGGGCGTCATGCTCATCGCGGGCGCGCTCTCGGGGCTTGCGGGTGGCGCCGAAGTGCTCGGCCTGCATCACCGCCTGATCGAGGGGTTCTCGGCCGGCTTCGGTTTCAAGGCCGTCACCGTCGCGCTGCTCGGCGCGCTGGAACCGCTCGCCGTCATTCCGGCCGCTCTCTTTATTGGCGCGCTCGAAACCGGGGCGCTTGCCATGCAATGGCAGACCGGCGTGCCCTCATCCGTCGTCACCGTCATGGAGGCGCTGACCATGCTCTTCATCCTCGCCGCCATGGTGCGCCGGGCATGATCGACTATCTCGCCGCTGCCATCCGCATCGCGACGCCGCTCGTCTTCGCGGCCCTCGGCGGCATCCTCTCCGAGCGTGCCGGGGTCTTCGCCGTCGGGCTCGAAGGGATGATGCTGATGGGGGCTTTCGGCGCCGTCGTCGGCACCTTTGCCGCGGGTAGCGCGCTCGCCGGCCTGCTGCTCGCGATCCTTGCCGGTGCGGCGCTGGCGCTCGCCATCGCGATCGTCGCCGTGCGCTACCGGGCGGACAATATGGTGACGGGGCTGACCGCCAATCTCCTCGCCCTCGGCCTCACCACTTATCTCATGCAGATCGTGGCGGGGCATCAGGCGATCCAGGTGACACCCTTGGCGGCCTGGGCGATACCGGGGCTCGCGCGCCTGCCCGGACTCGGCCCGCTCTTCTTCGACCATCCGCCGCTCACCTATCTCGCCGTGCTCGGCTGCGGTCTGCTTTCCTATCTCCTCTACCGCACGCGCACCGGGCTCTGGCTGCGGGCGGTCGGCGAGAACCCGGAGGCGGTCTTCGCGGCTGGCGCCAATCCGATGGCGATCCGCATCTGGGCGATCGTCGCCGGCGGCGGCATCGCGGGGCTCGGCGGGGCCGTGCTTTCGCTACAGCAGGTCGGCACCTTCACCGACGGCATGACCGGCGGGCGCGGCTATCTGGCGCTCGCTTCGCTGATCGTCGGGCGCTGGAACCCCTGGGGCGCGGCGCTCGCCTGCCTGCTCTTCGGCGCCGCCGAAGCGCTCGAATTCCGGCTGCAAAGCTTCGCCATCCCCGTCAGCTCCTATGTGGTGCAGATGCTGCCCTATCTCATCGCGCTTGGGGTGCTCGCCGGCCTTGGCCGGGGGAGCCGCCTGCCGGCCGCCATCGGCAAGCCGCTGTGACGGCCATGTCAGACGAGGGGATACCGAACGAGATCGCGGCTGTGGCGGAAGCGCTTCGCGCCGGCCGGCTGACGGCGGCGGCACTGCTGGACCGCACGCTCGCCCGCATCACGGCCGAGGACAGCGCGATCGGCAGCTTCGTCGCGATCGACGAGCCGGGCGCCCGGCTTGCGGCGGAGGAGAGCGACCGCAGGCTTGCCGCCGGGGCCGCACGCTCCCCGCTCGAAGGCATTCCCCTCTCGATCAAGGACAATATCCTCGCGGCCGGCCTGCCGGCGAGCTGGGGAAGCCGGGCGCTTGCCACCTTTCGACCGGAGACGGACGAGCTGCCGGTGGCCCGGCTGCGCGCGGCGGGCGCGGTGATCCTCGGCAAGACCAACGTGCCGGAACTCACCCTCGAAGGCTATACGCGGAACGATCTCTTCGGCGTCACGCGCAATCCCTGGAACCTGGCACTCACCCCCGGCGGCTCTTCAGGCGGGGCGGCGGCGAGCGTGGCGGCAGGCTTCGTGCCGGCGGCGATCGGCACGGATGGCGGCGGCTCCATCCGGCGCCCGGCCAGCCATACCGGGCTGATCGGCTGGAAGCCCTCGGCCGGCGCCATTCCACGGATCGACGGCTTCCCGCCCATCCTCGGCGATTTCGAGGTGATCGGCACGCTGACGCGGAGCCTCGCCGACCTCCGCATTCTGGACATGATCTTGCGTGCGCCGGATGCGCGGGATCCGCGCTCGCTTGTGAGTCGCGCCGAGGGGCCGGGCAGGGCAGGGCGGCTTCGGGTGCTCTCCGTGCCGCGTTTCGGCGCATCGCCGGTTGACCCCGAGGTTGCGTCGGCCACGGCCGACTTCGCCACAGCGCTCCGCGAGAGCGGGGCCGAGGTACAGGAGGGTGGGCTCTTCTTCGATTTGCAGACGATGGGCGAGATCTGGCGTGTCGTCTCTCGCGCGGGCGTCGCCTCCTTGCTGCGGCTCTATCCCGATCTGCCCATGAAGGCGGGGGAGACGGCGCGCGCCATGCTGGCCGAAGGCGCGGGTATCACAGGTGCCGAATTAAGTGCGGCTTTGCAGGAGGTCGGGCGGCTCCGCCAGCATCTGGCCACGCTGTTTCGCGCGCATGATCTGGTGCTGACGCCGACGGCCGCTGCCCTGCCCTGGCCGGCGGAGGAGCCCTATCCGCAGGTGATCGAGGGCATGCCCGCCGGCCCGCGCGACCATGCCGTCTTTACCGGCTGGGTGAATATCGGCGGGCTGCCGGCGATCAGCCTGCCGGTCGCGCTCTCGCGGTCCGGCCTGCCGATCGGCGTGCAGCTGGTCGGCGGCTTCGCCCAGGATGATGCGCTCTTGGCAGCGGTCGCCCGGCTCGCTCATCTGCTCCGGGCGGATCGCCCTGGTCTGCTGTAAGCCGGGCCGGGTGCTACCAGGTCATCAGCGGCGCTTTGCGCGGCCAGGTATCGGTGGCGAGCCGCTGCACGACGAAATCCGCGAGATCGGCGCGCGCGATGGCCGCTCTGCTCATGGCGGGGACGCTTGGGTGAGCCGCTGGCGGAGGAAATCCCCGATAGCGTTCACCGACTGCTCGGCCGCGCGAAACTGGCCGAGGGAGGATTGGAAGACATGCGGCATGCCCTCCCAGATCGAGAGCGTGATCTCCACCCCCGCCGCGCGCGCCCGCTCGGCGTAGCGGATGGAATCGGCGAGCAGCACTTCGTCGTCACCCACATCGATGCGGATGGGCGGCAGGCCGCCGAGGGGCGCATAGAGCGGCGATGCCTTGGGGTTCGCGGCATCCTGGCCCTGAAGATAGAGATCCGCGAAGCCCTGGAGTACGTCGCGCGTGAAGATCGGGTCCGCCGCCGCCCTCGTCTCGAAACTATCACCGGTGAGCGCCAGATCGGTCCAGGGTGACATTACCGCCGCGCCGGCCGGCCGCACCACGCCCTTCGTCTTGTCGGCGGCGAGGATCGAGAGCAGCGCCAGCGTCAGACCGCCGCCCGCCGAGTCACCCGCGACCAGGATCCGCTCGGCCCCCTCCGCCGCGAGGCCGCGATAGGCGGCGACGGCATCGTCGATCGCGGCCGGAAACGGGTGCTCGGGCGCCAGCCGATAGTCGGGCACAAAAGCATCGGCGCCGACGCGAGCGGCGATCTGGCCCGCGAAATGCGATAGCGCCTGGGCCGAGCCGAGCACATATCCGCCACCATGCAGATAGAGGATGCGCGCGCCCGGTCGGGCCTTCGCCGGCCGAAGCCACAAGCCCGCAATGCCGCTGACGGTCGCGGGCTCCACCCGCACATCTGCTGCCGCAGGGGTCACGGCAAGCATGGCGTCGAACATCGGCCGCGCCTCGGGCCCGAGGGTCTCACCCTTATGGGCCGAGGCGGCCTTGCGCATCGCGGCCAAGGCCGGCGCATCTTCGGGCGAGAGGGGGTGGAAGCTCTTCATGGCAGGTCTCCCAGGTGAGGGGCTACAGTTGCGGGGCTTAGCCACGCGCCCATTGGCTCGCCGCATCGCTGGCAAAGGATGCGTAGGAGCGCGGGGCACGACCGAGGAGCGCGGTCAGGCGGGCGATATCCTCCGCGGTCGCCACCGCGCCATCCGTCTGGTAGCGGGCGAACATCAGGCGGAGGTCGAGCGCATGCCAGGCCGGCAGCATGCTCTTCATGCGCTGTTCCATGGCGGCGAGATCGTCACCGCCATACCGGATCGCGCGGCTGAGCGCCTTGCTCCAGAGAGCGGCGATATCGTCGCCGGTCAGGCTGTCCGGCCCGACCAGGGCGTAGGTCTCGCGGCCGAGCGGCGTCGCGGCCTGTTCACGGCGCAGCAGCTCGATGGCGGCGGCTTCGCCGATGTCGCGGATATCGACCATCGAGACGCCCTTGGCGCCGATCGGCGCGCCATAGACGCCGGCCTTCAGAAGCCCGTCTTTCTGACGAAGATCGTTCTGGATGAAATAGGCGGGGCGCAGGATCGTCGCGGGCAGTTCGAGCGCCGCGATCATCCGCTCGACCGTGTATTTGCCGGCAAAATGCGGCACATCGGCATAGGCTTCGCCGCCGAAGACCGAGAGATAGACGATGCCTTTGACGCCGGCCTCGCGGGCGAGCGTCAGGGTCAGCATCGCCTGGGTCAGTTCATCGGCGACATTCGGGACGAGCAGGAACAGCGTGCTGACGCCTCGCAGCGCCGCCCGCACCGAGTCCGGATCAGCGAGGTCGCCGCGCACCGCGCTTACGCCAGCGGGAAACTGCGCCGTTTCGGGCGAGCGCGTCAGCGCGCGGACATCGGCCTGGTGGCCCTGAAGATGCGCGAGGACCTGCGCCCCGATGGTGCCCGTGCCGCCTGTGACGAGAATGGTCATGTCGAAATCTCCTGATGAGGTTGCGAGCCGGATGGCTTGAGGGTCAAAATAGGCGTTTCGTTTTTATCCAATAGACGCCAATTTCGAGATCGACCGTCTCAAATCCGGAACATCTCGATGGATCTTCAGGCTCTGTCCGACTTCGACCTTGTCGCATCCCATGGCGGGTTCGGCCGCGCCGCCCGGCAGTCCGGCCGCTCCAAAGCCACGCTCTCGCGACGGGTTGGCGAACTCGAGGAAAGCCTCGGCGTGAGGCTCATCGAGCGCGGAGCCCAGAGCCTGCGATTGACGGAGGAAGGACGGGCGCTTCACGAGCGTACCCATGGGCTGCTGAGTGACATCACCGAGGCCGGAGAGGCGGTCGTCCTCGGCGCATCCACGCCGAAAGGCCGGCTGCGGGTCAGTGCGCCGGTTGTCTTCGCGCATGTGGCGCTGCCCCGCATCGCCGCGCGCTTCGCTCTGACCTATCCGGAAGTACAACTCGAGATCGTGGCCGAGGACCGCAAGGTCGATCCGGTCGAAGATGGCTATGATCTGATCATCCGGATCGACCCCTCGCCCGATGAGCGCCTGGTCGGCCGCCGCTTTCTCAACGATGAACGCCTCATCGTGGCGCCGCCCGGCATGCCGCGCCCCGTTCCCGGCGCGGATGACGAGGAGGTGTCGGTTGCGGCGGTTTTGCTCTCGGCGGCGCAGCCCGGCACGCCTTGGCGGATGAGGTCCGGAGCGGAGGCAGAGATGGTCCTGCGGCCAGCGCCGATCCTTCGCCTCTCTTCGCTCCTGATGGTGCGCGACGCGGTTCTGGCCGGCGCTGGTGCCGCCTTGCTGCCGAAGCTGCTTGTCGCCGAAGACATCGAGTGCGGCAGGCTGGCCTATTGGGGAAAGCATGCCGGCCCGACGGTCGAAATCTGGGCGCTGCAAAGTTCACGCCGCCTGGTCGGCGCCAAGATACGCGCCTTCCTGGACGTAGTTGAGAAAGCATTTCCCGAGAAGCGCTTCGACACGAATGCGCTCTGACGCCCTCGACGAGGGCGAGCCCGGATGGTCAGGCGAGGAGTTCAGGCAAACCCGTCAGGTCAGGCAAGACGGCGTCTGGCGTCCAGTCGGGGTTGAGCGCTTCGCCCAACCGGTCGATCCACACCGCGCGGATGCCCAGTTCGTGACAGACCTTCAGGTCAGTGACCTGTCCCATGCCGACGTGAACAGTCTCATCCGGCGTGACACCGATCGCGGCATGGGCATGACGAAAGAGCTGATGATCCGGCTTGTAGGCTTTCGCCTGCTGAGCGGTGACCACGCAGCCGATCGGAACGCCGATCGCGCCAACGGTTCCGGCGATCAGATCGTCGTCCGTATTGCTGATGATCGCGAGGCGAAACCGGGCGCGCAGGCGCTGCAACGCCGCCGGCACCTCCGGGTGGGGCGGGATGGTGCGAAGGTGCGACAGGAGCTTTTCCCCGTCATCCGGACCTATGGACAGCCTCCTCACGGCCAGCACCTCGGCCAGGCTCGATTGCAGGATGGTTTTGTAATCCCGGAACGGCGGGCGTTGTTGCTGCTCCATCGATAGGGTTCGCAGCGCCGAGACAGTATCGGCGACCAGACCCTTGTTCAGGCCGTCAGCCCCGACATGCTTCGCGAGGACCGAACGGACCGCCGCTTCCAAGGCGCTGTGCCATTGCACCAAGGTGCCGTAGCAGTCGAAGGTGATGACCTTCGGCTTGAGGCCTAAGCTGGGCATGGACTATCCCTCCTTGCGAACAAGTCGCAGTCCCGCAGCCGATCGCGCTCGCGGCGTGCGTGATGGCCAAGACCTTGCCTTCGATGCCCGCCGCGATGCGCCCTCATAAGGAATGAAAGAAGATGGGGTGATCGCCGCTGCTGTCCAGATGATCAGTCTGCGATCGGTCAAGCCGATGGCGGCTCCGGCTTGGAACAATGAGCAGAACTATGAGGTACTCTGTAGGTCTGGACCTGTCTCTTGAGGACGATCCGCTGAACTCTTTGAACGCAGACGGCCTGCAATCTTCCTTTGCAGCCCAATGCTAGCGGAAGATTGCAGGATGATGCAGCGCGGGACACCCGCGCTCAGATGTCGAGATTGGCCACTTTCAGCGCGTTGCCGACGATGAATTCGCGGCGCGGTTCCACCACATCCCCCATCAGCGTCGCGAAGACCTGCGCCGCCTCCTCGGCATCGCCGATCTTGACCTGCAGTAGCGTGCGCATCTTGGGGTCGAGCGTGGTTTTCCATAGTTGCTCGGGGTTCATTTCGCCCAGGCCCTTGAAGCGCTGGATCGTCAACCCCCGGCGGCCATGGGCGAGGATCGCCTCGAAGGCAGCGGCGGGGCCGGCCACGCGATCCTCCCGATTGTCGAGCTTGAGCAGCGCACCCTCGGCGAACTCGCTCGCGATACGGCCGCGCCGCTCGGCCAGCCAGCGCGCATCGGCGCTCCGCAGCGTTGCCGCATCAAGCCCGTAGCGCTCGCCCACGCCGCGCAGGCGGCGGGCGACGGTGATGCCGCTCATGAGGTCTCCGGTGCCGATCCAGCCACCTTCACCATCGAGCAGCAGGGCGTTGAGCCGTTCGGCGAGCGTCTTGGCCTGGGCGAGGGCTTCCTCATCCGTCGCCGGCACGCCGAGCGCGCCGGTGATCGCCGCCTGCTCGATGATGGGGAGCGGCGCCGCCGGCGTCAGCCTGCGCACCCGCGTCCAGGCTTCGCGCAGGAAGCTCACCGCCTCCTGCAATTCCTCGGCCGTGAGAACGCGGCCATCGGCATAGGTCAGCCGCGCCTCGGCCAGCGCCTTGCCGAGCAGGAAGTCTTCGAGCGCGCGGTCATCCTTGAGGTAGCGTTCGTCATTGCCGCGCTTGGCGCGATAGAGCGGCGGCTGGGCGATATAGAGATGCCCGCGGGCGATAAGCTCGGGCATCTGGCGGAAGAAGAAGGTGAGCAGCAGGGTGCGGATATGCGAGCCGTCCACATCCGCATCGGTCATGATGACGATGCGATGATAGCGCAACTTATCGACGTTGAAGCCGCCCTGGTCGATATCGCCATTGCCGATGCCGGTGCCGAGCGCGGTGATGAGGGTACCGATTTCGGCGCTGCCGAGCATGCGGTCGAAGCGCGCCCGCTCGACATTGAGGATCTTGCCTTTGAGCGGCAGGATCGCCTGGAACTTGCGGTCCCGCCCTTGCTTGGCGGAGCCGCCGGCCGAATCCCCCTCGACGATGAAGATCTCGCATTTCGAGGCATCGCGCTCCTGGCAGTCCGCGAGCTTGCCGGGAAGCGTTGATACGTCAAGAACACCCTTGCGCCGGGTAAGCTCGCGCGCTTTGCGCGCTGCTTCGCGGGCGCTTGCCGCATCCATCACCTTCTGGATGATGCCGCGCGCCTCCTTCGGATGGGTTTCGAGCCAATGGCCGATAGCATCCGCGACCACCGACTGCACCACCGGCGTCACTTCCGAGCTGACGAGCTTTTCCTTGGTCTGCGAGGAGAATTTCGGATCGGGCACCTTGACGGAGAGCACCGCCGTCAGCCCCTCGCGCATATCGTCCCCGGTCAGCGCCAGGCTATCCTTCTTGCCCATGCTGTCGGCATAGCGCGTCACCATCCGCGTCAGTGCCTGGCGGAAGCCGGAGAGATGCGTGCCGCCATCGCGCTGGGGGATGTTGTTCGTGAAACACAACATCGTCTCGTGGTAGGAATCGTTCCAGGAGAGCGCGAATTCCACCCGGATGCCGCTTGCCTTATCCTCGGTATTGCCGGTCAGCGGCGGCGTGAAGATGGGCGCGCGCGCGCGGTCAAGCCATTCGACGAAGGCGACGAGCCCGCCCTCGTAGAAAAACCGCGTCTCGACGGCCGGCGTGTGCCGCTCGTCGCGGAGCGTGATGTCGAGCCCGGAATTGAGAAAGGCAAGTTCGCGCAAGCGTCGTTCGAGGATCGCGTAATCGAATTCGACCTTGGTGAAGGTGCCGGCGCTTGGCTTGAAGCTGATCTCGGTGCCTTGCGGCCGGGAAGAGGGGCCGATGCGGCGCAGCGGCGCATCAGGCTCGCCATGCTGGAAGCGCATGTGGTGCTCTTCGCCCTCGCGCCAGATCCGCACCTCCATCCATTCCGACAGCGCGTTGACGACGGCCGCGCCCACGCCATGCAGGCCACCGGAAACCTTGTAGGAATTCTGGTTGAACTTGCCGCCCGCATGCAGCTTGGTGAGCACGAGCTCGGCGGCCGAGATGCCTTCCTCGGGATGGATATCGGTCGGGATGCCGCGGCCATTGTCGATCACCGTCACCGAGCCGTCGCCATTGAGCGAAACCTCGACCTTGGTCGCGAAGCCGGCCTGCGCCTCGTCCACCGCATTGTCGATGATCTCGAAGGCCATGTGATGCAGGCCGGAGCCGTCATCCGTGTCGCCGATATACATCCCCGGGCGCTTGCGCACCGCATCCAGCCCCTTGAGGACGGAAATCGAGGCGGCATCATAGGCCTGGTGTTCGGGGATCGGCTCAGGCGTCGGCGCGGCGGAATCGGACATGCCGAGGAAAACTCCGGAATGCAGGGGATAGAACAGATTATAGCGATTCTTGCGCGCCGGGCCTAGCGAAACCCGGGTCCGGCTCAAGCCCTGCCGCCATGCAGCAGGCGAATTCGGCCAAGCCCGCGAGGGGCGCGAAAGCCTCCGCATCGGTGCCGGTGAGGAAGGCCTGGCCGGGCAGGCGGGTGAGTGCGTCGAGCAGCGCCCGCCGCCGCTCGGCATCGAGATGCACGAGCGGCTCGTCGAGCAGCAGGAAAGGGGCGAAGCCGCGCGCCGCGGCGATCACCAGGGCATGGCCGAGGACGAGGCCGAGGAGCAGCGCCTTCTGCTGCCCGGTGGAGGCGAGGGCGGCCGGGCGGCCGGTTTCGAGATCGGCGAGGGCGAAATCGCTGCGATGGGCGCCGAGGCTGGCGCTGCCGGCGGCGGCATCGGCGGCCCGGCTGCGCGCCAGCTGCTCGCGCAGCCAATCTTCGACCGCGAGGGCCGGCGCCTCGTCGAGCCTGGCGGCGATCGGGCAGAGGAGGGCGAGGCGGGCCGCGGGGAACGGCGCCACCGCGCCTTCGGCCAAGTGCCCATTGAGCCGCAGCACCAGCGCCCGGCGCGCGGCCGCGGCGGCCACCGCATGGCGTGCCATGCCATCTTCCAGCCCGGCGAGCCAGGCCGGATCGCCGCGGCCTTCCGCCAGCAGGCGGTTCCGCCGCGTCATCGCCGCATCATGCGCGGCGACATCCCGGGCATGGCCGGGATCGAGCGCCCAGACCAGGCGATCGAGGAAGCGGCGCCGGCCGCCGGCGGCTTCCCCGAAAAGCCGGTCCATCTGCGGGGTGATCCAGCTCAGCGCGATATGGGAGGCGAGTTCCGCCTGGGTGGCGGCCGCCTGGTCGATCCGCACCACCCGTCGCTCGCCGCCTTCGGGCGCGCTGCCGGTGCCGATCTGCACTTCTTCGAGCAGGCCCGGGTTGCGCAGGCGGCCGGAAATCGCCCAGCCCACCTCGCCTCCCGGCCGCTTGCGGGGGAATTCGCCGACCCGCGCCTGGCGCAGCCCGCGCCCCGGCCCGAGCAGGGAAATCGCTTCCAGAAGATTGGTCTTGCCCGAGCCGTTGGGCCCGGTGATGACGCAGATCGGCGCCGCCGGCCGCCAGGAAAGGGCGGCGTAGCTGCGAAACTCCGTCAGATCGAGGCGGGTGAGCCGGAAGGCGGCGGGATCAGACACGCATCGGCATGAGCACGTAGAGCGCGCTCTCATCCCCCGCATCCCGCACGATGGTGGGGGCTGCGCCATCGGCGAAGAGGAATTCGACCTCGCCGCCGATCTGGTCCGTGATGTCGTTGAGATAGCGCGCCTGGAAGCCGATTTCGAGCGGGCCGGCGGAATAGGAAACCCGCCCGCCATCCAGCTCCTCGGTGGCCGAGCCCTGCTCGGGGCTCGCGGCCGAGAGGGTCAGCCGGTCCTGATCGAGCGCGATCTTCACCGGGCGGGAGCGTTCCGTGGAGATGGCCGAGACGCGGGCGACCGCCTCAGCGAAATCCTTCTTGTCCACCCGCAGGATCTTGTCGTTGCCGCGCGGGATGACGCGCTCGTATTCGGGGAAGGTGCCGTCGATCAGCTTGCTCGTCAGCCGCACGGGGCCCAGGGTGAACTGGATGCGGGTATCCGAAAGCCCGATCTCCACCTCCTCCTGGCCTTCGTCGAGCAGCTTGCGGGCTTCGAGCACCGTCTTGCGCGGGATGATGACGCCCGGGATCTCCTCGGCGCCCGCGGGCAGCGGCTCCTCCACACGGGCGAGGCGGTGCCCGTCGGTCGCGACGGCGCGCAGCCGCTTGGCGCCATCGGCGCCGGCGGCCACGTGCAGGTAGATGCCGTTGAGATAGTAGCGCGTCTCCTCGGTGCTGATGGCGAAGCGCGTGCGGTCGATCATGCCGCGCAGCAGCTGGGCGGAGAGCTTGAAGTTATGCGGCAGGCTGCCCGCCGTCATCGACGGGAAATCCTCCACCGGCAGCACCATGATGCTGGTGGCGTAGCGGCCGGCGCGCAAGGAGAGCGGCGCATCCCCGCCCGGATGGTTGAGTTCGACCTCGGCCGATTCCGGCAGTTTGCGCACGATCTCATAGAGCGTCGCGGCAGGCGCCGTCGCCGCGCCTTCCTGCAGGGCATTGGCCGCCACCTGCTCGACGATGGCGATTTCCATGTCGGTCGCGGTGAGGCTGAGGCCGCCATCCTTCACCGTCATCATGAGGTTGGCGAGGATGGGGATGGTGTTGCGCTTCTCGACCACGCTCTGGACATGGGCGAGGGCTTTGAGCAGCACCGCACGCTCGGCCTTGAATTTCATGGTCGCACCTCAGATCGCCAGAAGGGCGCGCACATTAGCAAGATCGCGGCCCGGAGCAAGCGGCGGGCGGCGGGGCAGCGCTCGGCCGCCGCCTCAGGATTCGAGCATGCGCCGCAGCAGCTCCACATCCTCGGCGAAGGCGGCATCGCTTTCCATCAGCCCCGCGACGCGCGAGACGGCGTGCATCACCGTCGTATGGTCGCGATTGCCGAATTTGCGGCCGATCTCGGGCAAGCTGCGGCTGGTGAGCTGCTTGGCGAGGAACATGGCGACCTGGCGCGGCCGCGCGACGTTGCGGGCGCGGCGGGCGGAAGCCATGTCGGTCAGTCGGATATTGTAGTGTTCGGCGACCTTGCGCTGGATCTCCTCGATCGTCACCCGCCGGTCATGCGCGCGGAGGATATCGTGCAGCACCTCCTGCGTCGTCTCCAGCGTGATCGGGCGCTGGAAGAGCGCGGAATGGGCGACGAGGCGGTTGAGCGCGCCTTCCAGCTCGCGGATATTGCTGGTGATCTTATGGGCGAGGAACTCCAGCACCTTGGGCGGCACCGAAACGCTCGCCTTGGCGGCCTTGGCTTCCAGGATCGAGATGCGGAGTTCGAAGGTGGTGGCGTGCAGATCAGCCACCATGCCGCAGCCGAGGCGCGTGCGCAGCCGGTCCTCGAGGCCCGAGAGATCGGAGGGTGACTTGTCAGCCGAGACCACGATCTGCTTGCCGGCATCCACCAGCGCGTTGAAGGTATGGAAGAATTCTTCCTGGGTATTGTCCTTGCCGATGAGGAACTGGAGATCGTCGATCATCAGCACGTCCACCGAGCGGAGATTGTCCTTGAACTCGATGGTGGACTGGTTGCGGATGGCGGCGATGAATTTGTACATGAACTTCTCGGCCGACATATAGGCGACCGAGACGGGCGGCAGGCCGGGGCGGCGGCTGGCTTGCAGCTTCCAGGCGATGGCGTGCATCAGATGCGTCTTGCCCAAGCCCACGCCGCCATAGAGGAAGAGCGGGTTGAAACCGGGCGAGGATGGTTGATCGGCCACCCGGCTTGCACAGGCAAAGGCGAATTCGTTGGGCTTGCCGACGACGAAGGTATCGAAGGTATAGCGTGGATCGAGCAGGATGCCGTCGCCGCGGCCTTCCCCGCGCTCGTCCGCATCCTCGCCGAGCGCGGCCTCGTCCGGGGCCAGCGCCTTCCCGGCGCTGGCCGGGGCGGCGTTGCCGGGGGCGAGCGGGGTGGTGAGCGGCTGCGGCGCCTGGCCGACGCGGATATCGACGCGCCTTATCCGCGCATTCTCCGCCTGCCAATGCGCGCTGATACGGTCACCATAATGGCTGCGCACCCAATCCCGCAGGAAGCGGGTGGGCAGCAGAACCGTCACCTCATCGCCATCCATGCCGCCGAGCGCCAGCTGGCGCAGCCAGGTGCGATATTCAACCTCGCCGACCTCGCTTTGCAGGCGGGCACGCACGCGGCTCCATTCCGCCGCAAGTTCGGCCGATGGGGAAAAGTCGTGCCCCTCCATCCTCACTTCTGATGCAGCCCTCAAATGAAGCTCCATGGCGCGACAATCAATCACAGCCGCGGCCGAGCCTCCCCGAAAGGCCAGGCCGTGGCAAAAACCAGGCGGGCGTGCCCGAGCGGCCCGCTCCCTCAACCTGTAGCGACGGAGGGGCGCGCCTGAGAGGCACGCTCCTGCAATCTTACGGCTAGGTTAGGTCACTGGGGCATGTGAAGCAACCAGATTCAAATCGCGCTCAAATAAGAACGGAGGATTTGATCACCCAAGGGTGTACGCCGCAAATATCGACTAAATTTTGTGGGTGCGCGCGCAAAGACGATGGGTCATTTGACTTGCGTCTTTACTGTTATCGGATGCCCTTAAGACTGTTCTGAATCTTCAGAAAGAAAATCTTCTCTGAAACTACAGTAAAAGTCTCAGGTGTCGGAATGGGGTTTGCCAGACCTGGCGAACCCCATTCTAGAGAGATGGAGAGTTAGGCGGCAAGAGCCTTAATGCGCCCGGAGAGGCGAGAAATCTTCCGCGAGATCGTGTTGCGGTGCGCAACGCCCTTGTTGGCGGCGCGCTGAAGCAGCGGCTGGGCCGCGCGGATGGCTTCCTGCGCCGCAGCCTTATCCCCGGTCGCGATCGCGGTTTCGACGGACTTGATGACGTTGCGCATGCGGGTCCGGCGGGCGACGTTACGAGCGGTGCGCTTCGCCGTCTGGCGGATGCGCTTGCGGGCAGAGGCGGTGTTGGCCATGTGTGATCGACATCCAAATGCGTGATGAGCGGCTTTGCGGCCGCCCCGAATGAGGGGGCTTCTCTAGAGGTGGGGGTCGACTTCGTCAAGCAGAACAAGCGCCGCACCGGTGCTGCTCTGCCCTGCGCCGGACTCAGGAAATCCGATCGGCGGCGGCTGCCCTCAGCGCTGGCTGCGTGGGCAGAAGAAGGTGCTGCGGCCGGCCTGGGTGATACGCTGGATGCCGGGGCAGAGGCCCGGCGCCTGGCAATGGGCGCAGGGCTCGCCCGCGCGGCCGTAAACCCTCCAGGCATGCTGGAAATAGCCGAGTTCGCCATCCGGCTGCACATAATCCCGCAGGCTCGATCCGCCGGCGGCGATCGCTTCCGTCAAGGTCTCCCGGATGGCGGGGACGAGGCGGCGGGCCCGCGCCCCGGGGATGGTCGCCGCCAGCCTCTCGGGGCTGATGCGCGCGCGGAAGAGCGCTTCCGAGACATAGATATTGCCGAGCCCGGCGACGATCCGCTGGTCGAGCAGGGCGGCCTTGATCGGCGTCCGCCGCCCGGCCAGGGCCGCCGAGAGGATGGCGGCATCGAAGCCGGGGCCGAGCGGCTCCGGCCCCATGGCGGCGAGCAGCGGGTGCCGATCCTCCTCCGCCGTCGCCAGCAGGTCGAGCAGGCCGAACCGCCGGGGATCGACGAAGCCGATCCGCACCCCGTCCTCGGTCTCCATCACCAGGTGTTCATGGGCCGGCGGCGGCTCATTGCGGCCGGCGGGGCTGATCACCATCCGGCCGGACATGCCGAGGTGGATGAGCACGCTCTCCCCCGCCGCGAGGCGCATGAGGATATATTTGCCGCGGCGGCGAAAGCCGCTCACCGGGCTTGCGGTGAGGGCGGCGGCGAGCCCTGGCGGGATCGCGCGGCGGAGATCGCCCCGGTTGAGGCGGGCGCTCAGGATGCGGCGGCCGGCAAGGCGGGCGGCGAGCCCGCGCATCACGGTTTCGACTTCGGGGAGTTCCGGCATGGCGCGGCCGAGCGTATAGGGGAGGGGTGATGAGCGACAAGGCCATGCAAGACCAGATCTCCCCCGACCAGACCGATTTCGGCTTCCGCTCCGTCCCGCGGGAGGAAAAGAAGTCCCTCGTGCGGGAGGTCTTCGCGAGCGTGGCCCCGCGCTACGACCTCATGAACGATCTCATGTCGCTCGGCATCCACCGGGCCTGGAAGCAGATCTTCATCACCGCGCTCGACCCGCGAGCCGGCCGCCGGCTGCTCGATCTCGCCGGCGGCACCGGCGATATCAGCTTCGGCTGGCTCGCCCGCGGCGGCGGCCCCGCCATCCTGTCGGACATCAACCCCGCCATGCTGGAGGTGGGGCGCAACCGGGCGACCGACCGGGGCCTCATCGAGCGGCTGAGCTTCCTCGTCGCGGATGCCGAGGCGCTGCCGATCCCGGCCAATAGCCTCGATATCGTCTCCATAGCCTTCGGCCTGCGCAACTGCACCGAGAAGCAGGCGGTGCTGGCCGAAGCGCTCCGCGTGCTCAAGCCCGGCGGCCGCTTCCTCTGCCTTGAATTCTCCCGCCTCGAAATCGCCGCCCTCATTCCGCTCTACGATGCCTGGTCCTTCAAGGTGCTGCCGCGCCTCGGCCGGATCTTCGCCAATGATGCGGAGAGCTACCAATATCTCGCCGAGAGCATCCGCATGTTCCCCGATCAGGAGATGCTGGCCGAGATGATGCGCGCGGCGGGCTTCGCGCGGGTCTCGGTGCGCAACCTCTCGGGCGGCATCGCCGCCATCCATGCGGGCTGGAAGCTGTGACAGAGGGCGCGGGCGGGCCTGCTTGCCGGCCGCTTGCCGGCGCGCGCATCCTGCTCGTCATCGCCGGCGGCATCGCCGCCTATAAGGCGCTCGAACTCATCCGCCTGCTGCGGCGCGAGGGCGCCTTCGTCTCCGCCGTGCTCACCGCCGGCGGCGCCCAGTTCGTCACACCGCTTTCCGTCCAGGCGTTGACGGAGGAGCGCGTCTATCAGGACCTCTTCTCGCTGACCGATGAGAGCGAGATGGGGCATATCGAGCTTTCCCGCGCGGCCGATCTCGTGGTGGTGGCGCCGGCTTCGGCCGATATCCTGGCGCGCATGGCAGCCGGCCTCGCTTCCGACCTCGCGACGACCCTGCTGCTCGCGACCGACAAGCCCGTTCTCGTCGCCCCGGCGATGAACCACCGTATGTGGGGCCATGCGGCGACGGTCTCCAACCTCACGACACTCCGCGCCCGCGGCATCGCGGTCGTCGGGCCTGACGAGGGTGCGATGGCCTGCGGCGAATACGGCCCCGGGCGCCTTGCCGAGCCGCCGGCGATCCTGGAGGCGATCCGCGCCATGCTCGCCGGGCCGCTGCGGCCGCTCGCCGGGCGGCATGCCCTCGTCACCAGCGGGCCGACGCATGAGCCGATCGACCCGGTGCGCTATATCGCCAACCGCAGTTCCGGCCGCCAGGGCCATGCGATCGCGGCGGCGCTGGCCGCCCTCGGCGCGCGCGTCACCCTCGTCTCGGGCCCGGTCGCGCTTGCCGATCCGCCGGGCCTCACCGTCCGCCATGTCGAGACGGCGCGGGAGATGCTGGCCGCCTGCGAGGCCGCCTTGCCGGCTGATATCGCGGTCTTCGCCGCCGCGGTCGCCGATTGGCGGATGCGGGCGGAGCAGGGGGCCAAGATCAAAAAGGGGCCGGATGCCGCCGCCCCGGCGCTCGATCTCGTGGCCAACCCCGATATCCTGGCGACGATCGCGCAAGCCGGCGCGAGGCGCCCGGCACTCGTCATCGGCTTCGCGGCCGAGACCGAGGCGGTGGAGGCCAATGCCATCGCCAAGCGCGCTCGCAAGGGGTGCGACTGGCTGATCGCCAACGATGTCTCGGCGGCGAGCGGCATCATGGGCGGCGGCGAGAACGAGATCCGCCTGGTGACGCAGGATGGGGTGGAGCCTTGGCCGCGCATGGCCAAGGAGGCGGTCGCCGCCCGGCTCGCCGCGCGCATCGCCGCCTGGTTCGAGGGGCGCCCGGCATGAGCGGGCAGGCGAGCGTCGCGGTGATCCGCCTGGCCCATGGGGCGGATCTGCCGCTGCCCGATTATGCGAGCCTCGGCGCGGCGGCGGTGGACCTGCTGGCCGCGGTCTCCGACCCGCTCATCATCGCCGCCGGCGGGCGGGCGCTGGTGCCCACCGGTCTCGCCCTCGCTTTGCCGCCGGGGCATGAATTGCAGATCCGCCCGCGCTCCGGCCTCGCCCTCAAGCATGGCATCCTGGTGGCCAACGCCCCGGGCACTATCGATGCCGATTACCGGGGCGAAATCGGCGTCATCCTGCTCAATGCCGGGGCGGCGGCCTTCACGGTCGAGCGTGGCATGCGGATCGCCCAGGCGGTGCTTGCCCCCGTCACCCGCATCCGCTGGCAGGTGGTGGAGGAACTGCCCGAAACGGCGCGCGGGCAGGGGGGCTTCGGCTCCACCGGCCTCTGAGCGCCGCGCCCGGCGGCCCGGCCTCCGGCCCCGCCCGCCCGGCTCTGTCATGCTTTCATAACAGGAAGGGTGGTGACAGGCCCCCCCGGGCTGAGATACAGGCGCCCGACCGGCCGCTTGCGGCTCTCCTTCAATTGATCAAGCCCAGGAGCGCGCGCAGAGATGACGACCGCGGCCTCGCCTGCTTTCCTGAACGGACGCCGCCTTCCCAATATCTGGGATTTCGTGGCCATCGCCTGCGTGCTCGCGCTCATCATCCTGATCGCCCATGCCGCGGGCGGCACGCTGGCGCGGCTGCCGCAGCAGACGACGATCCATCTCGGCCTCGCCTATCTGCCCTATTATGCGCTGAGGACGACGCTGCGGATGTTCGTGGCGCTGGTCTTCTCGATCCTTTTCACGCTGATCGTGGCGCCGCTCGCCGCCAAGAGCCGCCGCCTCAGCATGATCATCATCCCGGCCCTCGATATCCTGCAATCGGTGCCGATCCTCGGCTTCCTGTCCTTCACCGTTCTGTTCTTCCTCAATCTCTTCCCCGGCCGCGTGCTGGGCGCCGAACTCGCCGCGGTCTTCGCGATCTTCACGAGCCAGGCCTGGAACATGACCTTCAGCTTCTACCAGTCGCTGACGACCGTGCCGCGCGATCTGGATGAGGCTTCGCGCAGCTTCCAGCTCACCATCTGGCAGCGCTTCTGGCGGCTGGAAGTGCCCTTCGCGATGCCGGGGCTGGTGTTCAACACCATGCTCTCGATGTCGGGCGGCTGGTTCTTCGTCGTCGCGTCCGAAGCCGTCACCGTCGGCAACACAACCTTCCTGCTGCCGGGCATCGGCTCCTATGTCTCGGTCGCGCTGTCCCAGAGCAATCTCTCGGCGGTCTTCGCCGCGATCGTCGCGATGCTCGTCGTCATCCTCATCTACGATCAGCTGCTGTTCCGCCCGCTCGTCGCCTGGTCGGCCAAATTCCGCTTCGAGATGACGAGCGGCGGCGTCGCGCCGGATCCTTGGGTGCTCAGCCTGCTGCGCCGCACCCAGCTCCTGCGCGTGATGGGCGAGGCGATCGGTGATTTCACGAGCGCCCTCGGCGGGCTGCGCATGCGCCTGCCGCTGGCGCTGAAGGGCCGCGGCAGCGCCGAGCGGCCCTCGCGGCTGCTCGACATGCTGTGGTACGGGGTGATCGTCCTGCTGGTCGGCTTCGCGCTCTGGCACATTATCCGCTTCGTCGCGCGGGATGTCTCGCTCGGCCTCCTCGCCCATGTCGTGCTGCTCGGCTTCTGCACCCTGCTGCGGGTGGCGGCGGCGCTCATCATCTGCTCGCTGATCTGGGTGCCGATCGGGGTCTGGATCGGGCTCAGGCCCCGCTGGGCGCGGCTCATCCAGCCGGTGGCGCAGTTCCTCGCCGCCTTCCCGGCCAATCTGCTGTTTCCCATCGTCGTGATCCTGCTGGTCTATTTCCGGCTCGATCCAAATATCTGGCTGACGCCGCTGATGATCGTCGGCACGCAGTGGTACGTGCTGTTCAACGTCGTCGCCGGCGCCTCCGCCTTCCCGGGCGATCTCAAGGAGGCTTCGGCCAATTTCGGCGTGCGCGGCATTCTGTGGTGGCGCCGCGTCATCCTGCCGGGCATCTTCCCCTATTACGTCACCGGCGCGCTCACCGCCTCGGGGGCGGCGTGGAACAGCTCGATCGTGGCGGAGATCGCCTCCTGGGGGCATACGACGCTGACCGCGACCGGCCTCGGCTCCTTCATCGCGGAAGCGACGAATGCGGGGAATACGGGGCATATCGTGCTCGGCGTGGTGGTGATGACGGCCTTCGTGCTGACCATCAACCGCCTGCTCTGGCGCCCGCTGCACGCCTTCGCCGTCCGCCGCCTGACCTTCTGATGATGTTCGATTCGCTCCGAGACCGGCAGGAGACGCCCATGGACCATAGCTTGCCCCAGGACGCCGCGACCCTCGTAGAGATCGCGAACTGCCGCCAATCCTACCCGAAGGAGGCGGCGGCCGATGTCATCATTCTGGACGATGTCAATCTCACCCTGAAGGAGGGCGAGATCGTCGGCCTGCTCGGCCGCTCGGGTTCGGGCAAATCGACCCTGCTGCGGATCGTCTCGGGCCTCTTGCAGCCCACCGCCGGGGATGTGCGCTGGCGCGGCCGGCCGATCACCGGGCCGGTGCGCGGCGTCTCGATGGTGTTTCAAAGCTTCGCGCTCTTCCCCTGGCTCACCGTCGAGGAGAATGTCGCGCTCGGCCTCGAAGCCCAGGGCGTGCCGAAGGCGGAGCGTGCGCGCCGGGCGGAGGAAGCGATCGACCTCATCGGCCTCGGCGGCTACGAGAACGCCTATCCGAAGGAAATGTCGGGCGGCATGCGCCAGCGCGTCGGCCTCGCCCGCGCTCTCGTCGTGCATCCCGACCTGCTGCTGATGGACGAGCCCTTCAGCGCGCTCGACGTGCTGACCGCCGAGACGCTCCGCACCGATCTCATTGATCTCTGGATGGAAAAGCGCCTGCCGGTGAAATCCGTCCTCATCGTGACGCATAATATCGAGGAAGCGGTGCTGATGTGCGACCGCATCCTGGTCTTTTCCTCCAACCCCGGCCGGGTGGCGAGCGAGCTCGTGGTACCCTTTCCGCATCCGCGCGAGCGGCTGGACCCCGCCTTCCGCCAGATGGTGGACGATATCTACGCGCTGATGACGCGCCGGCCTGTGGAGCATCGCCAGCCGGCGGCGCATGAGCGTGGCGTGCCGCCGCCCGCCGTCGCCTACCAGGCGCTGCCGCTGGTCTCGACCAACCTCATCGCCGGCCTCATGGAGACGGTGGAGGGCGAGCCCTATAACGGGCGCGCCGATCTGCCGGCGCTCGCCACCGCCTTCCAGATGGAGGGCGACGACCTCTTCCCCATCAGCGAGGCGCTGCAGATGCTGCATTTCGCGGAAGTGGCGGATGGCGACATCAAGCTCACCGAAGCCGGGCGCCGCTTCGTCAATGCCGATACCGAGGACCGCAAGGAGCAGTTCGCCGCAGCACTGCGCGCTCATGTGCCGATCTTCGGCCAGATCCGCCAGGTGCTGGATGAGCGGTGGAACCATCGCGCCCCGGCGCTGCGCTTCCGCGACGAGCTGGAGGATTACATGTCCCCCGATTTCGCCGAGGATACCATGCGCACCATCGTCTCCTGGGGGCGGTATTCCGAACTCTTCAGCTATGATCGCGAGGCCGACCAATTCCTTCTGGAAGAGGATGAGGACGAGGAAGAATAGGCGGAAGAGCCCACCGCTGGGTTGATGTGTCTCCGTTGATGCTTCATCCATAGACTTGTCCCGCCCCGCACCGGGGGTGGGCTCGGGGTCGGGGCAGACGGCGATCCGCGCCGCGGGGCTGCGGGCGGCGCCGGTTCTTCCGAAAGACGCCGCGCGAGCGGCGCAGGCGCGTCACCCCTGCCGGGGCGCGCCGCCGGCTCACCCGCCCCGCGCGGGTCGGCGCAAGGATCGGTCCGCCGCGCCGCCCGGGGGCGCCCGAAGGTGGCGCACAGGGCTTGCTTTCGCCTCTCGCCTCGGCGCGGCGGGGTGTGCTAGCCCGAGTCGCATGTCATCCGAACTTTTCGATCTCACCCGGCTTCAAGGATCGCGCATCGTCTCCGTCGCGCGGCTCGCCTTCGCCCGGCCGGATACCGAGTTCCTCTGCTTCGGCGAATCCGACCGGCCGAGCCCGGCCGCCGCGGTCGGCGCGCTGAGCGCGGCCTTGCAGCGGGGCGAGACGCGCTACCCCGATGTGCGCGGCCTCCCGGCGCTCCGCGAGGCGCTCGCCGGCTATCTCTCCGGCCTGCATCGGCAGAGGGTCTCCGAAAGCCGCATCATGGTCACCGCCTCCGGCATGGCGGCGCTCGCCATCGCGCTTTCAGCCATCCTCAGCGCCGGCGATCGGGTGGTGCTGCACGAGCCGGCCTGGCCCAATGCCGGCAATGCCGCGCGCCTCCGGGGCGCCGTGGTCGAGCCCATCGCGCTCGATGCGCGGGCGGACGGCACGCTGCATCTCGATCTCGACAAGCTCGACCGCGCCCTCGCCGGCGCGCGCGTCTTCATCCTCAACTCGCCCAATAACCCGACGGGCTGGACCGCGACGGAAGCGGAGCTGCGCGCCATCCTCGACCTGTGCCGCCGCCATGGTTGCTGGCTGTTGTCGGACGAAGTCTATGCCCGCCTCGTTTACGACGGTCGCGATGCCGCGCCCTCGATCCTCGATATCGCCGGCCCGGAGGATCGCGTCATCGTCGCCAACAGCTTCAGCAAGACCTGGGTGATGACGGGCTGGCGCCTCGGCTGGCTGGTGGTGCCCGAAGGGGTGCGGGACGATCTCGCCGAACTCATCGAGGTCACGCATTCCGGCGTCGCCCCCTTTCTGCAGGAGGGCGGCCTCGCCGCGATCGCCGATCATGTGACGCCGCCGGCCTTCCGCGCCTATTGCGCCGAGGGGCGGCGGATCGCCGGAGACCTGCTCGGCCGGCTGCCCGGCCTCGCCTATGCCCCGCCGGCCGGCGCCTTCTATGCTTTCATCCGCGTGCAGGGATTGACCGACAGCCTCGCCCTTGCCGAGCGGCTGGTGACGGATCACGGCGTCGCCATCGCGCCCGGCATCGCCTTCGGGGAGAGCGGGGAGGGGTGGCTGCGCATCTGCTTCGCCGTCGCGCCCGAGCGCCTGGAGCGCGCCCTCGGACGGCTCGCCGAGGGGCTGGCCGCCTTCCGGGCACGCGCGGCATGAGGAGCCCGTCATGAGCGTCTGCGCGGTCTGCGGCGCGATGGTGCGGCCGGTCTTTCAGGCGCCGGCGGCCGAACTCGCCCCCGATCTCGATTTCCGCCCGGGCGAGCCCGCGCGCTCCACCCTGCGGCGCTGGGTCGCGGAATGCTCGGGCTGCGGCGCGGCGGCACCCGATCTCGCCGCGCTCTCGGCCGGGGATGCCGAGGTGGTGCGGTCGGACGGCGAATATGCCGCGCTCCGCGACCAGGCGCCGGCCTTCGCCCGCTCCTTCCTGCTCTGGGCCCTGCTCTGCCAGCGGCGGGGCGATCAATGGGGGGCGGCGGAAGCGCTGCTGCAGGCGGCCTGGGCGGCCGATGACGCGGCGGAGGCCGAATGGGCGAGCGCCTGGCGCTTGCAGGCGGCCGCCGCCTGGCCGGAAGCGCCGGAAGCGCAGCCGCGCCTCTGCCTCATCGATATCTATCGCCGCGCCGGCGCCTTCGATCAGGCGGCCGCGGTCTCCGAAGCCTTGGCGGAAGCGCCGCTCGACGAGAATTCCGCCGCCATCCTCGCCTTCCAGCGCCGGCTGATCGCCGAGCGGGAGACCGGGCGGCAGTTGATGTCGAGCGCGCTCAGGCCGCCCGCCGCGCGGCCGCATGTCTCCTACAGCCAGGTGCGCCGGGCGGAGCAGCCGGCCGGCGGCATGCTGGAAAGCCTCGCCGGCCTTTGGCGCCGCTTGACCGGGCAGGGCTGATGGCGCCGCATTTCAAGCTCGAGAAGGCGGCGGGCGGGCGGGTCGCCGGGCTCGACGAGGTGGGGCGCGGGCCGCTCGCCGGCCCGGTCGTCGCCGCCGCGGTCGTGTTTCCGCGCGGGGTGCCGCGCAAGCTCGCGGCCCTGCTCGACGATTCGAAGAAGCTCTCGGCCGAGCAGCGGACGGCGGCCTTCGCGGCGCTGATGGCGATCCGCGGCTCGGCGGCCGAAATCGCGGTCGCGGCCGCATCGGTCGCGGAAATCGAGCGGATCAACATCCTGCAGGCGAGCCTGCTCGCCATGCGCCGCGCCGTCGGCCGCCTGCCGCGCCTGCCTGATCTCGCTTTGGTGGACGGCAACAAGGCGCCCGCCCTCGGCTGCCCGGTGCAATGCGTGGTCGGCGGCGACGGGCTGAGCCTGTCCATCGCCGCCGCTTCGATCGTCGCCAAGGTCGTGCGCGATCGCGCAATGGCCCGGCTCGGGCTGCGCTTCCCGCATTATGGCTGGGAGAGCAATGCAGGCTACGGCACGCCCGGCCACCTCGGCGCGCTGCGTGAGCGGGGGGTCACGCGCCATCATCGCCGCGGCTTCGCCCCGGTGCGCGCGCTGCTGGCGCCGGCGCTGCCCGAGAGCCTGGGCGAAGCCCTGGCCGGGCGCGCGCCGCCCCTCTTCCTGGCGGCGCAAGACGCGCTGGCACTCTGATCGCGCCCATGGTGAAAATGTTTTCCGGCCCCTGCCTCCCGGCGTGCCTTTGCCTTGGTTCGACATCATGAGGAGGAACGTGGACCTCACGCGCGAATTGCCGCTGAACCAGCTCCTGCTCGGCGATTGCATCCAGATGATGCGGATGCTGCCGCCGGCGTCGGTTCACTGCGTCTTCGCCGATCCGCCCTATAATCTGCAGCTTCAGGGCCAACTGCGCCGCCCGGATGAGAGCATCGTCGATGGGGTGGACGAGGATTGGGACCGTTTCACCGATTTCGCGGAATACGACCGCTTCACGCGCGAATGGCTGTCGGAATGCCGGCGGGTGCTGCGCAAGGACGGCACCCTCTGGGTCATCGGCTCCTACCACAACATCTTCCGCATCGGCAGCATCCTGCAGGATCTTGGCTTCTGGGTGCTGAACGACATCATCTGGCGCAAATCCAACCCGATGCCGAATTTCCGCGGCCGGCGCTTCACCAATGCGCATGAGACGCTGATCTGGGCGGCGCGCGGGCGGGATAGCCGCTACCGCTTCAACTACCAGGCGATGAAGACGGCGAACGACGATCTGCAGATGCGAAGCGATTGGCTGATGCCGGTCTGCGGCGGGCCGGAGCGGCTGCGCAACCAGCATGGCCTCAAGCTGCATCCCACGCAGAAGCCCGAGGCGATGCTGCATCGCATCCTGCTCTCCTCCACCCTGCCCGAGGATATCGTGCTCGATCCCTTCTCCGGCACCGGCACCACTGCCGTCGTCGCCAAGCGCCTCAATCGCCATTTCATCGGGATCGAGCGCCATCCCGCCTATGTCGAGGCGGCCTGGGCGCGGCTCGCGCAAACCCAGCCGCTGCCGGCGGGGGAGGCGATGTCCATCACCCCCTCGCGGCGGGAGATGCCGCGCATCGCCTTCGGCCATCTGGTGGAGAGCGGGGCGCTTGCCGCCGGCACCGTGCTTTACGACAAGCAGCGACGGGTTTCCGCCATCGTCGGGCCCGATGGCAGCGTAAGCGCGGGCGAGATCCGCGGCTCGATCCACAAGGTCGGCGCGGAGGTGCAGAACGCGCCCTCCTGCAACGGCTGGACCTTCTGGCACTTCGAGCGTGACGGCCGGTTGGTGCCGATCGACGTGCTGCGCAAGGGCTGATGGTGCGGCAGCGCCCTTCGCCGAACCACGATGCGCGCCCGGCGGGGGTGCCGATCGATATCCTCGTCCTCCACTACACCGGCATGCAAAGCGCCGCGGCGGCGCTCGACCGGCTGTGCGACCCGGCGGCCAAGGTTTCCTCCCATTACCTGGTGGAGGAGGATGGCACGCTGTGGCAGCTGGTGCCGGAGGAGCGGCGGGCCTGGCATGCGGGCGTTTCCTTCTGGCGTGGCCATGAGGATCTGAACGGCCGCTCGATCGGCGTCGAGATCGTCAATCCCGGCCACGAATGGGGCTACCGGCCTTTCCCGCCGGCGCAGATGGCGGCCCTCGCCAGGCTCGCCCAAGGGCTGCTCCGCCGCCACCCCATCCCGCCGCGCAATGTCGTCGCCCATTCCGATATCGCGCCGGACCGCAAGGAAGACCCGGGCGAGCTTTTCGATTGGCCCTGGCTCGCCGCCCAAGGCATCGGCCTCTGGCCGGATTTTCCGGCAGAGGCGGCGGAGGGGGCGGAGGTGGACCCGGCGCGGGTGGTGGGCGATCTCGCCCGCTTCGGCTATCCGGTGCCGCCGCCCGGCGCCGGGCCGGCGGCCTTCGCCACCCTGCTGCGGGCCTTTCAACGCCATTGGCGCCCGCGCCTGGTCTCCGGCCTGCTCGATACCGAAACCGCGGCCCGCGCCGCCGTGCTCGCCAGATCCGAGGACGCGATGCCTTGACCGGCGCGCCCGGCTGGCGCAAGCAGGCGCCGCCAGACGGCTGGACGGCCGCCCTCGCGCTGCTTGGCAGAGCGGGGGAGGAAAGTCCGGGCTCCACGGGAATACGGTGCCGGCTAACGGCCGGCGAGGGTGACCTCAGGGATAGTGCCACAGAGAAGAGACCGCCGGCGCGGCTTGGCCCCGCCGGTAAGGGTGAAACGGGGCGGTAAGAGCGCACCGCCGGCGCGGTAACGCGGCGGGCAGGGTAAACCCCACCGGGAGCAAGACCGAATAGGGGCGGCCGGCGGCGCGGTGACGAGCCGCGTGACGCGAGGGCATTCCCGCCCCGCCGCCCGGGTTGGTCGCGTGAGGTGCCGCGTGAGCGGCATCCCAGAGGAATGGTCGTCCAAGGCTGCGCGAGCAGCCCGGACAGAACCCGGCTTACAGGCCGTCTGGCACTTTCTGTCCCCCCATCGGTAAACCCGATCGCTACGGCGCCGCCGGCCTTTCCCATGCCGGCCCATGGGCGGGCATGGGAAAGGGGCGCGAGACCCCCGTTTTCCCATGCCGCGCGCGGCGCCGATAAGGTGGAAATACAGAACGAAGCAGGAACAAATGAAATGACCTGGCGTCGGAGCGTCGGTGGGGAAGTTGTTGTTTCTCGGCGTATTTTCTTGCTTTTTTCCAAAATGTGAACGTAAATACCTTTGACGCCCATTTATGCCCATGTTAACCCATGCCATCCCACGATTTGGCGATTGCGGCGGGCGCGTCGTCATCAATGTCAATGGAGACGCTGCGGCCAGCGAGACCGTGAAAGGGGGCCCGATGTCGAATTTTTTCGGGAACCACCTGAACAGGCTGGATGCGAAAGGCCGCGTCTCGGTCCCCGCCCCCTTCCGCACGGCGCTGAAGAAGATCGCCGGGGAGACCGACGGGCCGGTGTCGATGATCCTGCGCCCATCCCATACCCATGCCTGCATCGAGGCCTGGCCGGTTTCCCGCTTCGAGGCGCTGGGCGAGCAGGTTCTCGAACGCTACGAGATGTTCAGCGAGGACTATAACGCCCTCTCCTATGCGATCTACGGCAAGGCCCAAACGGCTGAGACCGACCGTGAGGGCCGCATTCAGCTCGGCGAGAAGATGGCGAAGCATGCCGGCATCACCGATGCGGTGCTCTTCGTCGGTGTCGGCACCAATTTCCAGATCTGGGAGCCGGAAGCCGGCGAGCGGAACGAGGCGGCGCTGCTCGGCACGGTGATCGAGAAGAAGCTGACCCTCTCGGTCAAAGGCATCGGGGTGCTGCGATGAGCGCGGCCGGGCAGGGCCATGTGCCAGTGATGCTCGCCGAGGTTCTCCAGGCCCTCGATCCGCGGGCCGGTGAAACCTATCTCGACGGGACTTTCGGCGGCGGCGGCTATGCCCGCGCCATCCTCGAGGCGGCCGATTGCACGCTCTGGGCGATCGACCGTGACCATGCGGCGATCGCCCGAGGTGCCGCGCTCGCTGCGCGCTTCCCGGGCCGCCTGCATCTCATCCACGGGCGGTTCAGCGAAATGCTCGATCTGCTCAGCGCGCGCGGGGTCTCGGCGCTGGACGGCATCGTGCTCGACCTCGGGGTCTCCTCCTTTCAGATCGACGACGCAGAGCGCGGCTTCAGCTTCCGCGCGGATGGCCCGCTCGATATGCGGATGGGCGCGGATGGGCCGAGTGCGGCCGACCTCGTGGCGCGGCTTTCGGCCGAGGAACTGGCCGACATCCTCTATACCTTCGGGGAGGAGCGCCACTCCCGCCGCATCGCCCGCGCCATCATCACCGCCCGCGCCGCCGCGCCGATCCGCACCACGGGCGAGCTGGCCGCGATCGTTCGCGGCGTGCTGCCGCCCGATCGCTCCGGCATCGATCCCGCGACCCGCACCTTCCAGGCGCTGCGCATCCGGGTGAATGACGAGCTGGGCGAGATCGAGCGCGGGCTCGCAGCGGCGGCGCGCCTGCTTCGCCCGGGCGGGCGGCTCGTCGTCGTCTCCTTCCATTCGCTGGAAGACCGCATCGTCAAGCGCTTCCTCACGGATGCCGCCGGCCAGGCGCCTGCTCCCTCCCGTCATGATCCGCGCGGCCTGCTGCCGCAGGCGGCGGCGCGATTTTCCCTTCTGACCCGGCGGGCCCTGCGGCCCGGGCCGGACGAGATCGCACTGAACCCGCGCGCCCGCAGCGCGCGCCTGCGTGCCGCGTCGCGGCTGGGCTCGCTGGAGGTTGTGGCATGATAAGACCCTTCACCTGCATCTGCCTGATGCTTGCCGCCGGCTCCGGCCTCTATCTCTACCAGGTCAAGCAGCGCGCCTTTAAGCTGGAGGCGGAGCTGCGCACGACCTTTCACGATATCGACGTGGCGCGCGAGAAGACCCGCATGCTGCGCGCCGATTGGGCGCTGATGAACGACCCCGAGCGGCTGCAGACCCTCGCCGCGCAGTATCTGACGCTGAAGCCGATGGCGCCGGCGCAGTTGATGACGCTCGATCAGCTGGCAGCCGTGCTGCCGCCGCCCGAGGCGCCGGGCACCGAACATCCGCCGAG